>JACMPP010000088.1 GCA_014377445.1 Oligoflexus sp.
AAAAAATTACGTCGGGACTCGTCGAACCGAGATCTCCACTCTGGCATCCGCTGACATTCATAATCAATCAGTGGCCGAGGCTCACTCAGTTCTGTAAAATGCCTGGAATACCGCTCGATACCAACTTGGTTGAGCAGTCATTGATCATCCCTGTCCGCTATCTTGCGGCTAGCTTTAACTACCAAACTGCAGCCGGTGCGGAAGTTGGCGACCGATATATGTCGCTCGTCATCACTGCTATCGACAATGAAATCGAGCCGGTGGCATATCTTACCTATTGCCTCGAAAATCATGAGGACCTCGCGAAAAGGCCAGAATTCTATTTGCCTTGGTCCTATCGAGATCAGATGGCTGAGGTCGAAAAGTAAATTATTTCAATAACGGTTTGAACTGAGGCGCCTTCAAGGATTACGCCCAAAAATCGGCGCCATCGGGGGGCCAGTCGACTGCCCCTTTGCGTCATGCGAAGGCTGGAGGTCGGATCGACTTCGAGCGTATACTCATTGATCAATAAAATCAGCTTGGTTTACCGGAACGGTAGAGACAAAGTCCTGAGCCGTTTAAGATGGAATAAAAGTACTCGCGCCTGACTCGAACTAAGAGGCCAGCTCTATGGATAACTTACTGGGCTCGCTTTAAGATCCAGTCCTGATCGTCATTTCCAGTACAATCGAATTGGATAAGCAAAGCACCATTTTCTTTGGTTGTACCCTGAACATCCATACATTTATTGCTATGAGAGAAATGAACGGTGTAACTGCCTTTGTCTGTCGGTACGAGACGCACCTTCTGATCGTCACCGCCGTGGCACTCCCATTGCAAAATGCGGGTACCATTCGCCTTGTTGGATGCTTCGGCACTGACACATCGAGCTGACTGTTGACCGACTAAACTGACAAAACCATTGCCTTCATCTACAACTCTGAATTTCTGCTGACTTCCATTGCCGCAGTCCCATTGCTGGAGAAGGCCACCATTCGCTGTGGATTGATCTTTTACATCCAGACATTTGCTGCTGTATCGTGAAGTCAAAGTGTAGATGCCGCCAAGCTCAACACTTTCGGTCCATTCTCCTGAGCTACCTGCCGAAGAGCTAGGGTGGCTGCTCCATTCGGTTGAATTGTCCGCGTCTTTAATAATCCAGTCCTGATCATCTTTGCCCGTACAATCGAACTGAATAATAAGAGCGCCGTTGTCTTTGGTTGTGCCTTGCACATCCATGCACTTATCGCTATGAGCGAAGTGTACCGTATAGCTTCCCTTATCGTTGGGAATAAGGCGTACTTTTTGATCTGCACCGTCATGGCATTCCCATTGAAGGACCTGAGTGCCATTGGCTTTATTTGCAGCTTCAGCGCTAGCACAGCGTCCCGATGAGACTCCAACAAGGCTTACGTACCCATTATCCTTCGTAACGATATGGAACTTCTGGGCATCATTATTGTTGCAATCCCATTGCTGAAGGAGCCCGCCGTTTACGAGCGAGTTATCCTTCACATCCAAACATTTTTGACTATATCGGGATACGAGAACAACGGTAGAACCAGCTTCGGGATAATTTTCTTCCCCGACCGGCTGCGACACTGTAGGCTGGCTGGGACGAGGTGAAGGCGGAGCGGCCGGAAGAGTGGTATCGGTGCTTTCCAGGTCACTCGTTTCAATCGGAGGCGGCGCTGGAGCTGGATCATCGATTGCCGTGGTCGGGATCAGGGAAAGTTCACCATACTCCGTCTCCACAGCGAATGCAGCCTTCTCAAGGGGATTTTCTTCATACGAAAATCCTGCTTTACACCATTTGCGCATGTAGTCCACTCCGAAAGCCAGAAGATTACGGCTATCTGCAACCCACTGCTGAGTGTGCGTCATTTCGTGTGCGATGAGGTCGGTGGTTGTTTGGTACTCGTTGAGATTGATATAAATATCAGATCCAAATGTTTGAGCGAGTGATCCGGAACTATAAGTTTTACCAAAAAAGGAAAACTTATCGAGAGGGGTAGCCCTGAAGTGAATGGCTACAGTGTCGACCAAGTTTCCAAATCGAGGTCGCAATTTTTCTTTCATCACCCGGTTTAAGATTTTGCTATAGGGATAACGACCGGCTTGAGTCGCTGCCGCTGCGACATAACTCTGTCCTGCCGTTGCCGCAAAGGAATCGCAAGCGGCCTCTGTTACGATCTCTTTGACAGGCTGAAATGAGATCGCGCTGACGCAAGCGGATACCTTACATTCGCCCGAGAAAGGGTGGCGCAATAGACACTTATCAACTTGGCCATTAGGACAAGCGGCAGCCATTGAATGTATTGACAAATAACCCAGCAAAAAAACCATAAAAGTGCGGAACGTCATTAAGATAGTCCTTTGCAGAAAGTGAAAGAATGCTTTCACTTCAACTCAAGTTTTGGAATGCTGAGGAATAGCAGAGAAATATTGAGACTGCAAGGTCTTGAAGTCTGATAAAACAGGCGAATTCAGAGCGTTCATCATAATTGTTGCAGAAGAAAAATTATTGCTCCGATAAGCACATCTGAGGGTATCCTTAATGAATGAACCAAGCTTGCGAGGCAAAAATGAAGATTTGGCAATTGATTCCCTTCACTATCCTGAGTTACCTGGCGCTCGCCTGTAATCCTTTTGACCATAAATGCCCAGTTTATGGGACCCCTCCCCCCGACTCAAGCTGCGCTAAGAGTTTGCACAAGCAAGCTTCAAGTGAAAGAAGAGAGATCAGTTCGCTGCAAAACAAAGACGGAATAATCGAGGCTTCTCCCACCCGTATGAGCGGACAAGACTGCGGAGTAGAGTCGCTTTCCTTTTCGGTGGAAAGGAAGATTATCACCGGCACTCTGTGCAACGTCGATGTTAATTTGACTCTAACAGAATCTGAAAACTCCGACCTCGTGCAAAAATTGCAGAGTTTTGACGAAAGTCAAACCGACCTTTTTTCAGTTATTCAAGATTTTGTGAAGAGTAAAAATATAAAGGGCTAGGGAAGAGGTCGAGGATTGAAGAGAGGCGAGAGCTCTTATTCCCAAAGACAAAGTTTGGGAGGATGCTAAGCCGCATAACAACCATGTTCCGATTGAGTATTGGAAATGAGCTTGATTAAGATATTGTCATTAGATAACATGAGCTCTACTGTTCCGGCAAACCTAGCCGACTCAGCTCAGCATCGAAGGTAAACTTGCGCAGGTGACAATGCAGTCATCGAGAGGGCAAGTTATGAAAGTAGAGAGCTTAGATCAGCTTGAGAAAGCCTATATTGTTTGGCGCAAG
>JACMPP010000089.1 GCA_014377445.1 Oligoflexus sp.
AACAAAAATTCATACTTCGATGACTGTAGGTGGCGTCGCCGGTGCAATGCCGTACTGTGTCGACGGACAATTCGATTGTATGGCGACTTCGAGTTATATCGCTGCGCAGGCATCGAAACTTCTTCCTTGGAATATTCGTCGCGGCGTAACCATCGGTAACGTGGCCGGGGCCATCGAATTTGCCAGAGGGCAAGCCGATATCACCTTCTTTGACCGTCTTGCAGTTGGTTCGAATACCGGTCCGGATATGTATGATACCCTGGTCGACAGCGCAGCCAGTCCGGGCCAGGATATTCCAGGATTCCCTACCTTCAATGGCAATGATATCTCCTTTACTCGGGACACTGCGGGAGATACCAATACCAACGCTGTATGCGATACCGGCGAGGACTGTGTCTATCGCGATCAGATGACAAAAACTATGTGGGCACGCAGCAGTGCGACGGCAACCTGGGAAAACGCGATTATTGCCTGTGAAGGATTGAGCTACGGCAATTTCTCTGACTGGCGCCTGCCAACCCAAAAAGAAATGATGCAAGCTCATATCGATGGAATATATAAGTTCTATGCAACCAGCGAATTGAATCTCTCCAATCTTGTTTTCTGGACAGCGACCACCTCCTCACTGAACACCAACGCGATGACTTTCAAATTGGGCGATGGTGGGGCAGTCTCCGAATTGAAAACAACAACTCGTCCCAGTATCTGCATTCGATAATTCATGGCGAGGGCCCAAGTCCTCGCCTTTCCTCATTCTTACCGGAAATCATTTATTCCTGGATCACGTGAATATTTTAGCGCTCATTCCCAATCCTCAGGCCCTGAACTTCTCCAATGTGGAAATCTCGGTCCAGTCCGATTCCATGACCCAGGAATGGGAATTCAAACTCGCGCCTTAATTTAAGCTGGCTTTTCAGCAGCAAAAAGCCAATATTTCATCGCCTTCATTTCAAATGCGGCCAGGATTCTCACCAAAGTCAGGGCGAAGATCCGGTCTTTGGCCTGGCTGTTCATAAGATAGGATCTGTAGGTTGAATCGTTGGCGATTTTCCCCGCCAGTCTTTTCGCGCAGATCATCCAGGTCTTCTTCACCTGATCCCCGATCTCCCGTGACTTCACCAGCTTCAGGCCTGCGCCCTGAATCAAAGCTTCATACTCGCTCCCAGAAGGCAGACTCGGTAAGCGACCCTCTCGGCAGATGGACTGCAGGAGATGAGTCTGCAGACGATTGGGAACTTCAGCCGCCGACCAAACGGCAATCGCCATCCGCTTCCCTGGTTTCAGAATGCGATGGATTTCGTTGAAGGCCTCCTGTTTGTCGTCGATGTGCTCAAGACATTCTATGGACAGAACACCGTCGTAGCCCGAAGTCCTCAGATCGTTGCTAAGAAAATCCTGACAAACGATATTCACCGAACCATTCCCGACATTTTTCATCGAGGCAAATCGTTCCTGCTCTTTCGAGAGAGTAAAGCCGGTGACGTTCACATGATAATCTTCGGCCAACAGCCTGGAAGTCCCGCCATAGCCGCAGCCCACATCAACGACATTGTCCCCAGAGGAGAGCTTGAGCCAACGCGCGAGGAAATGACTGAGGTGCAGAACCGCCTCGTCCGCGCTTTCCCTGCCGCTTTCCCAGTATCCGTGATGAACATGCTCACCCCAAATCTCGCGATAAAATTTGTCCAGGGAATCGTAGTGTGCGGCCACATCGTCGGTTCCGATCGAAATATCTGATCTGATCATAAGGTGCTCCAACATGATAGGTCTGCCTAGACTAAACGAAATCGCTAGCTAAGCAAGCGGGAATGATTAGCGACTATAGCCTGTGCAGAAATTAGATGATTTCCAATATTTCCGTGATATCAACAGGATGCGACTGACCCTAATCAATCTGCACTAAAGCCCGGACATTCATAAGTGTAAAATAATTCTGTGAATAGAGTCGATGCGCAGTATACGGGGAAAAGGTCATGCATAAATCCAGAAAAATCTTCGGCATTCTCTTGGGAATCATCCTAACCCCGGTCCTTCTCGCCATTCTAGCGCTGGTCATTATCAACGTCGTCGACTGGGATAAGCATCGACCCTTCGTCAAAGCCACAATCGAACGTTTTACCGATCTGGAGATCGAAAACATCGAAGGGATTAAAGTTGGCCTTTTGACCTCGGCGGAGGCTGGCGTCGACAAAATCACATTCAAAAACTCCAGTGAATATTCCGGGCTCCGAGATTTCCAATCCGGCCAAGCTTACCTTCAGCTCAAGGTCTTCCCACTCCTCTTTCACAAACAGCTCATTATTCAAAATGCTGTTCTCGATCAGGCGACAGTTCATCTGGCCGCGTCCAAGTCGGACCCAAACGCAGTAAAAGCCGAAGAGAAGAGTTTCAACATTCAGGATCTGCCGACGATATTCATTAACTCGGCTTCGATCTCCGATTTTAAGTTGAGCTATAAGGGCGACAAGAAAAACGCCGACCCTTTTCTCTTTAGTCTTGTCCATGCCGGCGTAACCGCACCCAACAACGATAAGCCTTCGATGCTGAGCGCCGAAGGGAAAGTGGCTGATTTGCCCTTTGAAGTCTTGGGAGCCTTTGGTTCTTTCGATGCCTTCCGCGATACCAAAGCCGCTTATCCAGCGCGTATCGATGCAAAGATCGCGGATCATCATCTGGAAGCCCGCGGGAACGTGAGAATGACCCAGAGCGAATCCCACTTTGATGTCGACCTTGCCGGCCCTGGAATAACCAAGCTCAAACGCGCTCTAAAATTAAACATTGGTGATATACCTGCCTATACCCTGAGCTTTGCCCTCAATAAAAAGTCAGAGACGATTCGATTTGAAGAAATAAATCTGCAGCTTGGCAACACCAAAGTCGTCGGCAACGGTGGTCTTGATTTCAGCAACAATCGCACGCTCATCCAGGCCGATCTTCAGTCCCCAAAACTCTTCGCCACTGATCTGAAAGGTCTTGCCCAAACCGATAAAAACAACAAAGAGCCCGACGAAGTGCCTAAGGCGCCAGGCCAGTACTTCTCGAACGAGCCCATCAAGGTCGCGGCTTTGAGAGCCGTCGATGCGGACATCAAAATTCTCGTCAAGGAATTCGAAGGTCAGAAGGCCGGTAAGGCTATTGACAGCCTCAATGCCCATTTGAAAATGAATCGGGGTAAAATCACTATCAATCCCCTCAACTTCGGTGTGGCGGAGGGAACCATCGGTGGCGATCTCCTGTTCGATGGCAGGAAGGACGATATCGATGTCAAAATTCAACTCGGCGCCCGCCGCGTGAACCTCGATGCCTTGCTCGGACCCATTGCTAAAGAAATCCCCCTACTGAAAATCAAGACGAGCGAGATCGCCAAAGGCCTTCTCACAGGTCACATGGATCTCAAAATGCACGGCCGCACACCGATGGAAATGTCCAAAACCGTCGCAGGTCCGGTCCAACTGGCGGTTGAAAATGGCAAGCTGTCCGCCACTCTCGTGGAAGCGGCGGGCCTTGATATCTCAGAGACTCTGGGCGACTGGTTCCTCGGGCATCCTTTGAAGAAACTCGAATGCTCACTCTTTTCTTTCGAGGCGGACAAAGGTGTTTACCGCACGAAAACAATCTTGATCGCCACGACCGATAGTAACCTCGTCGGCAAAGGCCAACTCGATCTTCCTGGCAACAAAGCTGACTTCCTCCTCACAGTTCATCCTCGCGACTTCAGTATAGGCAGCGTGCGCGCGCCCATCTTCGTCCGCGGCCCTCTCAATGACATCAAGGCCGGAATCGAAAGCAAAGATCTCATCATCAAAAGTGCAGCCGCCCTTGCTTTAGGGGCCGCGATCAACCCGGCGCTCGCTCTCGTCGCTCTCATCGAACCGGGAACGGGCGAGGATCACCCTTGCCGCAAATACACGGACGAACTCCAGAGCGTGCTGGCGAAGGCCAAGGAAGACCTGTCTCCTGAGGATATACGCAAGACGGAGAAAGCCGCGGGTCGCTAATCCTTCTCAATAGGCTTGCAATGCCTTAATCTTCTCGGTAAAAGTATTGCATGGGAGACCATACATTTCATGGTTTTCTCTTTTGCAAGAAGGATACTCTGTGGATAAGCCCGTCGTTGTTTTCGCAGAATTTGCCGGCAAGGTCGTACCGACACAATCCCTTGTCGAATTCTACGCTCAAAATGAGATTGTTAAGAAGGCTTCGAAAGCACTGGCTGTGTGCTGGGCAACAGCCGCACTCACCATTTTTATACCCATCATCCATTTGGTGTTGACACCGATTGCGTTCATTGCGGGTCCCTTTGCCGCCCTGTTTGTGTTCTTTAAAGTTCAAAAACTTCCGCGACTTATCGAAGGCTCAGTGGTCTGTCAGCATTGCCAGAAGCAGACCCACTTCCGTTTTCACAACATGAATCCACGCTACTATGAAATCTGCGAGCACTGTCGCACAGGCTATGAGGTCCTCTGGCCGGCAAAAGAGGCTTAAATATTCATGAACGATTCAAAACAACTGGTCTCCGACAAGACCGCTTACGACGTTCTCGACTCCTGTCGTCACCTGGTAAGTCTGATTCATATCGCCTCCCGTGCGACCGAAAAGAATCTTGGACTCAGCGCCGCTCAGCTCTACGTCTTGCGAAAACTTCAGCAATCCGATCACCACCTTTCGCTCAGCGATATTGCGGCTATCACGCACACCCACCAGTCCTCGGTGTCGGTCGTAGTGAAAAAGCTTATCGAAAAGGGATTAGTGGCGAGCAAAAGCGCCAAAGATGATGCCAGACGCTTGGAACTGAAAGTTACCGCCAAGGCCCGAAAGCTTTTGGAATCATCACCGGAAGCGGTGCAGGATCGATTGATACGGGCGATACAGACTTTGAGGCAGGACGATGCCGAGCATTTGCAGAAGATCCTGGGATTGGTTCTGGGAGCTGCAGAAGCGCGAGTCGAGCCAGCGCCTCTGTTCTTTGAAGAGGATTAATTCTTACAAGCTTGCGACCTTCCATTCCACTTCAGTGGCGGCCGCAGACCTATTTGCGCTTTCCATAGCCGGATGGAAGCTCGTCACGACCAATTGAGCGAACTTTCTGCGCTTGAACACAAACAGATCCGAAGTGAAATAGAGTGGGCCTTGGCTCGTTCCCGCTCCAATCATCCGCAAACCCCAGCGCAGAAGTAGGCTGCTTAGACCCTGCAAAGGATAGGCATTGAACTGCGGGCGGTGCTCGACCAATTCAAAAGAATTTCTTTGGAGGCGATCTAAAATAGCCTGCCAATCCTCGGTCCCAAAACAATGCGGGTTGATCATCATCAGCAGGCACGCGTCATCCTTGTCTCGCACGCTTTGAAGCGCCTTCGAGAGGAAGATCTGCGTCCAACGTAGGTTGTAAGGCGGATCGATACAGACGACATCCGGCTTTACACCAGGATCAAATTCCTGATCCGAGAAATCGCCCGGCACGAGGCGGGGCTTGTTCGCCAAAGGCGCACAGAGTTGGCTGATGTGATGGAGAAGCTCCCCATCACAATCCGATGCCGTGACGGCTGTGAAATCACGTTGAGCCAGCTCCCAGGACAGCAGATCGTCATCTCCAAGAAGAAGAATCTTGTCGTCTTTCCGACAAAGACTCTCGAGCAGGACGGCACGATCCCTTCTTGTCTCCACGGTGCAAGGCAATTGAAAATGCTGACGAATCGTGTCGAGGTAAAAACTCCACTTCTTGTAGACTTTGCCTTCGATAGACACCTTCCCACGATACTGCGAGAGATCCGCCAACAGCTTCTTCTGCTCAGCAAGCGAGAGACTGAGAAACTGTTTGGCCGATTCATTCTGAATCCATCTCAGGCAGAGTGGATTGATAACTTTCCAAAGAGTCAAAAGCATATTCATAAAGCCCCAGAGTCTTGTGTTAAAAAATTAAAACGAAAATCCAACGAAGATGGCGAGCGCAATCATGATGCCGCCGATCCCCTGATTGATTCGCTTGAGACTCGACCGGTCGATGAGATTCGGACCGAATCTTAAGGCCAGCTTTCGATAGATGCCGAATACCAGAATATCGCCCAGACAAAGACCGACCGTGACAGCCAACGAACTTTCGAGACGATCAAAATGCGAGAAATCCACAAACCATTTCAACCACCAGGCAAACCAAAAGATGAACAGCCCCGGACTCATCGCGGTGGCGACGAACCCTCCGGCGATAACCGTGAGTCGATGGCGCAGACAGTCTTCTTTCAAATCGCTGTATTTGGAATCGCTGTCAGGTCTCCCAGAGAACAAGAGCCGAAGGCCAAGGAGGAGAAGAAGAAGCGCAAGAAGCACGCTTAGGTAGGGAACGTAGCGTTTAAAATCTCCCAGCAGGTTCTCTGAATGAAACGCCAGAACCTGCGTTGCGAACACGCAGACGACGGTGTCGGCGATCAAAATTCCGACGATGAAGTGACGCCACAGGCGGCTCTTACCGTTCAGGGTAAAGTAAAGCGAAAGGAGATTGACGGGACCTATCGGTAAGGTTGATAGAACGGCCCCCATAAACGCACAAGCGCCTATTGCAAACACAAGCGAGGTCATAGCTTCAGGTTCTTTCTGGATTTAAAATATCGAAGGCTGATTTAAACGAAAATGGGCGGTCCTTGGGAGGACACCAGAGGAGAGTGCACACGCATAGGCCGAAAGAAGAAGAAGGAAGAAATCGCTTCCGCATAATGGGAAACGAGAACGAGACGGGAAATCGAATAGAGTAGTGGCAAGGCCTCGAAACCATGATCATCGTCTAGGACATCATCGCTGCAGAGCGATATGCGAGATTCATCGTCCGATTTGCAAGGCAGCTGATCGACAATTTGAGAGGGCGAGGCTGTGATCGACCGGGGAAGAGATCGGGACGTATTGGGTATAGGGAGGTGAAAGAGCTCTAGAAAGAAGCCCGAGATGGCAAAAATGTAAAAGATTAGAGCTTTATTCACGGCATTTAAACCCGTTTTTGTCGATGACCTGAGTTTATCACATCCGGTCCCGATAGATAGGGGGAAGTCAGGGCCCTGAAGGCGCATTCAACTTCGCCAAAAGCCCCTTGACGGAGGTCAGGCCATCCAGCCGAATCCACTCGCCCTTTCTGTCGCGCATGACCAGGACGGGAGAATGCCTATCACGACTGATCAGCCCGGTTCCAAAGATGCGGGTCGAAATCCTATCAAGCTCTTGTCTCGCCTCTATGCGACTGGTGGACTTCAGCGAAAAGCATCGTGTTGAGGAAAAGTATCAGCGCGCATAGGGGATAAATATTTTTCGACAAGGTTCACCTCGTGACGGAGAACTTTCATCTCAGCAGAAAATCCGTACTTGCAAAAAACGCCCGGAGCGAATCGAGAAAAAGCGCCACGTTATAAACGTGGCACTTCCTTAATCTTTCGGAGCTTCGCTTAGCTTATACCTGCTGAATACCGACCAACTGCCAGGCGGCATAGGGTGTTGCCCGGCAAAAGAGCCAATCTTCTTCGAACTTCACCGGATCGGTCGCACTGCCCGAGATGACGTTTGAAGTCGTCTCATCGACAGTATAGTCCAGGAGATTCGCTGTGAAACGAACTCTCGACAGCTCGGCCGTTCCCTCATTCCATCGTTCGATCGTTTCGACTTTACGAACCGATATATTCTCCAGACGGTTGATCTGCTTCTTATCGCGAAGATCTTTTACATCCTGGTTGAGGCCCTGATAAACCTCTTGGCCTAACAATTCACCGACTGAGCTCAAATCCCGACGGGTAAACGCGCCCTGCACCTTGAAGAAGATATCGCTCGCGTCTTCACTCTCGATACCAGGACCGGCGAGGACCGCATTGTGGGTGGGAGTATCTGCGTAAGGAGGATAGGCGGTGTCGGCCGGAGATTGTGTTCTCTCCATGGGATACGCCCCTCCGAATCCAGCTCCCGTTTGTCCCGCTGTATTCAATTTCATCTGACGGCTTTTCCACCAACGAAAGGCCAGGTAAGCAAGGCCAGCGACGAGAATGATCTCGATCAGGCCAAATCCTGAGCCTCCGCCGCCCATTCCACCGCCAGGAGCCGCATGTCCGAATGAACTAAACAGCATGCTTCCCAAAACACCACCGGCTACACCACCTGCGAGGCCTCTCATAAAGCCACCTCGCCCAGGAGCTGCCTGAGGTTGATTATTCTGAGGGGGTGGCGCTGACTGAGGACGGTACTGCTGACTTGGCGCAGGTCGCGACATGCTGCGACCCATGGATCGGTTGCCACCAGCACGGGCTTCGGCATTTTGAGGCATCGTGAATTCGATGGCTAACGTGGCGAGAACTAAGAGCAAAAATGCCCGAACCATACTCGCTATCCTGAATGTCTTCATGAATGTCTCCTCGGAATCTATTCGCACCTGCATTTTTTCGCCTGGATGCGTCATGTTAGGTCGCACCGCGACACTTACAGGTAGATTACAGGAACCTAGGTCGAATGCGAGCATTTGAAATAATGATGAAGTTCATCGCTCGAGCAGCCGATCGAAGTCAAAGGCCTGGGGACGGCGGGGTAGAATGACGATTGAACCAAAATCCACAGTTCGCACGAAATACTGCCCGAGTCCTTCCCCATAAGCGGCAAGGAGAAGAAGACGAATCACTCCGGCATGCGAAAAGACGATGTGCGATTCGTCGCCTTCGCTCAAGTCGAGGATGAAGGAGCGAAGCCTAAGTGTGAGATCCTGGACGGTCTCCCCCTCAGGCGGCGCCTGATTCAGATAATCGCTGGTCCAGCGCTCGGTATCCTCCCGCGGGAGTTCACTCCAAAGTCGATTTTCCCAAAGACCGAAGTGCAGCTCTTTCAATCGATGATCGATGCAGACCGGACCGGGAAGAGCCTTGAGGGCGAGGTCATGGCAACGTTTGAGAGGGCTGGAATACACGCGATAGGTCTCGGGCCATGGCACTTGGCTTTGCCAGGCGAGGAAAGCGTCGCGTTCGTAGGGGACATCGCTATGCCCATAACAAAGACCCTCGGGAATATCCGGCCTGGTATGACGAATAAGAATAATTTTGCTCAAAGATAGCCTCTTCAGGAGCTGAATTGCAGAGCGAAAGTCCAAAGGAGAACGATCTCGGAAATCTTGATCGCCGCTCCGAGACAATCACCGGTGATGCCGCCGAGCTTGCTTTTAAACAAAAGTCCGGCCGAGACGGTAACCAGGATGAAGCTGCCAAGGAGCGCCAACCCAAACCCCAGCGTGGGAACGAAGAAGGCGACGGGCAAGACCCATATCAACGACCAAAGAATCATAAGCCGATGCGAACCCAGATAAGCATTGGCTTTACTTCCAGCATCAGGCCGCACGTAAGGCAGCCACGCGGCAAGGATGGGCCCCTGCAATCGCGCGAGCGGGAAAGCCACACAGATGGCGCTCATCATGGAAAACGTAGAAATGTTTTTGAGAGCCAGATAATAGGCTAGAATGTAGAGGATCAGGGCCAGCACTCCGAACGAACCCACTTGCGGTTCCTTCATGATCGCCAGCCGGCGTTCCGGCGATTGCCCTCCAAACAAACCATCCGCAGCATCGGCAAGACCATCCTCGTGCATGCCTCCACTGATGATCACGGGAAGGAGCAGGACGAGGACGAACTTCAGATCCAGCGGTACGGGCAGGTATTGCCAGGTCAAAGTGAGAACGGCTGCATTGAGCCATCCGATGAGAGGAATGTGCCAGGTCGCATCCTGAAAGCTTTCGGTCGCGAGCGGGAACGGCACGGGAATACGCGTGAACGAAATCAGACTCGCTGCAATGCCTTCGAAGAGTCGCCTCATGAAGGCAGTTTCTTCGCGACGGAGGCACTGGCAAAGGTTGCCATTTCGCAGAGCATGGCCGCTGCGCATTGAAGGATAGGCAACGCCAAGGCCACGCCTGTGCCTTCGCCGAGACGCATCGAGAGATGGAGAATCGGTTTTACATCCAGCTCGTTGAGTAATTCCTTGTGACCGACAACCTGAGATTGATGCGCAAAGATCATATAGGGTTTGATACGGGGATCGATGCGAATCGCGGCAAGGGCGGCACTGGTACCGATAAGCCCATCCACGAGGGCGATCATGCCCAGACGCCCGGCTTCCAGCATTGCGCCGGTCATGCAGGCGATTTCAAAACCACCGTAGGTCTGCAGAGCCTTCATCGGGTCTGTGATCCGGCCGTGACGCTCCAGGGCCTTGGTCAGGACTTTCAGTTTGAGATCGAGCTGCTCATCATTGCAACCGGCTCCACGACCCACAGCGACTTCGAGGGGAACTGAACTGAGACAATGAATGAGAAGAGCGGCTGATGATGTGTTGCCGATACCCATTTCCCCGAAGCCAATCGTGTTACAATCGAGATCAGCGTGCAGACGCACACGGCCTTCGCCTGCGTGAAAACATTTTTGGAGTTCGGTCGCGCTCATCGCTTCCTGCTCCAGAAAATTCGCAGTCCCAGGACCCATGTTGAGACTGTAAACACCATCGATTTCGTTTTTCTCGAGAGTCCCGCAATTGATCAGTTCAAGCTGCCAGCCGAGCTGTTTGGTGAAGACATTGATAGCCGCTCCACCCATCGCGAAGTTTTGCACCATAGCCCCCGTCACCGATTGCGGGTAAGGACTCACGCCTAAGCGAGCAATGCCGTGGTCACCCGCCATGATCACGAGCGTCGGTCGTTTGATTTGGGGCTTAAGTGTCCCCTGGATCAAAGCGATCTGCATCGCGAGTTCTTCGAGACGGCCGAGAGATCCCAGTGGTTTGGTCTTCTCATCAATTTCAGTTTGAATGTTGATACGCATGTCTTCGGAAACGGTTCGAATTGTCATTCTATTTCCTTTCCTGTTGCACCAGGAGGTGAATGGCAGGCCTATCACAGTTCGATTCGAGATGATCAGCCATACGATCGAAAATTTCTGTCTGGTCTGGCACTTTGGATGCGGCAAGGGCAGGGAGCGATCGTTTGGCCAGCAGTTGATTGACGAGACGCAGACGAAAGCTCGCGTTTTCAAAAAGTCCATGAAGAACGCTGCCGTAAAGCGCCGCCTGTTCATTGGCATAACCTTCGCGTTCCGCTCCAGAGTTCTGGCTCATGTCATGGGCTATCCTTGATTTGGTCGTAGGCAGAAAAGAATCTCTGCATATCGATACGCGGACGAACCGCGATGCGATACCAGGAGTTGAGACCATACGACTGGCAGGGGCGAATCAGAATCTGGTGCTCTTCGAAAAGGCGTTCGGCGAGTTGAGGCGTTTCATCCTTGAACATGACGAAGACCGTCTGGCTCGGCAGACGATGAA
>JACMPP010000090.1 GCA_014377445.1 Oligoflexus sp.
GGCACAGCATTGTCTTGGGTATGGATCACGAAGTTGCCGTCTTCCTGCATGTCAGCGCGCACGCCGCCTCGGCCATTGGCGCCTGCTTCCCAGATCTTCTCGTGCTTGCTGTTTTGGTAGATCACAAGGTTGCCCCCGTCTTCCATGATCAGATTGAAACGTTTATTTACGCTGCAGACGCTCTCGCCACGATTTAAAGTCTGGCCGCCGGTCAAGACCGGGAGGCAGCCTTTGTCGAGGAGGCCCGAGGTATCGCCTGCATTCCAGATAGCTTCGTTCTCTTCGTTGAGAACCTGAAGGCGACCGTCATTGAGCAGAATGATTTTGGCGCCGCCTTTGCCGGAAGTTTTGGTTTCAAACTTCAGGTTGTTATGCGCGTCCCAAAGTTTGAAGTTGCCGTCGTCTTCCATCTTCGCCCGAGCGAGTCCGCTGAACTGTGTGAAGCTCGCCCAGATCGCTCCAAAAGTCTTGTGATGGACCACGAGATTACCATCTTCCTGCATATCCAAGCGATAGTCACCATTGGTCGAGCAAAGTTTTTCGCCCGTTTTCAATTCTTCGCCTTTTTCCAGGACCCCGTTACAGCCTTCGCCGTTGCTGACCAGGTAAGGCTCCCAGGTCCGGTCAAAGAAATCCTGATGGATCAGGCTGAAGCGAGTTTCGCCGCTGTTAAAGCTCACGACATCGTGGTCGACCTTTTTCCAACCGAAGTGACAAGGGTAGGATGAGATCCAGGCTTTGCACCAATCAAAGCCCCAGTATTCCGCGAAGACATAGATACGGCCGCCGAGCCAGGCCAGATCAAGAGACGTATCGAAGTTCGCGTTGGCTCTGAGGCCCATCGTCGTGCGTTTCGCGCCGTTAGCGGTGCGAACAGTGTGTTCATAGTTGCCGGCTTTGGCGGCCAGAGTCACAGGCAAAGCCACTTCCACGATGCGCATTTCGCCGCCGACTCCGACTTTGGCGATGATGATGCCGATTGAAACCTGGCCTCTCGCACTGGCTGCCACAGCGGGGATGAAGTACATGCCCACGACCGCGACACGCTTGCCGCCAGGAAACATTTTTGCTTCTTCGGCGAAGGGTTCACGGACCCTCGCGTAGGCCCCGAGACCGAGGTAAGCACCGAGTTCGCCGCAGACATCGAGGGAGACCGTGATGATATAAACGGGAACCTGAGCACTGCCGCAGAGTTCTTTGACAAAGAGGGCACTCGGTTTGTTTTGGATGTCGCCCTTATTCAAGATCTTGGGCGTATCAAGATCGGTCGACGCTTTTTCAATCTTGCTCGTGACGCTCTTTTCAATCGTCTTGTTCTTGCCGTTGTCACCGATCCATTTATCGAGCGGCAGGGAGTATTCGTATTCCGACTTTAGGTTGATGCGTGATCCATAGATCTTCGCGCCAAAGGCTTTAATTGAAGGCTCGATATAATGTTGATCAGCACCCGAGAGATCGAGATACATGCTGAGGTCCGCAGCAAAAAGATCGGTATTGATATAGCCGCGGGAGCTGATGCTGGTGCCGACGCGCGTGGCAATCTTCGTGGCGGACATGACAAGTCTCGGACCAGCCTCGAAGCTCACGCGCAGTTTATCCTGATCGCCCCAGGCGCCACCCCAGGATTTAACGTAGTTAGCGACGGGATTAATCACCTTCAGGTTGGGATCGTTAAAGGCCGTATCGCACTCGCCATCGCTGTCGAGGCTCGAGTCGCTGTTGCCGCAAGCATTGCTGTTGGTGGCTGCGGTCTCTTCCATTTTGAAGAGGGGAAAGATCATGCAATCATCGGCCGTCGCATCGCCGTCCGCTGCCTGTGAGTCGAGATTGACCTGCGCAACGTCTGTCCCGTTCTTAAGAACTTTTGCACAGGCTCTGACCCGAAAGAAGGTTTCGGCGGCCCAGGCGCCTTTGCCTTTGGAGGACAGGGCTTTGTAGCTCGCGCCCATCGCGTGGATCATGTTTGAAAAGTTGAGGGGCTCATCCGCTTTGAAGCCCTTGAGCTCCTGGCTGTCGCTGATCTTGTCGAGAGTGTTGGTCGAGTCGGCAGCGATCGCGCTCAATTTCTGCCAACCCGGACCGGAGCAATCGCCCGTCAGATTCTCAGACGAACCGTCGCCGGCACAGATATCGTAGTTCATCGTCACAGAATACTTGTCGAGGTCCGACGGTGTTGCGCCTTCGAGAACGAGGGAACCACTCGTGCTAACAAAGGGGCTCGGCATCTCGGCTTTTTTCTTGAAAATAGCTTCGGGATCGAGATAGGGGAGGACGGCCAGGGATGAATCGCTCGAGAAGTCGGTAACCTTGATGTTCACGCCGGGAGAGCGCTCGATCAAAAGTTCGTTCTGGCAATCTTTGGCTCCGGCAGCGAACTTCAGACAAAGACCGCTGGCTTCGGTTGTTTCTTTATCCAAAGCCAGAAAGATCGGACCCTGGCCCGCTGCAGACTGCACAGCACCGTCGGGATTAAAGATCATGGTGAGGATCATGTGATCGGAAGTCTTGTCCCCCAGGCAATCCTCTGGAATGTTGAGTGAGGCTTCAAAAGCCTGTGATTCGCCCGCTGGAGCCGCGCTTCCATCATGCACGGCGAGGCCGCTGCCGATACTGCAGGACTTCAATTCTTTGTAGCGTTCTTTGGGAAAATCTTTCGGCGGGGCCTGAACGAGACCAAAGTTGACGAGCATTTTAGAAGCGTCCCCTTCGACTTTAAGACCGAAGTGAACGCTTAAAGGAAAACCTGTATAAAAGTGCGAGCCTTGACCGGATCGGAGCTGAAGCTCGGTGACGTGCCGCGTGCTCTGGGCAAAGCCGGAGAGGGGCGTGGACAGGCCCTCGCTGGTCGCCCGGCGCAAGGTCTCGGTTGCCACAGTTCCAGAGACAGCAAGGGGTTCGGAGGCGTTGTTATCAGGAGACGAGAGCGATGGTGCTGATGGAGAAGGGGGTCGGGTGGATGAGGTCTCTTCGTGAATCGGAGGACTGATGGAGATGCCGTCGAGAGCGACATCGTAACGTTTTACTGGGTACGTCACGGATGGCGTATAGTTAGAGGGAGAGATGTCGGTGCCCGGAGGGAGGGGCGCCGTGCCGGATGAGGCTGGGTTGCCATGCTTCGTTTCCCTGCAGGAGCTGATCAACAATGCGAGGGTGATCAAAAATCGCGTCCGCCGTCCCATAAGCAACCCTTCCTCTCGATGAAAATGAATTGAAGGCCTTCGATCCGCTTCTTTTTCATCATGAAGAACGAGTTTGTGAGGGCTCAGGAATCGATGCACTTTGGATTAAGTGTTAAAGATTTGATTACTCGCGAACGAACTATTCGATGAAGGGAAGCTCCTTCCCGTTCTGGCAAGAGGCGGTCCTAAAGTCAAGCAGGACTTCAGTTTCATCGATTTTTGTGACAGAGGGGGGAAGCCTGACCCGTTGGCAGAGGAGAGTCAGTGCACGAGAGCGAGTTGAAGGGCAGGGGGAAACTTGAGAAATTGAAATCAAAGAGTCTGATGGCCGCCATTTTCGAGAGGGATGCGCACGCCTCCGGAAATACGTTTGATATCCATGATCTCGCCATCCGCGGTGTAGGCCGAGAAATAGCTCTGGACTTCGACGTGCTTGCCGGGAAGATCTTTGCAACTGCTGAGGAGCTTCGCGCCGGCCTCACGGAACTGAATATTCAATTCGAAGAGGTGATTCTGATCAAACCAGGTCGGGCCCTTCTTCGTGCTGGCTTCCTTGACGGAAAGGCAAAGTCGAAACTGAGCGATTTGAGGATGATTTCTGGTGTAGCTGCATCTCGCCAGTGCGTCGCGCTCGATCTGACTTAAAGCCAGGAGTTCTTCGCGATTCATCGAATCTTTGACCGCTATGGTGAAACTGCCATGAACCGATGCGCTCTGGATATAGGCGTAAGGATCTTCACAGAAGTTCTGCCAGTTGGAGATGCTGCGCATCAGCCGACTCATGTCGGTGGTCAGAGAATCGATCGAGTTCTGACTTTCAACCTCGCGTTCCTGCACAAAGGCCGAACTGATGTCGGCGTCGCGAAGCGTGTAGACGATCGAGCCGATGCTGAGGACGCCGAGGATCCCGGTTAGCCAATATTGAGAAGCGGTAGCGGGCATACTTTATCCTCGGGTGGCGCCAGAGTTGGCGAGAGGCGAAAACCATTTCATTGGGGGAAATCTTGGGAAAAGGGCAAAACCTGAGGAAGAGCTGTTTCAAATCCGACAGAGGCGGAGAACGGCCGGAATCGTGTCGGCCCCAGCGCTTGGAAGTATTGCTTACTCTATATTTTGGCGCAGGTGTGACGCCTCGTCAATAGAGGGGCCTGGGCATAGCCCTTCCCGTTGGTTAGACTGGAAGGAGAGATTCCGTGTTTGGTCTTTGCAAGTCGGCCCGATCGGGCTACCTTGCAGCTTGAAAATGATTCCAGAGAGGCGATCAGAAATATTTATGCGCTCAAAAATTGTTGCAGGACTTAAGGCGGAAACCTTTGATGTTGCGATCGTCGGTGGTGGCATCAATGGTGCGGTGGCAGCAGCCTCCCTCTCCGCAGCCGGTTTAAAAGTGGCTTTGCTCGAGAAGAAGGATTTTGCCTCGAGCACGAGTCAGGAATCCTCCAATTTAATCTGGGGCGGTATCAAATATCTCGAATCTTATGAATTCGGTCTCGTCTGGGATCTCTGCCGCTCGCGCAATGAGTTGATGAGGAAGTATCCGAGTTCGGTGCGGGAAATCCGTTTTTTCACGACTATGCAAAAAGGTTTCAGGAAGCCGCGCATCATGGTGTTCATGGGCGCCTTGCTCTACTGGTTCATGGGTCGCTTTTTTACGCAAGCGCCCAGACTCCTTTCGAACAAGACCATCAACCTTGAGGAGCCGCTGGTCGAAACCGGCAACAGCCAGGGCGGCCTCGAGTATTCCGACTGCTATCTCCGGGATAATGATGCTCGCTTTGTCTTTCAGTTCATGCGCCGCGCAATGCGAAGCGGGACTCACGCTCTTAACTACGCGGAAGTGACTAAGGCCACAAAGGGCGATGTCTGGAGCTTTGAGGTGAACGACCAGGAGCAGGGTCAGACGTTTACTGTGAAGGCCAAGGCCTTCATCAACGCGGCGGGACCCTACGCCGACAGTCTGAATCAGGTCGCCGCAATCAAGACGGCCTATCGCCATATCTTCTCCAAGGGCGTGCATCTGATCGTCCCCCGGCTCAGCGAAAACAAAAGGGTTCTGACCTTCTTTGCGGACGATGGTCGACTCTTCTTCGTTATTCCTATGGGCGCCTGCTCTTGCATCGGCACGACTGACACGCCTGTGGACAAACTGCCTGCGACAGTGACTGAAGATGATCGGAGCTTCATTCTCGACAACATCAATAAACGCCTCCGCCTGGCGAAGCCTCTGACCCGTGCCGATGTTATCTCGGAGCGCTGTGGCGTTCGACCTTTAGTGAAAAGGGTTGGTGAGAAGGTTGGAGTCAATGATGACTGGATGAATCTCTCGCGCAAGCATGTGATTGAGACGCATAAAGAGGAAAATCAGATTAGCGTCTTTGGTGGCAAGCTCACCGACTGCCTAAATATCGGACGTGAGCTATGTGACGAACTGAAGACTCTCGGACTCAAGGTCAAGCTCAATGATGATTGGTTTGGCGAAAGCCCGAGTCGTAACAGCTTCGAAGCGGAAGCCAAAGCGCTTGGCCTCTCTGATATCCAGGTTGCAGGCGAGGGGACTCTCGTCGATCGTCTTTGGCGCTGCTATGACCTCGACGCCTTCGATATTCTTAAACTGATAAAGGCCGATGACAGTCTGCGGACGGCCGTCAGTCCGCTGTCGTCAGTGATCCTCGCCGAGTTCGCGCATATGGCCGAGCGAGAAATGGTAACGCACCTTGAAGATGCCCTGCGTCGACGCACAAGGCTGGCTCTCGTGGTTCCGCACGAGGAATTGGCGAAGAGTCCAGATCTTCGCCGCGCCTGTGAGCTTCTCTTCAAGAGCAGGGCTCAAACAGAATGGGATATTTATTTCAAACTGAGTGCGCCCCAAACGGTGGGTGCCGCCCAAGTGGCGAAGGCATAGCTTAGACGATAAAGCCTATTTTTAAAGCTTAGAAATGACGAAACCTAACAAAGGTTTCGTCATTTCTTTTAAGGGGAAATCATCGAGTATTCACACGAACTGAGAAGGGCTCTCAAGATCTTTTCGCATTCCATGCATTGAAATCTTGTACGGCGAGGGTAACTTTGTTATTCCCGAACCAATTGATGTGATTGAGGCTTTTCACGTACAGAGTCCACGTCACATGCTCTCATTTAAATTGGCTTGGTTTGAAGACAAAAAATGAGAATTCTGGTACAGTTCGTCATGTCACACGACTGATCAGTGTCAGATTTTAGAAGCGAGGCGGTGCAGGCTTTTGCTCGGAGTGGATGTCAGTTGCCGGATTATTTGCCGACCTAACGGCGAAGGATAAGGCTAAAGGACTGCCCTCACGCCGCCTTGTCATGTTTCAAAATATGATTCACACTGATTTTTAGGTTTTTTTTGAATTCAGAGTGCTTTTGTTTTTTTTCGGACGATTTTGTATTTTCGCCTCGGACGGAAAGGTACATAATGCGCAATACTCGCGAACGAGTGAGGACGATAGGTATTCTGACTTAGTCTTCTTGGCAGTTTCTCTTCTAGCTGAAAGGATTCGTAGCGCATGTGGGTCGATCCAGATTCCTTCCATTATCTTCCAATTCTTGTCCTTATGATCATTGGCGGTGTTGTCGGTGTGGCTCTCCTGGCGGCTAACGCGGTGTTAGGCGGCAAGGGCAAATACTCCGAAAGTGCCAAATTTGAGGTCTACGAGTGCGGCGTTCCTCCCGAAGGTAACGCGCGTCAGCAATTCTCCGTTCGCTATTACGTCGTCGGTATCGTTTTTCTCCTTTTCGATGTGGAAGTGGTTTTCATGTATCCATGGGCAGTGGTGTACAAGAAATTCCTGACGCAGGGAAACTTCATCCTGACGCAGATGATTACATTCTTCATCATCTTGCTCGTAGGATACTTCTACCTGTTAGGCCGTAAGGGCCTCAACTGGGATTGATCGCCTTTCAGGAGAGTTGAGTCATGTCAAAAGACGGCAGTGCAGGCTTTATTCCAACGACCTTGGAATATGCAGTTAAGTGGGCTCAGAAAAATTCTTTGTGGCCCTTCACTTTCGGTACGTCCTGTTGCGGAATCGAGCTGATGTCGACCCTGTCGGGAACCTACGACCTGGCTCGTTTCGGGGCTGAGGTCGTGCGCTTTTCGCCAAGACAGGCTGACATGTTGATCGTCGCCGGAACCATCACCACCAAGATGTCTCCCGTTCTGCGTCAGGTCTACGATCAGATGCTCGAACCCAAATGGGTCGTCGCCATGGGCGCCTGTTCGTCCTCAGGCGGGATATTTGATACTTATTCGGTTCTCCAGGGAATCGATGAAATTATGCCGGTCGACATCTATGTCCCCGGCTGTCCGCCTATTCCCGAAGGCTTGATTCACGCGATTTTGAAGCTTCAGGACGTCGTCCAAAGCGGTTCCGACCGTCCGAAGATGCATCGCTTGACGCGCGCGGAAGCAAACGATGCCATGAGTTTCCGCAAGGGAACCGACGAGAGTTTGTTTGATGATTCGAAACCGCTTAGGGGTCAGTGAAAATGAGCAAACTCACTCCGAAGATTCTGGCAGAGCAAGCGCGCATTCATGGCCTTTTGGTCGAAATATACCCCGGCAACCGCATCGACCTCGACGCCAATGCGGAGGCTGTGCTTTGGGTCAATTCGCAAAAAGAACTCGTGTCAGCCATCAAAACGCTGCGCACCGAGACCGGTCTGCAGATGGACCGGCTCTCGGATATCACCGCTTACGATAATATCGACGGCAACGACGGACCCAAACGATTCATCATGGTCTACCAACTCTATTCCATGCGCTTCAATGTGCGGGTCCGCTTGAAACTCGGACTCGCTGAGAATGAAAGCGTGCCGACACTCACGAGCTTCTGGCGAGCGGCCAACTGGCTTGAGCGGGAAGTCTACGATATGTTCGGTGTCAAATTTGAAGATCACCCGGATCTTCGCCGTATTCAGATGGACGAACGCTTTGTCGGTCATCCTCTGCGCAAAGAATACGATATCAAGGACCGTCAGCCGTTCCCTGATAGCTTACCGGTTCGCATCGCGACTCGGGCGCCCGCGATTGGCCAGGAGTAAACATGATCAAAGATATTCGGACATCATTGCTCGAAGAACGTCAAAATCTGTCGGATTTTTACAACCCGCAGGTCATGATCAACATGGGACCTTCGCATCCTTCGATGCACGGCACCCTTCGTGTGATGTGTCGGGTCAACGGCGAAGTGGTGGAAGATGCGACCTGTGAGATCGGTTACCTTCACCGCGGGATTGAAAAACTCGGCGAAGCGAAGACTTATCACCAATGGATTGTTTACACTGATCGTTTGAATTACTGTTCCGCCCTGACCAACAACATCGCCTATGTGATGGCTGTCGAAGACCTTTTGAAACTTGAAGTGACCGAGCGCTGCCAATGGATCCGCGTGATCTGTATGGAACTCTCCCGAATCATCGATCACCTCATCTGTATTGCGATCAACGCGCTCGATATGGGGGCCCTGACCTGCTTTTGGTATCTCTACCACTGGCGCGAGGAAGCCTACACGATCATCGAAGCGATGTGCGGCATGCGTTTGACAACGTCTTACTCGCGTATCGGCGGCATGAGCTACGATCTGCCCGATAATTTCGATTCCATGATGAACAAATTCCTCAAGGGTCTGCCCAAATCGATCGACGATGTCGAGAAGCTTTTGAGCGCCAACCGTATCTGGGTCGATCGTACCAAAGACGTCGGTATTCTGACCAAGGACGAGTGCCTCGATTTCGGTTTGACCGGTCCCGTCGCCCGGGCTTCCGGCGTGGATTTCGACCTTCGTCGCGATCGTCCCTACTACACCTATCCTGAGCTTGATTTTGAAGTCGTCTGCGGCGTGAACGGCGATGTCTACGATCGTTATCTGGTCCGCATGGAAGAGATTCGTCAATCGGCGCATATTCTTGCCCAGTGCGTGAAGAAGTTGCCGAAGGGCCCGCTCTGGGTCGACGACCGCCTCGTCAAGATTCCTGCGAAGGCCGATGTCTACAACAACATGGAAACCTTGATCCACCATTTCAAGATTTTCATGGAAGGCGTCGATGTCCCGCCGGGTGAATCCTATAACTGTGTCGAGGCACCGAATGGTGAGCTCGGCTTTTATATCGTCAGTCGCGGCGGACCGAAGTCCTGGCGAACGCGGGTGAAGCCGCCATCCTTGCTGCTCTTCCAGAGTTTTGAATACTCGATGAAGGGCGCGAAAATCCCTGATGCCGTCTCGATCCTTGGTAGTCTTAATATTATTGCTGGCGAACTCGATCGCTAATAGGAGTCCACTATGATTATCGATCAGGAAATCAGCCGAAAGATGGATGCCCTGCGCGAGCATTTGCCGACGGAACAATCTCTTCTCCTTCCGCTTCTCCATGAGATGCAGGCCAAAGCCGGCTGGATCTCGGTCGAAGCGATCAAGGAAGCCGCTGCTTATCTGAAGCTGCCTCCGGCCCGTGTTCAAGAAGTCGTGAGCTTCTATACGATGTACAACAGGAAGCCGGTCGGCCAGAAGCACGTTCAGGTCTGCACCAACGTCGCCTGCTTTCTCCGCGGTGCGGACAAGCTGGTGGAAGGTCTTGAAAAACGTCTTGGCATCCATTGCGGCCAGACGACTGCGGACGGCAAGTACACGCTGAATGAAGTGGAATGCCTCGCGGCCTGCGGCACCGCTCCGGTGATGCAGATCAACGATGATTACTATGAAAATTTGAGTGATAGCGTCCTGAAAGACATCATGGATAAGCTAGATCGGGAGTTGAGCCATGGTCCAAGTTGAAAAGCTCCTTACCCAGCATAACGATGTCGAAGGTTCGCATACGATCGACGTCTATCGTTCGCTCGGCGGCTACAAGGCCCTGGAGAAAGCTCTGGCGATGACGCCGGAGAGCATTGTCGACGAAGTGAAGAAATCCAATCTTCGCGGTCGTGGTGGTGCGGGTTTCCCCACGGGTATGAAATGGTCATTCATGCCGAAAGCTCCGACCTTTCCCGACGGTCGTCCCAAGCCGAAATATTTGGTTTGCAACGCCGACGAGGGCGAGCCCGGTACCTTCAAAGACCGCCTTTTGATGACCAAACATCCTCACATGCTTATCGAAGGCATGATCGTTGCCGCTCATGCGATCGGCGCGTCGCGCGGTTTCATCTATATCCGCGGCGAATTCGTCTTTGAAACGAAGCGTGTCGAAGATGCAATAGTGGAAGCCCGCAAAATGGGGCTTTTAGGCACAAAAGTTTCGGGGACGGACTGGAGTTTCGACCTCGTCGTCTATCGCGGGGCTGGCGCTTACATCTGTGGCGAAGAAACCGCGCTTTTGAACAGTCTCGAAGGCAAACGCGGCGAACCCCGCCTGAAGCCGCCCTTTCCAGCGATGGTGGGTGCCTTTGGAATGCCGACCTGTGTGAATAACGTCGAGACCTTCTGTGCGGTTCCCACCATCATTAACGATGGTGCCGCGAAGTTTGCTTCGGTTGGCACGGAGCGATCGGGTGGTACACGCCTCTTCTGTGTTTCGGGGGAGATCGAAAAACCTGGTGTTTACGAGCTGCCTATCAATGTCAATTTGAACGACCTGATCGCCCATTGCGGTGGCGTATTGGGCGGTAAGAAATTAAAGGCTGTTATCCCCGGCGGTGCTTCGGCACCGATGTTGAGTGCAGCCGAGACCGACGTGGCCATGGACTTTGACAGTCTGGCGAAAGCGGGAACGATGGCGGGATCGGGTGGTGTCATCGTCATCTCCGAAGACACCTGTATCGTCGAAGTCGCAGCCCGTCTTTTGAAATTTTATGAGCACGAATCATGCGGACAATGCAGTCAATGCCGTGAAGGCAGCCATTGGTTGGCCCGTATGTTCCATCGCATCGAGATCGGTCAGGGAACTGAAGCGGATCTCAATGCGATCGCAGGAATTTGTTCGAATATGGCTGGTCAAACCATCTGTGCATTCTCAGATGCGGTGACCGGTCCGGCCTTATCGTCCGTTCGGAAGTTTCGTCACGAATTTGAGGAGCATGTGCGGCTGAAGCGATGCCCTTGCAAGCCCGAAGGTCACGTTCCTAAGCACGATCATCACGCCAGTGCCACGCTTTGATGGGAGTTTGAAAGATGACAACGAGCGAAGCGCTCACAAAGCCTAAGATGACGATCGATGGGCAGGTGGTTGAGTTCGAACCCGGTGATACGATCATGCGGGCGGCCGAACGCGCTAGAGTTGACAAGACGATTCCGCGTTTCTGTTATCACCCCGGCCTGCCGGTGGCGGGTACCTGCCGTATGTGTGCGGTCGAGGTTGAGAAGGCTCCCAAACTCATGACGGCTTGTTCGACCCCTGCGGCGGACGGCATGGTAGTCCTGACGCAAAGCGATCGCGTTCGTAAGAGCCGAAGCGGTGTCATGGAAATGCTGCTGGCGAATCACCCTCTCGACTGCCCGGTCTGCGACCAGGCGGGTGAGTGTTCGCTGCAAGATTATAGTTATGAATATGGTCCCTCGAAGAGTGAATTCAAAGAGGACAAAAGAGTTTGGAAGGAAGCGACGACCAAAGCGCTTTCGGAACGCCTGACTCTCAATATGAACCGCTGTATCCATTGTGAGCGCTGCGTGCGTTTCACCGAAGACGTGACCAAAACTAACGAGCTTCTGATGGACAACCGAGGCTGGCATAAGGAGCTGACGACAGCTCTCGATGAAGGCATGTTCAATGAGTACCAGGGGAACGTCGCCGACATCTGTCCGGTCGGAGCGATCACCTTCAACGACTTCCGTTTCCAGAAACGAGTATGGTTCCTTAAAGAGAAAGTAGGCATCTGCGATGGTTGCGCCAAAGGCTGCTCAATCTACGCCGATGAAGAGAAAGGCACGGTCCATCGCTATCGCGCCCGTTTCAACGCTGAAGTCAACAAACATTGGATCTGTGATGAAGGCCGCATGTCGTTCCATCGCTACCAAAACGCCGAACGCGTGATACATCCCCTGCTATCGGCCAGCGGGTCGCTCAATGCCACCACCTGGGAAACCGTGGTGCCCTGGCTCTTGAGCGAAATGAAGAAGGCGCGCCGCATCCTACTTCTGATCGGCACCGATGCGAGCAGCGAAGAGGCGGCGACCATCGCGCAGATGCTGCCTAGCTTTAGCTCGGCGGATTTTGTTGTGCGTTCGTGGAACGGAACGAACGGCGTTCAAAGCTCGGTGGATGATGCGGCTCTGGATCATTTGCTTCGCCGCCGCGATCACACGTCCAATACCCGCGGTATCGAAAGCCTGGGCATCAAGCCCTGGAACTCGGCCACGGAACAAAACTTCGATCTTGCGATCTACTTCCGCTGCGGCCGGGCAACCTTGCCTCCGGTCATGGCTCAAAAAGAAATTGCATGGGGTGTTTTCGACCTTCCGGAAATTCAACGCTTCGCGGCGGTGCTGCCCGGACTCAGCACTCTTGAGAAATTCGGAACCTATACCAATTGCGATCAAGTCACCCAGAGTTTTGAGATCGTCGTCAAGGGTCCCGGCGGTACGGCTTCGGTTCGCAAAGTCCTGGACGGCATGAAACTGAAGTCGAGTACTCCTGTGCGTGAGGTCGTGCGTGACACTATTTGACTATATCGCCGTCGCAGCTAAAATTCTCTTCATCGTCGGTCTCGCCTTTTCAACTGTACCTATCATGGTCTGGTTTGAGCGGCGGGGCGCAGCCTGGATGCAGGCGCGCGTCGGTCCGAATCGAGTCGGTATTTTTGGTCTCATGCAACCCGTGGCCGATGTTTTAAAGCTGCTTTCCAAGGAGATGTTCATTCCCGCCGCGGCCTCTAAATTTTATTATAATCTCGCACCCGCGATTTCCGCGATCGCACCGGTCGCAGCGATGGCGGCGATTCCCTTTGGATCGTACCTGATCATTGGGGACCACAAGGTCAATCTGCAGATTGCTTCGCTGGACATCGGTATACTTGCGGTTTTGGCTTTTGCCGGACTCGAGGTCTATCCCATCATGCTCGCGGGTTGGGCCTCCAACAACAAGTACTCCATGTTGGGCGCTCTTCGCGGCAGTAGCCAGATGATCAGTTATGAAATCGCTTTGGGCCTCGCCCTAGTTTCCATGCTTTTAGTCTACGGAACTCTCGATCTCAATGCGATGGTGGTTTATCAGGATCAGTCGCTCCTCGGTTTTATTCCGCGTTGGGGCGTATTCCTAAATCCGCTCGCAGCCCTTATTTTCATGATCTCAATTTTTGCCGAGACCAACCGTCTGCCCTTCGACTTGCCGGAAGGTGAATCGGAGCTTGTAGCCGGATATCACCTGGAATACGGCGCTTCGAAGTTCGCGCTCTTTTTCTTTGCGGAATACGTCGCCATGCTCATGGCTTCGGGTCTTTTCATCACCATTTTCTTCGGTGGCTACGGCCTGATCCCCGGAATGGGCTGGGTCCTGTCGTTCTTCCAAACCAGCCTCTCGCCTGACATGTTCCAGAACTTAACGGCCATCGCCCAGATCGCGGCCTTCGTCTTTAAAGTCGGCTGCATGATGTTCTTCTTCGTCTGGGTTCGCTGGACGATGCCTCGTTTCCGTTACGATCAGTTGATGCACTTAGGCTGGAAGATTCTCTTCCCGATCGCCCTGGTCAACCTTCTGGCCGTAGCCCTCATCATCGCCTGGATAGGGGTATAATCGTATGACCAAAATCGTTACCTACAAAGAGGGTCGCCTCGACAAGTACTATATTCCGGCACTCCTGGTCGGTTTGAAAGTCACCCTGAAACAATTCTATAAGACCTTGTTTCTCGGTCAGGCGACGACCATCAATTATCCAGAAGAGAAGCGCGAGTACTCCCAGCGTTTTCGTGGCGAGCACTTTATCTCCGTCGATCCAACGAAGACGGAAAACTGCACGGCCTGCTACCTCTGCCAGACCGTTTGTCCGGCCGATTGTATTACGATCGTCGCGGGTGAGCGTCCGGAAGAAGAAAATCCCTTCGGCGTGAAAAAAGAAAAGCGTCCGGTGAGCTTCGACATCGACGCCCTTCGCTGCTGCTTTTGCGGATTCTGCGAAGAAGCCTGTCCTAAAGACGCCATCAAGCTTTCGCGCAATTATGAGATGGCAACTCTCGACCGCGAAACTGCGATTTACGATCTCGACCATTTGAAACGTGAGGTAAAGGGCCGTGGTTGAACCAGTTGTCCTTATTTTAGCGATCGTCGTGGCCCTTCTCGCAGCTCTCACGGTCTTTTCACGCAGTCCGATCAGTAGTGCTTTTTCATTGGTGATGATGATGGTTGCCCTCGCGGGGATCTACGGCGTGAGCGGTGCGCATTTTATTGCGGCTCTGCAGGCGATCGTCTATGCCGGTGCCATCATGGTTCTCTTTGTTTTCTCCATCATGCTTCTCAATATGAACGACGAGCATAATGAAATTCGATTTCGCAGTTGGAAGACGGTCCTCGCGTGCTTAGGTGCAGCTAGTGTTCTGGCAGGACTTAGCTATGCCTTCATCCAATGGAGCAGCGAAGCCAACGGACCGACACCAGGGATAATGACTCTGGAACAGATTCGCAGCATCGGCGGGAACGTCGTCGCCGTTTCAGGCGCCATGTTCTCTCAGGCTTATGTTCAATTTGAATTCATTTCGCTCCTCCTCCTGGTCGCTATCGCAAGCGCACTGGTTCTGGCGAAAAGAAAGGTGGACTGAGACATGAACAGCGGAACGATCCTTCACATCCTGTCAGCTTATTTATTTTCGATGGGCCTTTTGGCTTTGATTTTGAGACGAAACACCATCGTCATGCTCATGGGTATCGAACTCATGCTCAATGCGGTGAATCTCTCGTTTGTGACCTTTGCCCGCGAGCTCTCGCAACTCAACGGCCAGGTGCAGGTCTTCTTTATCATCACGATTGCCGCTGCGGAATCCGCCGTCGGTCTCTCGATCCTAATCAACGTTTACCGAAACTTTGGTAGTATCAAGACGGATCGTACAACGGTCTTGAGGAGCTGAACGATGAATCTTGCTGTTTTATCTGATCTACCGTTTTGGATCCTGATCGTCCCGCTTATCGGTTTCTTCCTGAACGGTGTGGTGATTCCCCTCGCTTCGGGCGGCATTACCAAGACCAAGCCCATGATCTCGGGTGGCATTGCAACCCTGGCCATGGCGGTGAGCTTTGTCCTCGCGGTGATCGCGTTTACGCGACTCGGCGGCGAGTCGGGGGCTCTCCAATACACAGGCTTCAAATGGATTGATTTTGGGAATCTTTCGGTCACTCTCAATCTCCGCATCGATCGCCTATCGTCCCTGATGACTTTGATCATCACCGGCATTGGCACCCTCATCCATTTCTATTCCATTTCTTACATGTCGCATGAAAAGGGCGTTGCCCGCTTTTTTGCGTACCTAAACCTTTTCTGCTTTGCCATGCTCCTCCTTGTTCTCAGCGACAACCTCCTCTTTCTCTTCTTCGGTTGGGAAGGCGTGGGTCTCTGTTCTTACCTGCTCATCAGCTATTGGTACGAAGAGGAATCGAACGCCGACGCCGCGCGCAAGGCTTTTCTCGTCAACCGTATCGGTGACCTGGGCTTCGTCCTCGGTATGTGTTTGCTCTACGTTCAACTCGGCACTCTCTCCTTTACTGAAATGATGGCCCTCATCTCACCGACGACGTCGGTTGCACTTCTGAGCCTGGCGGCTGTGTTCATGTTTTTTGCCGCAACCGGTAAGTCCGCTCAGTTTCCCCTCTACGTATGGCTTCCCGATGCGATGGCGGGTCCTACACCTGTCTCCGCGCTGATCCATGCGGCGACGATGGTGACGGCTGGTGTTTATCTTTTTGCCCGTATGTACTTCCTGTTTGAACTCTCGCCTGAACTGATGACAGTTGTAGCCTATACCGGAGCGTTAACCGCTTTACTTGGCGGGATCCTGGCCCTGGCGCAAACCGATATCAAAAAGGTTCTCGCGTATTCGACCGTTTCTCAGCTAGGTTTTATGTTCCTCGCCCTCGGCGTAGGCGCCTATCAGACAGCAGTCTTTCATTTGATGACGCACGCTTTCTTTAAAGCGCTTCTCTTTCTTGGAGCCGGTTCGGTTATTCACGGCTGCGATGGCGAGCAGGATATGCGCCGCATGGGTGGTCTCGCCAAGGCGATGCCGGTGACTTATGTGACGATGCTTCTGGGCAGTGCGGCGATTGTCGGATTGCCAATCTTCAGCGGCTTTTTCAGTAAGGACGAAATTCTTTACATGGCCCTTGGCGCCCCTCGTGGCAGCTGGATCCTCTTCGGCGCGGGTCTACTCGCGGCTTTCCTGACCGGTGTTTACACAATGCGGATGTTGACTCAAACCTTCTGGGGCGAAGCGAAAGCGGGTATCCACGGTCACGAGTCCTCCTGGATCATGACGCTGCCTCTCATCGTGCTGGCACTGCTGGCGACCTTTGGTGGTTTCCTTGGCTTTCCGCACGAAATGGGTCACTGGTTTGGGATCGAACATTCGCACCTTCTCAGCGCCTGGCTTGCGCCCGTCGTTCAGCAGGTTGAAATTGTGACAGGATCATCTCCCATGCCGGAAATCGTGGTCTCGATCCTCGCCGTGTCGATCGCTATCTTCGGTCTCGTGGCCGGCAAAACGTTTCTCAAAAACATTTCTTTCGAAACGTCTCCGGTTCTCAAACGTTTGTTTGTGGGCCAGCATTTCATGGATACTTTTTATTCGTCCTGTATCGTCGCTCCCCTTTATTGGATCAGTCGTCGATTGGTTCAGACCTTTGAGAGCAACGTGATGAATAATATCGGCGGCTGGATTGGGGTGGGTTCGAACTGGTCAGGGGAGCGGCTGCGTCTCACACAAAGTGGTGACATTCAACTTTCAATGCTCTCGCTGATGGCTGGTTTGGCCTTTGTTGTTGGAATTCTAATATTCTGGGTTGCCGTATGAGTCAGATACTTTCATGGATAGTCCTGCTTCCCGCGCTGACCGGTCTTCTAATATTGCTTCTTCCGAAGAGCCTGGAAGCGAAATCAAGACAGATAGCGGTGATCGCCACTCTCATCGTGGCTGCGCTTGCCCTTTGGGCAGCTCAGGCCTTTGATGTCAACGCCGCCGATCCCCTGCACTTCCACATCAGAACGGAATGGATTCCGATGCTCGGCATCCACTACGATCTGGCTTTGGATGGTATGAATCTTCCGCTCGTCCTGCTGACAGTACTCTTGACTCCGCTGGCTTTCATCGGAACCTGGAATCAAACGTCAGGCGATTCCACGATGCAAAAACGTATGAGTGCCCTGGTGCTCATTATGGAAACGGGCGCACTGGGAACTTTCCTCGCGCAGGATCTCTTCCTATTCTACATCTTCTGGGAAGTCATCCTCCTTCCGGCCTACCTCCTTATCGGGATGTATGGCGGCGCTGAGCGGATGAAGACCACTCTTCAATTCTTTCTCTATACCTTTGCCGGTTCGATCCTGATGCTAGTCGGTATCGCGTGGCTCGTGCACATGCAGTCGCAGACCACAGGCCATCCCGATGCATCGTTTCAAGCTCTGATGAACCTTAAAATTCCTTTTGCAAGCAGTCAGGGGCCAGCGGGACTTTTCTCAACCCAAGGCCTGCTATTCGCAGCTTTCGCCGCGGCCTTTTTCATCAAGGCTCCTCTCGTTCCCTTTCATGCCTGGTTGCCCTCGACCTATCGCCAGGCTCCCACTCTGGTTTCCATCTATCTCGCAGCTATCCTCTCGAAAATGGGCACCTACGGAATTCTTAAAATTCTGATTCCCATGTTTCCCGAAGCGGCGCATAGCTTTCAACCCGTGCTGATGAGTCTTGCGGCTTTCGGTATCGTCTACGGAGCGCTGCTTGCGATCGTTCAAACGAACTTCAAAACAGCTGTCGCTTACTCTTCGCTGTCGCACGTGAGTTACATCCTCCTCGGTCTCTTCTCGCTCAAGGCCGAAGGCATGGGCGGTGCTCTTCTGCAAATGGTCAACCATGGTATCGCGATCGCCGGTCTCTTTATGATCAGCGGCTTTCTTGAGAAACGTCGCGGCTCACTTGAACTCAAAGACTTTGGCGGTTGGGCTCCCCAGACTCCGGTCCTTGCCACAGGCTTCATGGTCATCGTCCTCTCCACAGTTGCTCTTCCGGGTAGTGGTGGTTTCGTCGGTGAATTTGCGATCCTCATCGCCAGCTTCCGTGTTAACGGCTACATCACGGCTGTGGCCGCGACAGGTATGGTTCTCGGTGCGGTCTACATGCTGAACCTTTATCAGAAGACGATGTTCGGTCGTTACGTCGATGATTATGTGAAAAAAGTAGCGGATCTCGATTTCCGCGAGATCTTTGTCTTGGTGGTCCTGGGAATTTTCATCGTCGGTATTGGAATAACGCCACAACCTTTCGTGGCTCCTTCCCGCACGGCTATTGAAGACAGCGCCAAACGCGTGTCGCCGAATGATGCTTTGCCGGAAAGGCAAGCTGTTCCAGGCCAGGTTTCACGCTAGATCCACTTTACCTCTAACTCTACCCGTTGCACAAAGGGGAATGGCTGTGTCGTTTTCAAGTATGTTTCCAATGAATTTTATTGAAGGCCAGCAATGGTTGGGAATACTGCCCCTCTTTTGTATGACCTTGACCGCGATAGCAACTTTGCTCCTCTCAGCCCTTCGTCACCAGGGTCGGGCCGTGGCCTTTGCCATGCTCCTCATCGGCTCGATCGCGGCAGTTGCCAGTACGGTTGTCTTTCCCTTCCAGGACACGATCGTGATTCTGGATGGTGTGTTGGTCTTCGATCGATTGAGTCAGGTATTCTCGGCGATCTGTGTGCTGGCCGGTCTCGCGGCCGCGCTCATGACGCTTGGCTTTGACGAGCGCGAGGAACTCCAGCCGGAATACTTCACCCTTATCGCTTTTGCGGTCGTGGGTATGGTCGCTATGGTTTCGACCCGCAACCTCGTCTTTTTCTTCATCTCACTCGAGCTCATGTCGCTCGCCGTTTATGTGCTCGTATCCATGCATCGTCAATCGCCGATGGCAGCTGAAGCCGGTTTGAAATACTTTCTCCTCGGGGGTGCTGCGAGTGCTGTGCTTCTCTACGGTGCGAGTATTCTCTACGGGGCGACAGGCAGTCTTGATGTCACCGGCATTCGCGAGGCCTTTCAAAGTCAATGGAACGGTCATCTGCCGCTACTTCCACTCGTGGGACTTGGACTTTTTTCAGTCGGCTTTCTCTTCAAAATCGGTGCCTTTCCCTTCCACGTGTGGATCCCTGATGTTTACACCGGCGCGGCAACGCCCGTGACCGGCTTCATGATCTCGGCGGTTAAAGCGGCTGCAACCGGCGCTCTTCTCCGTATGTGTCTCGAACTTTTTGTGGGGCCTGTATCAACCGAACCCACGCTCGTCGTGATTATTTCGGCGATCACTGTCGCAACCCTGCTCTTTGGTTCTTTCGTTGGTGTCCGTCAAACCCGTTTGAAGCGAATTTTTGCCTACTCGACTATCGTGCATACCGGCTACGTTTTGCTCGGCTTTCTCGCTCTTCTGGGCGGCGGTGAAGGCGCTAAGGATGCAGCTTCGTCGATCGTTTCTTACACGATTTTTTATGTCGTCATGAACCTTGGGGCCTTTGCGGTACTGACTATGATCAGTCCCAAAGACAATGATGATCTGACACTCGATCAACTCACAGGCCTCGGCCGTCGTCGTCCCATGTTGGCTTTCGCGATGAGCGTCTTCCTCTTGAGCATGGCGGGCATACCGCCCACAGCCGGCTTTTTCGGAAAGTACTACCTCTTCTCCGCAGCTCTCTCGAGCGGCTATGTCTGGCTTACGATCGTGGCCGCCCTTGCCAGTGTCGTCTCGGCCGTGATCTATCTTCGTCCTATGGTCTACATGTATATGAAAGAAAGCGAAGAAAGCTTCCAGGTCGTTCCCGCGATCTGGCTCGGCAGCAACATCATCGTCGTCCTTTCGCTCTTCCTGACGGTGATGATGGGGCTCCTGCCGGCTTGGTTCTCGAATCTTCTGTGATTGAAATTTCCATATTTTGAACTTTGTGATGCGGAGGACTCATCCTCCGTTTTTTTATTCTTAAATTGCAGGAAACTACAGCAATCTTCGGGAAGAGGATGTGAAAACGAATTGGTACGTGAGTGGGGGAGGGACGGTGCTCGATCGTTACGAGAAGGTAACGAAGCTGACTTTGGCGGGAGCAGGATCTTATACTCTGGTCTTTACCACGAGAGCTCAGAAATCGAAGGCGTCGGCCATTCGATTCCGAACCGTGACTGTAAATTAGCTTTCGAATCCTTGCATGGCAAGTTCGAGGTCTTTCTTCTTCGACGCATTGTGCAGGGCTTCTGCCGCCGAGATAATGCCGTTATTATAGAGTTCAAGAAGCGACTGGTCAAAGCTCTGCATGCCGTAGGTATTGCGACCGTTGCGGATCGTGTCCTTTAGGACCTCAAAACTGTCGCTCTTCAGAATCGTTTCTTTGACGACCTCATTCGCTATCAAAATTTCTAAAGCCGGAACCATGCCCTTGCCATCAATTCTGGTGACGAGGCGTTGAGACACGATGGCTTTCAGAGTCTGCGAGAGCATCATGCGCAGGGATGTGTGCTGATGCGGTGGAAAGTAAGACATGAGACGCGTGATGCTTTCCACGGCATCGAGTGTATGCAGTGTGGAGAGAACAAGGTGACCCGTTTCAGCGGCCATCAAAGCAGTCTCAGTCGTCTCTTTATCGCGAAGCTCGCCCACCAGAATTACATCTGGGTTTTGACGGAGTGCACTGCGGAGAGCAGAGGGAAAACTATCGGTATCGATACCGATCTCCCTTTGGTTGATGGTCGATTTCTTTTCTTTAAAGATGAATTCGATTGGATCTTCAATCGTCAGAATATGCGCGGATTTGGTTGAATTGATTTTTTCGATCACAGACGCGAGTGTGGTGGATTTACCGCTCCCCGTCGCGCCGGTAACGAGAATGAGACCGCGTTTTTCTTCAGCGAAGCTATGGAGCTGCTTGGGCAGTTGAAGCTCTTCCATTGTACGAATGTGGTTATTGATGACTCGCATGACCAGCGCATAACCTTGTTTCTGACGAAAAAGGTTCACACGAAAGCGGCCACCCAGGGCGCTGGTGTAAGCAAAGTCGAGATCCTGGAGATGTTGCAGGCGATCCTTTAAATGGCTGGGGATAATTGCTGTGATCCATTCCACCATGAGAGCATCGGTGACGTTCTCGCCATCAGCAAGGTTGATGATATCGCCCTGAAAGCGAAAGCGGGGAGCCACTCCTGGCTTGAGGATGATATCGCTGGCGCCGCCGCGTACTGCAACCTTGAGTATCTTTTCCAGATTCATATCGTAAGGCTCCCGAGTCACCGGATAAATTCCTGCACATGGGATGTCGGAGGTAATATTAAAAGATTGATGGGTGTCTTGCTAGGGGGCTGAAATCGTAGGGATCTTTAAAGAAAAGGGGCGGGGAATGGGGCCGACGAACCTTCTGTCCTCTTAAACCTGACAGCTGCCTGGACTCTTTATTCTCTAATTATCGAGTCTTACAACCATTTGATCCAGGAGATTTCTCCCCTGAAAAAGGTGATAGAAAGCGCGTTGCTTTCCGAATGAGGACTGAAGGATGTGGTAATGACCTGTGGGTAAATCGACAGAAGGTCATCGGCATCATCCAAAAAATAAGCGACGAGTTAGGACTCGTAGGCTCTTTCCATAGGCACTGCGGCTTTCATGAAGTTTGATTTTCATGTTTTTTACTTCTGCTGCTAGCGAACTCAGAGAGGTCTTCGGCCTTTTCGCCCTCAGCCTTAGCATCTTGATAACGAGGATTTTATTTGTGTGAAAAGTTAAGGGCTTAGGGCCTATGGAAAATCGATCTTTGCGGAGGGATGATCGGAAAGCCTTGCTACGCCGGCATTATTTCGCCAGCTAAGAGGAGGAGATGACTGCAAAATAAGCACAGCTCTTGGTGGAATGGGTCGCTCTCGGTAAAATGGTTGTAAGCAAAACCGCAAGGAGCATCCCATGAAAGCCGTTCTATTCAGCCTCATGCTATCGAGCACTTCTCTCTTCGCTGATGACGATGCTCCTTTCGATATTATGGAACTGCCGGAAGGCGCAAGTGTAACGCTTCCGTCTCCAGCGACGACCCTGGTTCCTCTTTCCACTTATTGTCGCGTGACGCCTACCGATAAAGCTCAGGTTTTTCGCATCAGCTCAACGGCCAAAGCCTGTGCCGTGAAGGTCCAGGTTTTTGATAAGTCGAGTGAAGAAGTGAAAATGGCAACTTTGAAAGCCGGTGAAAGCATGATTTACCGCTTCGAGCGCTTCAACGGAGTTCGCGTTCATGCGACCCCTGTCACCGGTTGCCCGGCTTTGACGAAACTTATACTCGACAGCAATCGTCCGCTCGAACTCGGAATGTAATTCGACGCTTAAAATTTGAAAATGAAAAGGCTCCCTTCCGCGCTGGAAAGGAGTCTTTTTCATAGAATAAATTTAGAAGGACTGACTGAAACCCACGCCCCAACTCGACTCTTCATTATCAAAGAGCACATAGTCTTCCCAGCCTTCGTGAACCAGAGCGCTACCCTGAGAGAAACTCCCGCTGAGGCTTGCACCGGTCCAGAGCTCACGGCTGAAGTAAAGGCTCACGCTATAACCCTGATCGGCCTTCTCATTAAGATAGGCGTTATTCGCCGCTGTTTGCTTCACGGCATGGTCGGTCGTCTCTCGATAACCGTAGTCATAACCAAAGCTGAACCCACCCAGATTCACGGATGTACCTTGACCCAGTCCCAGGCGATAGTTGGGCAAGACTTCGCCACCTTCGCCGGCATGGGTGGGTGCCGTCTCAAACTTCTCGATATAGTAGCGGCCCATCGCGCTGCCGCTGATTGTCAGCCAGCTCCAAGGCTGGTAGGCGGCTCCGAGCTTAATCTCCGGCTTGGAGTGGATCTGATCATGCCGCGAATCCTTCGATGTCGGCAGAGTCGCGGAAAGCGTCAGGAGCCACGATACGTCGTCGATCAGCGATGTCGGGTAGATCTTCACACCAAAGCGCGTATCGGCTGCTTCCAACTCATCCTTTGAGCTATCGATGACCATGTTTTTTTCAACATCCTGGCTGAGGAAGAGCCCGAACGTTTTGTTCAAACGTTGCGAGAGACTCAGCCCAAAGTTGATGACCGGATCGGAAGGCGCAAAGGTCTTGGCGTATTCAGCCGAAATCTGACCGTCCCATCCCATCGCCGGAGGCGTGACGAAAGGAAAACTTAAAGTTGCTACGAGGAGTGCCTGGCGCATCGATATTAACGACAATCGGGTACCCTGCCTTCAGTCACTGAGTAAAAGCCGCGATAAGCATTGAGAACCGAGCGGGCATCGTTCTTGACGATAAGCTGAGCCGCAAGAACGTTCTTCACCTGGCCGGCAACGTAGTAGCTGCCGTCGATGTACTGAAGGTAGACGTTGCCTTCGGCCTTGAAGTATCCCGTCGCTTCTTTCGGAACGGGCAGGCTCAAAGCCTTGCCTGTGTCGAGCACGGTCTTCTTGAGGTCGATCGCGAAAGTTTTGACCAAAGTCTCTTCCGTGAAGCAGGTAATGCGGGTTTGTTCCGTAGGGGCTATCGTCCGGTTGAGCTGGCTCGAAGCATTGGCGACGAAGATGTCGCGGCCCATATCTTCATAGCCAACGTACATGGATCCGGCATTCAGGTAGACATCGTTGATGATGCCCGACATGTAGTCCTTCATCTCATCCTGACCCAGAAGGTCAAAGAACGAAGTCACGAGACCACCTTTGTTAGGATCGATGGCGATGCCTTGTTCGCCCATCAACATTTCCATCGCAAAGTATTTGTCGTACATGATGCCATGACGGGTCAAAGCACCTGAGACCGAGTCGAAACTATCCTGGAAGGGGCGATCCGTTGCTTCCTGCTTGATGACCGCTGTATAAAAGCCGGCCACCATACGAACTGCCTGATTCATATCCGCGGACATAGCCTTGCCGAAGTTTGCGGGCAGCTCAGCAGGCAGATCGCTACGCGCTGTGAGATTGCGCTTGATCGTTGCCGGGTCGAAAGCCTGCTCGGAGAAGGCGAGGAACTTCTTGAGTTCCCACATCGTGCCGTAGATGTCGGAGGCGTATCCACGGGTATTCCAGAACTCGCGGCCATAACGGAAGTTACGGGTGTAATAACCATCTTCGTAGGAGTCGATCATGCTCTTGACGATCTCGGTCGGTGTAGAGCCGGCGTCGAAGCGGTTACAAAGCGGGTTGGTGTTTACATGCTCATCGGTACAGTAAAGATAAGGATCGCCATTTTCTTTGATCTGGTCGATCTTGCCGTTCGAGTAGGCATAGAGCAAAGCGGCTTTGTCATAAGGTTCCCAGTCGCGGCCGAGGCCGATTTCATGCTTCAGATCCATGTAATCCATGACCGAAGTCGTTACGAGCTGTGAACGGTCTTCGTCACTCGAGCGGCGTGATGCTGCATCCACGCTGCCGTAGAAGTTGTGGCGAAGGTTTAGGTTGTGACCAAACTCATGGATCGCTGTGCGGTACATGATGTCGTCTACAATTTCCTGGCTCGATTTCTTAGAAATGACTTCGTCGAGGCCAGCAAACATCGCGTCGTTGAAGCTCCAGACCGTGCTGTTGCGTTGGATGCGCAGAGCATCATTGTTGATCTTGGCAAAGTATTCTTTTTCTCCAGCCAGGGCCTGCGTCCGCGCAGCTTCGAATTCATCCGACTGACGGCCGGCGGCAGCCCAGTAGGTTGCGAGTTTCGTGTTGGCCGGGGCCGCTGTGGGCACCGGAGTGTTGGCAAAACTGCTGCCGCGATTGCCGTAAGTGAAGTCTGGGATCAGAAAGCGATAGACCGCAGCCTGATCTTTGTCGTTCAGAAAGTTGCTGGTCTTGGTCCATTCCTCGGAAGGTGCCTGAAGGAGGCCGACCATAGTCTTAAAGAGCGGCGACTTTCTATCACGATCCTGAGCGGCAACCTGGCCATCCGCAATGCGTTGCAGGTAGAACATGAGGCTGCTGGTCCACATCGTTGTGTTCGATGAGATGATTTCGCCTGTCATGGGGTGCGCGGTCGCAGGACCGTAACCCAGCGGCGCTTGAGAATCGACGTCTTCGACGATTTTGATAAAGCTGTAACGGATGTCACCAAAGACATGAGTCTCGTCTGCATCTTTGATTTCATAACCAAGATCGATTTTGTTGGCGGCAAATAGCTGATTTGTTCGAGCGATAACGCCTGTGTTGGGATCATTGTAGATCCATTTGAATTTTTCAGGGAAACCCTTGGCAAAGTAGACCGTGTGGGTTTTGTTCAAAGCCCAGCGATTCATGTAGAACGTATCTTCCAGGCGACCCTGGGCGTTCAAGAACGGGCTGCTCGACAGAAAGTAGCCGTACTTGCGAGTCAAAGGATCGTTTTCGCCAGTGTAGACATAAGGCTCATAGCTTGACTTGCGGTCGGGCATGAACGAGTACATGTAGCGCATCGTGTGCGTTTGCTCATCGTGGTGCAGGACTGCGCTGAGGTTCGCCGAGCAACGCTCGAGATTGTTGATTTGATAATCGACTTCGACGACGAAGTTGATGTGGTCAGCGTCGGCTTCCATCGAGCCATCAACGACGCGACTGCCTTTTTTGCTCCAGCATTGTTCATCGACTTCAAAGGGAAAGGTCGCCGCTTCGGAGATGGAAGCCGATTCCCAGTCCACTTTAAAGTATTTCTTGTCTTTCCAGGCGATCGTGTCGTTTTCGGTCACGACGTTGCTGGTGCGGCCGCCCGAAACCTTTTGATAATAATCACTGTGCTCGACGTTCCATTCGTTGATGACACGAACTTCGCCGCTTTTGCTCATCTGCGAACTGTTCGCCACGAACTGAAGCTTGTCTTTGGTAAACTGAAAATTGCCGATTTTGACATCCGACTGCGCGCCGACGAATCCAAAGGCACTGTTGCTGCCGTTGTTGACGATCATCACGCGGCCGAGCCAGGGTGTATCGGTTGCAAAGAGCGACTTCGAAAGGCGATTGCCGGCGAGATCTATTTTTTGTTCAACTTCGCGCTTGCGTGCACAGGCAAAGAAGCTCAATGCAGCGAGGGTCAGGACCAGTGGAGCTTTAGGTTTCAACATGAAATTCCCCTTTAAGTTAAGCTGGATTGAACATTGTGATAGAAAGCAGAGTGCGCGAAGGATCATCTGACAAGAGGAAGATCGTATTGCCAACCAAGACCTTTATCCATTTCTCTTCCGGGTTGTGAAGCGATTGACAGGTGGCAGGCATTGCCTTACTGCAGTCGTAGGTTTCGTTTTTGCCAAGTATCTTCTGGGCAAGAGTCGCCATCATCTTCAAGCCGTCGAGGTCGTCAGCCGGCATGAACTCAGCCATGGTTGAACCCAGACCAAATTCCTTTTCACCGATCTTGATCGTGCCTTTGAAGCCTTTGGTCGCTTCCATTTGAGCAATACTGTTGTCGGCGGTGAAGACGATGCGGATCGTCTTCGCGTCGAAGAGTTCTGTGGTGCTTGCAGCGTAGCGGTAGGGCTCGCCGTAGACTTTGACGATGTCTTCTTTCTTTTGAGCAAAGTTGATGCCGCCCATCGATGTATCGAAGACAATGGGGGCCGTGTTTTTTGGGGCAAGGCTTTCGTTGACTTCAAAGTCCATCAGATAGAGGGCATTCGCTAGGATAATGACAGTGGCGTTGGGATAGTCGATGAAGAGTGTGCCAGCACGATTTTCAAGGAGGCATGTCTGCGCTTCGATACAGTCGTACCTGGCATCTTTACCCGAAAGAGTCGTGCCGATCGCTTTGGTAAAAGCAATTTTGTCTGCATCGGTTGCGAGGAGGGCAGTAAGGTCCTGGCCCAGAGCTACCATTCCGTAAGGAGCGGGAAGAGCTATGGCCCCTTTATAACCTTCGACAACACGAATTGATTTTGGTGTTGGGTTAATCCCTTCACCCCAGGTGACCTGGATGCCTTCGCCAAAGACGTCGATGCCGGTGGCCGTGGAAAATTTGGGATTCGAAAGGATGGCTTTCGAATCCTGTCGGTTGGTTTTGAATGTGATGCCAGCCACCGCTTCGCCTAAGGTGACGGGAAGAGTGGCATTGATAGAGATGCGACGGAGGTCTTCCTCGGTCGATACATTGGGTGTCTTGCCTTTGAGGAGTCCTCCCAGAGGATTCGTGGGCGTGCGAACAACTTCCTGATTGGAAGAATTAAGTCTGTTCGTCTCGACTGGGAGTACGGATTCCTTCTTCACTGTGGGTGAAGGTCTCTCAACAGGTTTGTCACAGGAGCTGACAAGGCTCATGGTACTAAGAGATGCGATCAACAGCTTCCGCATGGTAACTCCGGGGCGACAGGACAACAGCAAAAGGAATGAAGGAATAGGCCTTCGGGATTGATGTTGCAATCGCCAGGCCAGGGGTAAGTTGTTGAAAGGAGCAGATTTTAAAGAAGGGTTCAGTGTCCACAATTGCGACAGTTGGTAGATTTTAGCTGCATGGCCAGTGGCAAACGACAGATTCGCTACAAAGCGGCTAAGGATTTATCAAAAAATCATCAGCATGTTCGAGCGGCGTGTTAGTAGGTCTTCACGCCTTTGCTTGGCCAGGTTTGGCCGCTGGATGCTCCGGAGAGGGTGAAGGCAACAACACGCGTGAGATCCTTCTCTCTTTAAGCTATAAATTTATCTTTAGTTAATAGTGAGATCCACAGCCCGGAAAGGCACATGATTGTGCTTCGCCTGGAGCTGCTGCATCGTTTCCAGAAGTTCTTTCGCCTGGAGAGGTTTCGCTAAAAATGCTGAAAAACCAGCGTCAAGCGCTTGGGCCTGGGCTTCTGGAGTGACACAGGCGGAGAAGGCCACAGCAATAAATTCGTGCCTTGCGGCCTTTTTTAAACGGCGAATCAGCTCAAAGCCGTTGATGTCAGGCAAACCCAGGTCGGCGAGAACCAGGCTTGGGTGCACGCGATGAAAGGCTTCGATCGCTTCAACGGAATTCGCGCAGGCGATAATTTCGATGCCTTCTCCAGTCAGCAGGCTGTCGAGCAGGTGAAGAGTAAAGGGATCGTCTTCCACGATGAGCATGCTCTGTTTGCTCGGTGTAAACCAGGAGACTGTTTTAGGGAGCGACATTGGAGTGCTTTGCACGGGTTGCATCGGAGTCGCCTTCGCATCGCGTTTGGGGCGGCGCAGGCTGAGAGAGAAAAGCATGCCGGGTTTGGGATTCAGGCTGGCAGCCGTCAGGCGCCCGCCCTGCAAATCGATGAGTTTCTTCGCGGTGTAGAGAGCGACGTCGAAATTCGCGGCGGTGAGAAAGGCTTCAGGGTCCATCCCCTGACCGGCTTGCAAAAGCTTCAGGACGTGTTGCTGATCGCTCGAGTAACCACTGTGTTTGAGATGCAGGATCACATCGCGATGCTGCGTTGAGGCATGCAGACTGATCACCGCATGATCGCGACCAAATTGTAAAAGATGTTCAAAAAGTTTGTGCAGCGCCAGGCTCAATTGCTCCCGATCGCCGAGAATCAGGCTGTGGCTGAGTGGCCTTTCGTAACGAAATTCGATCTGTTTTCGGGCGGCTTCAACTTTCCAGTTGGCGCTGAGTTCATTCAATAGATCCGAGAGATCGAAAGTGTCACGACGGATCAATTGATGACCCATGCTGATGCGGACCGAGTCCCGGAGTTCTTCCAGCATCTTCGTCTGTCGCTCGATATTTAGTTTGATGCCATCGCTGGCGTCGTGAATGGCCTGGGAATATCCGTCCTCCTTGAGCATCTGCGACCACATGTATATCGGAGTCAGAGGCGTGCGTAGATCCTGGGTGCTGCGAATGACCAGTCTTTCGAGGGTCTGGGTCAGGGAGCGCCATTCACGGCGGCTCTCCTCCAGCTCCACAATTTGGTTGTGCGCAAGTTTGAGCTCGTCATCCTTCTTGCCGATCTGATGAAGCATCTCACTTCGATATTTCTCAAAGAGATAGGCTGCTCCTAAAGAGGCGGACAGGAGTGCGAGTTGGAAGGGAAGAGTCGGGTCCATAAGGCTATCGCCCGCGAAAGGCCAAGCTTTAAAAAGCCAGAGGTGGACGGCAAAGGTAAAAGCCAGCGCCCCTCGAATCCGATAGGAGTAGACGACGAAGATCGCGGGAACAAAGAGAAAATACTGATACAGGGCAAAGGAGTCAGGAGGACTGGGCAAAGCCAGAGCGAGGAAAGGGAGGAGTGCGAAGACCGCGTCCTGGACTTCCAACCTATGTTTCTCACGCCCGGTGCCCCGGTACACGAGGTGATCGACGAAAGGGACGAAGAGAAAGGCAAAGAAAGGGAAACTCGCGAGAAAATCGATGGTGTCACGCAGCGTCAACTGACTCGCCCAGATTCCAGGCGGAATCGCTTCGATCAGTTCGTAGCGGGTGAGAATCGACCAGGCGAGTCGAGCCACGATTCCGCAGGTGGCGAAGCTGAGGCCCACGAAAAAGGCTGATTTTGTGACAATGTTCTGTTTGGAATCGCGGATCTTGTACCAGATATAGGCCGCTGCGCAGTAGGTGACCGTCATGATGATGCCGAGGAACATGCTCGTCACAGAACGGCCTTCATGCCAGATGAAATATCCGTTGGCAAACACGCTGAGGAAGAGGACGAACCAGAAGCGGATGCCAAGAGTCACGATAAGCGCCAAGCCCAAGGCCTGTGATAGGAGCCAGGGAAAGTGCTGAGCATTTTGCTGAGTGCGGAAAAGGACAAAATCGAGGGCGAAGGCGAGGAGGATATAGAGCGCAGCGATGCTTGCATCTCGGTCATGAGACGCACCGCGCTGGCGCGTCGCTAGCTTCTCGCGCATTCTTGCTCCCATTGGTTTCACCAGATTTGCCTGACGGGAAGGCTAAGTCTTCTTCAATCTTCCAGCAATAATAGTCGTTGATCCTTACTTTTTCATCAAGTTCGATTTACCTATTTCGTCAAGAACCAAGTGGGATGATAGCAATAATTCGATTTTTTCAAAAACGAAGAAGAGCTGACTTGGCGAAAGTAAGCAGAATCTGTTCGCCCAAACGACTAGGTTGTTTTCAAAAGCTCCGACAGCGAACAGTTTTTTTGGAGAAAGTGATGTAAGGCGATGCAAATATTTGACAAGTCAGGAGGAATTGTGAAGATTAGATAGTCTTAGGCTAAACTTAATTTTTTATAAAAATTGAGCTCGAGTTTGAGAATTCGTTTTTTTTGGATTCGTAAATGGGGGTCTTATGCAGTTACGTAATGCCAGTAGATTGCTGTCGGTTTCGGTTCTGGGTTTAGGCGGTCTGGTGTGGACAAATGCTGTGTTCGCAGCCGGTTTCGCACTGCGCAATCATTCAGCAAGCGGCGTTGGTACATCGCTCGCGTCTGATACCGTCAACACTTTTGATGCTTCTGGTTTGCTCTCAAACCCAGCGATCATGAGTGCTTTTAAAGGCAACCATTTAAGTTTGAACATCAACTACACCGACGCCAACATCAAGGCCAAGGACGCGACGCTGGCTCTTGCAACTGGCGCACCGAACCCGGTTCAGGGCGGCAACAGCGAAGACAACGTTTCGGATCCGATCGCGATTCCATCGCTTTACGGGATCTACCAGATCTCTGACGATGTTCACGTTGGATTCAGCTTTAACGTTCCTTACGGAACCAACACTCAGTATCAAGACACCTGGACTGGCCGCTACTACGGTACCAAAACCAGCCTGAAAGCTTACGATGTCGGCCTTCACGGATCGTACAAGATCAGTGATATGTTCGCGGTTGGTCTGACTCTCGACTGGCAACAGGCCAAAGGCGAGCTGGCTTCAGCGGTTGACCTTGGATTCGTCAACTACGCTGTGACCGCTCAACGCGCTCAGGCGCAAGCGGCGGCTGGTGTTATCACGCCAGCTCAGGCAGGCGCTGCGGTTGCTGCAGCGGCTCAGGGTATTGGCCGGGCCGATGCGATTACAACTTATAAAGGCGACAGTACAGCCTTTGCCTGGGGCCTTGGCTTCCTCTTGAAACCTGTGGAAGGCGCCAAGATTGGTTTGTCGTACCGCGCGGCTGTCCATCACGAAGCGAAAGGTGACATCACCTGGGGTCCTACTAACAACACAGCGACCGCGATCCTCACAGGATTGCGCGCTGCCGGTGCCGCTGGTGCTCGTTTCAACGATAACAACGATGCGAAGTTGAAACTAGATCTTCCTGCCGTCACCTCTTTGGGTTACAGCCAGGATATGGGCGATTTCACCGGCTATGCAAACATCACGCATTCGGCTTGGAGCACATTGGCGGAACTCAGTCCGGAATGGGCTGGACAAAAAAGCGTGACGAATCTGAACTGGAAAAACTCGGTTTATTACGCGATCGGTGGTGACTATCGTCTTGCGCCTGAGTGGACACTCCGAGCCGGTCTGGGTCACGATCAAAGCGTAACCGACAAAGATCACCGTACACCTCGTACTCCAGACGGCAATAGAGTTGCCGTTTCGGTCGGTGCAAGTTACAAGGTCGGCGCGTTCGATCTTAGCTTGGCCTACCAACAACTCTTCCTCAAAGACACTGAAAGTAATTTGAAAGCGACTGATCATGCGGACAACGCAACCCGTGGAACGTACACAGCGAAGTACACGATCAATCCTTCAATTGCCGTCGTATCTGCAGGTTATGCATTCTAATTCCGAAGGCCCCCTCGTGGGCCCTTTTTCTTTCTCACTCAATACTCACATATCCTTGTCAGCGTAGATTTTGGATGCTAAAACCCGTAAGATATGAAGAAGCGAGGCGCTTCTAACGGCATCTCTCAGGAAAAAAGGCATGGCCTGCCTTGAATTACGTCGATCGTTCTTTGGCTCTTGGAGACAGACATGCGTTACCTTATGCTATCGGCTACTTTTCTCGCGACACTCACCGCTTGTGACTGGAACAGCAAAGATGATTATCATCCGAAAGCGGAATACGAGACGTTTTTGAAACACCAGGAAGAAGCAGCGAAACTTCAGGAAGAAGCCGTTGCAAAAGGTGAGGCTCCTGCCGTAACCGAAGAGCCTGGCAAAAAAACGTTTGAGACTTTCTGCGTAGCCTGTCACGGTGCCACCGGCAAAGCTGACGGTGCTGCTGCTCTTGCTATGAACCCGAAGCCACGTAATTTTACAGACAAAGCCTGGCAGGGAAAAGTCGATGACGCGCACATAACAAAAGTTATCAAAGAAGGCGGTGCATCGGTTGGTTTGAGCGCGACCATGGCTCCCTGGGGCGGCGCGATCAATGACGCTGAAATTGCCAACGTTGTAAAATACGTTCGTCAGTTCGGCAAATAATTTAAAAAACACTTCTTTCCTGAGAAGTATGCGATACAAACAAAATAGACCTTCGATCGTTGATCGAAGGTCTATTTTGTTTGTATCGTAAACTTGGGATAAATTAGATCGTCGTGGTGACGTAGCGCGTGAAGATCTCGATCAGGTCGATATCAGGAGCCTGGCCAGCCGTGAGTTCGATGCCACAGCGTTGCATCTCAGCCGTTTCAGAAGCGGCTTCTTTGATCGAAGCCCCTTCATAAATATGTTTGATTGTGAACCGAAGGGGACCACGGATCTTCTGATCAAATTCGACGAGGATCTCTTCGCCTTCGGCCGGACAGGGATCAAGCAGGATGCCGAGGCCCCTCTTGGAAACATCGACGGCGAGGAACTTAAGTTCGTGACTCTGATGAACCAAGCGGCCCGGGATTTCTCCGATAAAGGCGCAGCGGTTCTCAGTACGACGTTCCTGCTTTTTGCCTCCCTTGTGAGGAGTATTCATAGATAAGGTCCTTCCATGACAGATTCTTCCACTAAAGGGGTCATCGGTCGATTTCTTTATCAGGCTTATAAAAACCGACAAAAATAATTAAAAGACTATGAATTACAACGACTTAATAAAAAACTTTCACGGCTGTGGCCGCGAGGGGGAAGCGAGGGATTTTTAGGCTGTTTCTTTCCCGCAGAACGGGATTTTGAAAGAGCGTGAAGCCTCCTGAGATGCGGATGATTCGAGCACTGGAGTTCATGCTTGGGATCGTGGCAAGGCTCGAAAGAGCGTGGACACGAGCGGAGAGTGCACGCGACGAAGGACCGTCGTCCTGGGCTTCACTCGTGAAACTTCCAAGATAAGTCATGATCAGTCTTTTAGAGCCCTTATCGTTGGCCATTTGATACTCCTTCAAAAGGTACAATGAGCACTCATCCTGCTTCGTGCTGACTTCAGCACGAGCGCTACTTCATCTCAAACTCTTTGCCGTCCCGCTAGCTTCTCGCAAGTCAGGGGCGGTCGTCAAGCCTTCTTGATGCCCTGAAGTCCGGCCTCAAAAATACCGCGAGACCTTGATTGGATCTTTACTATTTATTTTCGCTTTTCAAAAGCGACTTCGTCGCATCGATTCAGACCAAGACCGTTTTCTTTTCGTCTTCTGTCAGCTTCGTGGCGCCGTGCATGAAGACCTAAAGTTTAGGAGGCATTTCGCCTTCGCCGATCTCGTCTGACAAATCTTCAAGATCATGATCGATGTCATGACGCGAGTTGAGAGGAAAGCCTTTCGACATTTCCATATGACGCGCTTCCGCGATGTCGTCATCGATCAACTGCTTTACACCCGGGACTTTGTAATAGCATGGGAACTTGGATTGATCGGAATGACAATCAAGGCATTTGCCTTCAAAAATGGGCGCAACCGAAAGCTTCTAAGCATTTTGAAAGCTTTCGAGATGATCAGGCGCAACAAAAGCCGCTTTGGCTTTGGCTTTGGCCGTGATCGTGGGCTTGTGCTCCTCGCCCTCGTGAGCAAAAGCAAGGGTGGCAATCAACAGTCCCGCGAAGGCCCATAATGGGGACTTGAATTTTCCGTTCAATCGCATCTATTTTTCCATCCCATACTTTTCTCTCAAGGCGGAGTAAGCTACCATGCAAATGTAAGCCCGTCTCCTCCAAATGCTGCTGGAATTCTGTTCGTTTTGTGGTTGAAATCTAACGCGGAAGTGGTCCGATGCTGGACAGTTGGTTTTACATCTTCGTACTTGACTGGGTTGAGCCTTACTGGCCCTATCTTTTGACCGTTGCGACCACGATTTTGTCTATTATTGCAGCCGTTCACGCCATTATGACAAAAAGGGATGTTCGATCGGCGCTAGGCTGGGCTGGCCTTGTCCTCCTTTCCCCAGGTCTTGGTGTCATCCTCTACTTCTGCCTTGGTATCAATCGGGTGCGGAGAAAAGCTCTGGCTTTGCGTGATACAAAGACCCGCATGCCGAGCGGATTCTACCGTTTTGCGGTTGATCCTCACGAGACCGCGGAACGTTATGGACACGCCGGTGAGATCCTGCTTCAGATCGCCAAAACCCTCGGTTTTGTCAGTGGCAAACCGCTTCTTCGGGGCAATAAGATCGATATTCTGCGGAATGGCGAGGAGGCTTACCCCGCGATGCTTACGGCGATCGGGAACGCCAAGATTTCGATCAGCCTGCAAACCTACATCTTCGACTCGGATCGTCTGGGCTTAAAATTTGTTGATGCGCTCGAGGCTGCTCATAAAAGAGGCGTGAGCGTGAGGGTACTTATCGATGGGATCGGCGTTCGTTATTCCCTAAGGCCCGTGCATCAAATTTTGAGAAAACGCGGGATTCCCACCGCTCTTTTTATTCCCGTTCGCAACATTAAGGTTCTGAACCTCCGCACCCATCGAAAGATCATGGTCGTGGACAGTCGCCTCGCCTTTACCGGTGGGATGAATATCCGGGTTGCCCATATCGTCAGCGAAATTTCCAAGGAACCGACCATCGATGTGCACTTTTCCCTCGAAGGTCCGGTTGTCCAACAACTTCAGGAAGTCTTTGCCGATGATTGGAACTTTGCCACGGGCGAGGTTCTGCATGGTCCGCAATGGTTCGCGCCACTGGAAATGCACGGAACGATATTTGCCCGCGGTATAGCCGATGGACCGGACGAGAATGTGAGTGCGCTGGCTTTCACACTTCATGCGGCGATCTCCGCTGCGAAAAAACGAATTCGGATTGTCACGCCCTATTTCGTGCCCGATATCACCCTACTCAGTGCTCTCGGCGTCGCCGCCTGCCGCGGTATCGAAGTGGATATCGTCATTCCCCAGCATGGGAATCTACGTTTGGTGGAGTGGGCGGCCTGGTCTCAGCTTCAGGAAGTTCTCAGCTTCGGTTGTCGGGTCTGGCTCACCCCGACCCCTTTTGATCACTCGAAGCTGATGACAGTGGATGGACTCTGGACCCTCTTCGGCTCAAGCAATTGGGATGCCCGATCCCTTCGGCTCAATTTCGAGCACAATATCGAAGCGCACGATCAACACTTTGCCGAGAAGATCGATGCCATCATCGAAGAAAAAATAGCCCGTTCTATCCCCCTGACCCTCGAGCAGGTTGAGCATCGTCCCTTTCTCATGCGCTTTCGCGATAGCTTGGCCCGTCTGGGCTCTCCTTACCTCTGAGAACAGAAGCCTCTGTCAGAATCCTGGTCAGGTCCCATTGAATTTGACTATGTGGCCTCTAGGGAGTACTTGCCTTAAGAGGCGACTATTTCTCCACTTCGTTCTCGCTTAAGGCGGGTCTCTAGGGCTGGCATGGAAGCCGCAACAGTGGATCCGTGGCTGTTGTCTCCAACTTCTGTCTCAATTGGGAATCATTATGAAATTTGCCTATCTAGGACTCCTCCTTGCTCTCGGCGTCGGTCAGGTCACCGTTTCCTGCGCTGGGAAGAAGAAAACCCACGTCGGAGTTCCTGCTCTTCCCGCTCCCAGTAAATTCTTTGTTCATGGCGATCCCAAGGAAATGATTCAGGGTACCACGACCGATAAATCGGGTCTGACTGATCTGGCCAACATGCCTAACCTTGATGGTTATGCGCTCTCTGGATATTTTGTGTTGGCTCAAGTCGTTGAAAATAAAACGGTGAAACCCATCACCAATCAAACCGAACTGGAAGAAGAGAATAGTACCAGCGATAACGGTCCTCGTTTCGTCAGTAACTATTCTTTTGAAAAAGTGAACGGCCGTTATGTCTACAGTGACAAACGTCCTGAAGCCAAAGATTATCCGACTTTCAGCTTTAACGATATCGACGGAAAATTGCAGATCAAGACGATGTCTGATTTTCCAGTCGAAGTGGTTCACTACAGTGTGAAGCCTGATAATGAAGCCTTTAGTCTCCTCCTGTCGGCCCAGGACGAAGAGTCAGGCAAGATGTTGATCGCTGTCTACTTTGTGAAGACGAAGGCTGTTCAAGTGCCGGTTCGTAAGGTTGAACAAGGTCCCAACTATTTCGTGGATGGCGATGGTATTGCGATTCCCTGGAAGCGCCCGCTGAACTTTGATGTCTGCGGAACCGAATCAGCCGTCAACAAGATGTATATCGACAAGGCTCTATCTGACTGGTCAAAAGCCGGGAAATTCGCGACGGGGATGATTGGTAATCAACCCTACACAGTGACTGTAAAAGCCGATGCGCGTCCCTTCAGTGACCTCAACCAAAACTGTGTGAACTTCGTTGATCAATACAAAATGGAAGATCAGGATAATCTCGCGGTCTATGGTATCACCCTGACGATCATCGATCATTCAGATCAAGAAATTCTCAACAGTTCGGTCTTTATCTTTAAAAATGCTTTGACGCGTGGTGGTGAGTCCCCGCAACCGACAGTGACACACGAAATCGGTCATTCTCTTGGTTTGGGCCATGCTTTTGGAACGGCTTTGAAGCCGGCTCCCGGATCGATCATGGGATACGAAGGTGTGGGCGTGTTGACCGATGCGGATAAAGCGGTGATCGCCAGTCTCTACCCAGCGACGACTGCAGAAGTTACCAACGCTTTGCCCGCTTCGAACTAAGAGAAAATTTAGAATTTAATCGAGAAGGCAATCCTGAAAAGGAGGGCCTTTTTGGTTTAATGATGGGACGTGATCGGCAATTTCTCGCCTTCATTGTCCTCGCTCGCCTTGTTGGGATAGAAGAAGGCCAAAGGCTGCCAGGTAAAGAGCTGGAAGACCCGTTTTCTAATCGAGAGGAACATGCGGTCGCTGATATTCTGCGCGTAGCGCGCGACCATCAGTGCCAGGTAAAAACTGATGGAGAAATTCAAAAACCCGATGCCAAGCACCCCTAAGGCCGCCGTAGCCACTTCCATGGGAATGACCTTATCCCCTAGAGAAACGACAGAAATTGCGAGCGAAGCCGAAGACAGGGTCACGTGGCTTATACCCAGCGGCAAACCCGTTATTTTGCCAAGGAAGGGGACAGCCGACAGGAAAAAGCCCAAGACTATATTGCCCGTAATACCAGAGATGTTTCGCTTGAGAAAACCCGCCATCGACTTGCCGGCGTCGGCGCCAAAGGCCCTACGGATGCGCATATTGCGCGCGAGACGTTCGGGAACCTGTTGATAGGCGAGCCAATTCTCACACCAACCGGCCACCAGACTGGAGAGCCATAGAACAACGCCGGTTTCTGCAGCATAGAAGAGCGTGAGTGTGCGAATGGGATGCAGCGATTCGATGGTGTGCTTTGCGTAGTCAAGGTCGAAGAAGGGATAACCCTTCAGTTTGGTAAAGGCGTAGGAAAAGGCAAGGGCCGTTGGAACGGCGAGACCGAGGTTGCCGAGCACGGCCGCAAACTGGGAACGAATGATGTGACGAATTTCCAAGGCGATGCCGAGATTATTCTTGGTGCCTTTGCTTTGTTTGATTTTATTCGCAAGGGCCGCGGCCGTCATCGAAGGTTGCTTGGTGGCCAGCGTAAAATGAAGCGCCTGCATGGCCAGAAAGCTTAACGCGTAGTTGCCCCATTGGCAAATGGCTTCGATAAATGCGGGCAGCATGAGCTTGGCGATCCCATACTTCAGGGCTGTGGTGACGACGGTGAGAAAGCCGCCGCCGGATGCCGACTTCAGCATACTGAAATATTCAGCTTTCGTGCGAGTGATATAATGCTCGCCCGATGATCCTGTGTGTTCGACAACCCGTAGAGAAAGCATCTGAAGGTTACCCTTCAAAAGCTGTTTAAAATTCGTGGCATCGTATTGCGCGCGAATGAGTTCCGCCAGGAGCGTGAGTCCATGGGCATTGCCCCGGCCTTCCTTCGTCGCCTCCAGTTGATTGACGAGAAAGCCCAGGCGCTTCAAGTGCATGAGTATGTGTTCCATACGCAGCACGAGGCCCGTGTTCACGCCGTTGGTCTGGAGATAGGTAAAGGCTTGATTCATAGCCATTTCGCAGGCCTTGAGGTCGACATGAATGGCCGCGAGATTGATTTCACTCCAATCGATGTCTTCGCCCTCAGCACGGATCCTGGTGCAGACGGATGAGATGCCCTGTTCCAATCGCCAGAAGGGGAGCTGGTCGAGTGTCGGACTTCCAATACGCATCCATAGACTCGGCGTGCTCCCCATCGAAGCGACCTGAATAGCGAGAACCTGCATAGCGGCGAGGAGATCTTCCCGGAAATGGGGGAAGATCTGCGCATGGGCCGAATTCTGCTGAATCAGTGCAAGGATTTCATGGAGGACAGGGATGGGCAGGCTTTCAACCCATTCCGCATCGTCACGCTCGGGAAATATATGTTCGAGCCATTCGGAGAGATCCTGCGGTGACTTGGGAAGGGGGAGCACTCTTTCAAGGAGAAGGCCCGCGACTTGATCTACAAAACCTTTTTCTTCAAAAAGTCCAAGATAAGCAAAACTGGAAAACCCTCGGCAGCTCTTCAGCATGTCGAAGAGAACCAGACCTACGTTCTTCTTCCATTCGGGATGGCGATCGAGAAATTGTAGAATGAAACGAATGCGCGTATGCGGTGATCTCTGACCGTCCTGGACGGGCGCCATGATCCAGGCGCGTAGCATGGCAAACCACTCGAGTTTGAGTTCATAACTCATTTCTGGTGAGGCTAGAGACAGAAGATAGGGCAGATCGCGTTTGGCATCGAGAGGGGTGAAGAGGTCTTTGATTTTTTTGATAGAACTCTTCTCATTCATGTACAACTCCGCTGCAGTTAACTTTAGAACCTTAGCGCTTTCATAGCTGGAGAGCAAGGTGTCCTAGCTGGAAGTGCCAAAAAAAGATGAGAAAGATTAGAGGTTTAGCTTTTATCTTTGCCAATCTCCCTTGATCTCCCGATCATTCTCGCGGCCTAGGCTTTCAGAGGGATGCTGGATTTCCAAAGTTTTAAGAGCAGCGAATTACTGACGACACTGACACTGCTCAGGGCCATTGCGGCCGCAGCGACCATGGGATTGAGGTAGCCCATGGCTGCGAGCGGAACTCCGATCAGGTTATAGAGAAAAGCCCAGAAGAGGTTCTGTCTGATTTTGAGAGTGATCGCATGGCAGAGTCGCAGCGAATCCGGCACAAGCCTGAGATCGCCGCGCATCAGAGTGATACTTGAGGACTGCATAGCCACGTCTGTGCCGGATCCCATGGCAAAACTGAGATCGGAGGCGGCGAGAGCCGGGGCATCATTGATGCCATCGCCCACCATGGCCACACGCGCGCCTTGTGCCTTCAAATCACGAAGCGCTTTGAGCTTTTGTTCCGGTTTGATTTCGGCTTCGTAGTGTTCGATGCCAAGTTCTTTGGCAACCTTCGCCGCTGTTCCCCGATTGTCTCCGGTCAACATCACGGTTTTAATACCGCTGGCTTTCAGGCTTTCAATGGCCGGTCGGGCGCTGGGCTTGATCTGGTCTCGAAAGGCCATGAGGCCGAGAAGCCTCTTCTCTCTGAGAGTGGCGATAAAGGACAGGGTTTGGCCCTCGGTTTCGAGTTCTCTGGCGATTGTCTCAAGGGCTTGAGTGGCGATGCCCGTGTCGTCCATAAGAGCCTGGTTGCCGATGAGCAGGGTATCCCCTTCAACCTCCCCCTGAAGGCCGCGTCCCGGGATCGCTTTGATATCCCGGGCTGCCCGCATGATGACGTCGGGATACTCTTTGAGAAGTGCGCGTGCGAGAGGGTGCTCGCTACCCGCTTGAATACCGAGGATGCTGGCGATGAGATCGTTTGTTTCGATTCCCAGGCTTTCAAAGCGGCTGAGGCGCGGGTGACCTTCGCTCAGTGTGCCTGTTTTATCAAAAACCACTGTCGTGACCTTGTGGGCGTTGTCGATTGCATCAGGGTCACGAATGAGAATGCCGGCCTTGGCAGCCATTCCCGTGCCGACCATGATGGCTGTCGGGGTTGCGAGACCAAGGGCGCAGGGGCAGGCGATGACGAGCACGGCAACTGCCCGCACGATCGCTAACTGCCAGTCGCCTGTTGCCAGGACCCAGCCGATGAGGGTGATAAGCGAAATGCCGAGAATGAGAGGCACGAAGATCGCACTGATTCGATCGACAAGATGCTGGACGCGGGGCTTTTCCGCCTGAGCATTCTCGATGAGGCGAATCATCTTCGCTAAGGTGGTTTCCGTACCGAGAGCTTCGATACGAACCAAAAGCACGCCGTCCCCGTTAAGAGTGCCGCCGGTCACAGGCTCGCCAGGGCCCTTGGATGCAGGAATGCTTTCGCCTGTGAGCATGCTTTCATCGATGAAGGAGCGGCCTTCCAGTATTTTGCCATCCGCTGCGATTCTTTCTCCGGGCTTGACGATGAGGGCATCGCCGCGTTCGAGAGCGGAAATGGGGATTTCAATCTCGAGAGAATCGCGAAGCACGCGGGCTTTGTCAGGGCGCAGGCCCTGCAAATTGCGGATCGCTTCGGTCGCTTGTTGTTTGGCTCTGGCCTCCCAATATTTACCCACGAGTACCAGCGTGATGATGACCGCCGCGCTTTCGAAGTAGAGTGGATGTTCCATGCTGTTCGCGTATGGGGCAAGATAGAGGTGATAAAGGCTTAAGAAGAAGGCGGCGGAAGTGCCAAGTGCGACGAGCAGATCCATGTTGCCGGTTTTGGCTTTGAGGGCCAGCCAGCCGGAGCGGTAGAAGCGCGCTCCAAGGTAGAATTGAATGGGCAACGCGAGGAGCAGTTGAATCCACGGCAGCAGCATCATATGCCGATTGAAGCTGAGCATCGGAAGGACAAGCGGCAGGCTAAGGATTATGGCATAGATCGCCCGATATTTTTGAAGGCGTAAGTTGGGGAGCTTTTCGGCATCACTCGTGACAAAGCTGCCGCCGAATCCAATTTTGACCAGCGTGGGAACGAGCGTTTCGCGGTCAAATGCTGGCGCTTCGTAAACGACTTTGGCTTTTTCAGTTGCTAGGTTTACGCTGGCATCGAGGACACCGGGGAGTTTTTTTAAACTCTTTTCGACGCGCGCCACACAGGAGGCGCAGCTCATACCGCTGACATTTATTTCAACTTGGCTACTCAATGGGTTACTCTTTTGGGCAAGATTATAAGCTCTTTTCGAGGCTCAATGACCTCGTCATCATAACAAA
>JACMPP010000091.1 GCA_014377445.1 Oligoflexus sp.
CGTTTTCTAGTTAAATTCCGCTTGCCTGAGGCTGCTTCAGACGATATAACTTTCTCACTTCGATATAGGGCGCTGTGGCGGAATGGCTACGCAACGCATTGCAAATGCGTACCATACCGGTTCGAATCCGGTCGGCGCCTCTTCCCGTCCCTACGTTCAAAACACCCTTTTCTCTTTTAATTCCCATGGCTTACAACAATCTCCAGGTTCCCAAAAACACCCCTCCAGGTTCCCGGTAGAAACGTCTTTTGTGGCCCTATTAAAAACGAATTTGGTGCCAATCCCGATAAGAGGCGCATGACCAGCTCAAAGGAGTTAGCGGTATGCGCGTGGAATCTCGAACTGATCGTCAAGGTAAAGAATACTTCAGCTTTACCTTCATGCACCCCGTGACCAAAAAGAAAACACGTATTCGAAAAGAAGACGCACCTTCGTTCCGGACAAGAGCGCAAGCGGAAGCGTGGGCTCAGAGCCAGGATGCTCACTATGAAGCTATGAAGGAGGCCGCTCGTCAGCGAGCTGCGTGGCGGGAAGCTTTTCATGACTGGGTGGAGATGGCTGACGGATTCATGGCATGGAAGAAGGACAAGGCTCCAGCGTCGTGGCAACGATCAGTTGTGATGATCGAGAGATATGTTCTCCCTTTCTTCCTTCAAGTTAAGAGCTGTAATAACGCAAATCTGTGGCACACCTATTTCGACGAATTTCGCGACTGGCTCGGCAAAGAGGTCACCAAAGTTCATTCCACGGATGGCTTATCTTACAGTTCTCAAAACCATGCGATCAATTCGCTTAACAGTCTTCTGGAATACCTTAAGCGGTACAATAAGGTGTCGCCTGAAGCTGCTCGGAAGTGTGAGCTTCACCCTCAACACAAGCTTGGTGCGCGTACTGTGGAAGACGTATATTCCGAGGAAGAGGTCATCTCGTACGAAAAGGCTCTTCGGAAGACGTCTGAGCTGACGGCTGATTTCTTTTACGTCCTGAGTAAGACAGGGATGCGTTTCAACGAGCTCTACAGCCTACCCATTTCCCAGCTCTTTAAGGGGCAAATGACAGGACCGGTTCATGATGAGTTGAAGGAAAAGGGCGTAGAGTACGTGGGATATATTCTTCTTGATAGCCAGATTCTCAAGGAGGAGTCGGATTCATTAAGCCGCAATCGACTGCCGGATCACTCTCATAGAAGAGGCCCGCTGAAAGGTCGTAAGGATACGAATATTAAGAATGCTCGCTTCATCCCAATCATAGATAAGGATTGTTGGAATATTCTGGTCCGCCTATACCAAGAGCAAAAGAAATCGCTCGATAGAGACCTCTTTGGGTCGAATGCTAAGAACTATCTATTTTTCGAGGATGTGGAGGAAGGGGCGATTCGGCGCCATATGCAAAAGGCGAACGAAGCGTTGGGGACACACAAAGATTTTCATAGCTTGCGACATACTTACTCGACGCGACTTGCGGGTAAAACGCGATCCTTTTTCCTGTGTAAGGTTATTCTCGGGCACAAAACGGAGAAGGAGTTCGACAAGTACTGTCATATTTTCGAAGAAACTCAACTCGAAGCTAAGAAGAATAGCCAGGTTATCGACTTTATGTGAGGTCGCTAAACCGATTGGTTGTCGTGATCGTGTTGGTTTCTTGCACGTGAAGTATATCGGCGCCGCGCAAGTCCAAATGACTTAAGAGGGATTTTCTTCGAGGGTATTATGAATTTTATGGCGGAGGGCGAACAGGGTGAGGTGGCTCTTGCTAACCAAAGGCATGCGGTTAGATTGGAGGATAAGGCTTAAAAATAAGGCTAATGTGTTGAACTAACCAGGGAAATCCATATATTTGGCTTGTAATGCCACGCATGTTTTGAGGCATACGCTAAGTACGGAATGGACTGCTTTGAAGATTAACGAGCGAGTCGATGAGCTTGTTTTAGGGCATAAAGCTGACGCGCACAAAAGATACGTTCATATCGTAGGGCAAGTAAACTCCGAGAGGCAAAAGCTTGCCCCTATGAAGAAGCTGAGTCGAGTAGCTTAAAAGTTTGAAAGAGCGATCTCGGGCTTTGCCCGAGGTCCATTCCCGCCACAAGCTCCCCTCAAGCCTCCCACGAGTTTCTTACTTTAGCCCTGCACTCCACCTCAATTTCCGTGTATAGACCCTCAACATTACTCCTCAATCTCGCTTTTCCGCTACTGATCGAGAAGCCGCTTCGGTAAAGCATATGCCCCAGAATCTTCTGCGCGAAGGCATTATTCAACTCTATCTGGATGAGTCGTCAAGGCCTGGTTATCTGATTAGTGCTGCGATGTGCGAGGAAAAGGTGGGAGTTTCTCTAAATCGACTGATGGCATGGGTTTAAGGAAATAATCAATTTTCTATGGCGAGACTTAAGGCAGAATTGAAGACTTCTCTTCCCCTGAAAAGAGAATATGACCGGAAGTGATCACCAAAATGAGATGGCTCTCTCTTCCGACTCACTCGCGAGGGTGTATCCACGCTCCTGGAGAGCCTTCGCTATATACCCTGTGTGACCGGCACCCCATGTGAAAACCACAGTCTTATAACTCGAGGAATACTTATCGAACTCAGCCATCAGATGGGCATTCCGCTCATCCTTCGACCTTTGGTTCAGCCTCGTTATTTTCGCTCTTTCTTCTTTTGATGCGAAGGCTATCTTTGAAAGCGAACCACGACGCGCATCATCAACTTTATAGGCCCGGACTTCAGGGCTTAGGTCAATTACATCAATGTCCGCATCCAAGTACTCGCGCTCCCTCTCAACCTTCGGGTTAAAAATCCCGAACTGGCTTGGAATCCCAAACATGGTTTCGTCATGTGGCCGGCCCTCGCCTAAGAACTTCGCTCTGTCCTTGACCCCCTCTAGAAGGACCAAGGTGTTCTCTTTTGGAATCTGCTCAAACATTTTTTGGTAGAATGCCCGATCACCAAAATGCAGCATGCTAAATACTTTGACCACCTGATCGTCTTTTGCATAGGTCTGAGTCTTTGTGTAAATCCCGTCCCACTTGAGCTTTAAAACGTCCTCTGCACCTTCACGTACAAAGAAGTCGACGGCTCTATAGACTCCCACGACTGCCACTAACAGAAAGCCAGTCAACATACATGCGAGCACCGGCAGGAACCGGGAGCGTGCTCTATGTTCTCTGGCTATATATTCTTTCGGGATAACCCCTAAGAATTTTCCTGTCAGATTCGCCCTTTGCTTCATGCAATAAATGGCGACCGCTAAATAAATGACGTTTAGAGCTACATCCACCCAACCAGGCAGCAAGCCGACGGTCAGATACGGAATCAGGTATCCAAGAAGCAGTGGTAGGTAGGTTCTTCGGGGAAGTTTATTTGAGGTGCCTAGTATCCAAAAGGCGGGGAGGAATAGTATTACGTCGATAATGCTGATGACAGCGAGCAATCCAATACCACTCACCGTAAAGCTTTCGGAATTAGCCGCAACTGTGAAGGGGATAGCCATTGCTATCCCGATCAGGTTTAAAAAGAAGAAAGCATTTATCCAAAAGCTTCGCATCGGCAATCCAAAAACCAAGTTATTGAGGTTGTACTGGGTCTGCTGTGTTGCAAGCGTTTTGCTTGCTCAGAGCACCAGGCAACTTAGATGTGTAATCTTTCATTGAGCCCCAGAATTCCTCATTCCAGCTATCGAAGGCCATCACCCCGCCGCCCATACCAGCTTGTTTGCCGGTCGACGCCGCGAAGCCTTCCTTTGCGCCTTCAAAGAAGGTCATTGTCAGGCCTTTTTTCTTAACTGCTTTGAAGTTATTAACAACGCCTTGGCAGTAGTTCTCAGCCGCATGAGGGTCACGAGTCTTTAAAAGCTCCTCACGCTCGTTTTTGCTTTTCAGTTTCGTGATGAAGGGACTGTCCTCCATTTCGAAATCGCCCATCACCGGGCGCTCAGGAGCTGGTCCTATAGAAGCTCCACCTGGTCTCATGCTTCCGGGCTCAGGGAGTGGGCTAAGGTCCATCACGGGGTGCTCAGGGCCGCCCGTTCCTTGATTATCCTTATTCAGCGGCTCGCCTGTGAAGATGCTCTTCCCTTCTGCGCCGCGCTGGTCCATTTTCGCGCCTTCAGGCCAAGCTTGATCACAGCCATGACCTCCAGCGCCTTTGCAGGCGATAAATTCCTTGTACTCTTGCTTCATCAGGGCTTTACGATTCTCTTCGGTCTCGAAGATTTTGTTGCCAGTGACTGCTTTCCAAGAGTCGTCGACAACCTTCACAATTACAGCCTTCGCTGCTTCGAGTCCGAGGAACTCGCCCACGGCCGCGACGCCGGCGATGATCGCACCGGGACTTTGATGCTCAATGTCTGTTGAGTAATCGAAACCTGTGATCGGCCCGATTTTCTCCTTCTTGTCGAGCGGGGACTTTTCTTCAGGCTCTTCGGTGTTGAAGGTCATCACCCCAAGGCAATCCAAAGCATGAGCGGCAGATGGATTAAGGTCACGAAGGAGCTCGATAGCGCCCTGGGCACCAACCTTGTCCCCAGCTGCTAGCGCTTTATCGATCATAACGATTAATAGCACGGTCTTGTCTGCCGGTGTGGGGGTTATCGCTTCCGAATTGTCCTTAGCCTCAACGGCCTTATCTAGCTCGAGGGTGGCATTCGCTTTCGCTTGCTGAGTGTCGGGGGTTAAATCGGGTCTCGCCTCTGACATTGCACTAGGCTTATAGTTTGCTTGGCGCGGATCAGTAATCGCTTTCCCGAGGAGGGCGCGGCACATTTGCTTTTTGGTTGTGTCGTTACATGGATTGCCAACCGTAAGGATCGTCCTTGCTCTCGGTTTAAACCGCTGCATAATGTTGGCAGGTATCTTCTCTAGTGCTTTTTTAGTTTCGTATTGGGCTGCATATCCGGGATCGCGATAAGCATCAATAGAGGCGTTATCGAAGCCAATACCAGCAGGGGTTCCCTGGGCATTCTTCAGGCATTCACGGTCAGCTGAGTAGTAGTTGCCGCTGATCAAAGAGCTTGTCGCTTCGCCCATGTGATCGCCGCCCTTGAGAATGGAGCTCAAGTCGGTCGTCACGTTGCCGGTGTGCGGAAGGAACGGATTCTTTGGATTGCGCCCAATGCTACCTAGAAGGTCCGGGTCAATACTCACGGGGTTTGTGCCTGGCTTGGGTGTCTTGGGGCTACCGAATGAAGGAATGATGCCTGTAGCACCTCCACCGAAGCCTGGGATAGGGGTGGTGGATCCACTAAAAGTCGATGTCCGCCTATCGCTCGCGAAGGACGGTGCA
>JACMPP010000001.1 GCA_014377445.1 Oligoflexus sp.
AGTAGTTGAAGTTCAAGGATTTTTCTCAATAGTCGAGATACTACAAACGATTAGAGAGAAAAACCAATGCCACGACAGATGATAAGCGACCATCAATGGTCAAAGCTAGCGCCAATTTTGGGAATGCAACGCGTCCACATTTCTCCGGAAACCCGCTCTTTCATTGAGGCTGTGCTGTGGAAGCTGAGATGTGGAGCTCCGTGGCGAGAGCTAGCAGAGTGCTTCGGGCCTTACTCAACGATCCTTAGCCGATTCAATCGTTGGTCAAAGAAAGCGCGCTGGAGCTCGATATTCTACGCTCTAAGTTTCGATGCGGATAACGAGTGGAATAGCATGGATGCCACTATCGTCAAAGCACATCAGCACTCTACGGGTGCAGCAGGAAAAAACGATGAAGGCATCGGAAAATCGGTAGCCGGCAATACAAGCAAAATCCATATGCTGTGCGATGCACATGGGAATCCGATCGACTTTGTCATCACAGGTGGACAAGTCTATGATTCAAAAGTGGCCGGATCATTGATCGAAGTATGCGAGGCCGAAAATCTCATGGCGGACAAGGCCTATCACTCTTCACTCATTCGCCAACAGTGCTTCGAAAAAGGTATCCAACCGATCATTCCTATAAAGAAGAATACAGTTGATAAAACCAACTTAGGCTTCGATTCTCATCTTTATAAGCAACGTCATGTGGTAGAAAACTTGTTTGCTCGACTCAAGCACTTCAGAAGCATCGCGACCAGATTTGATAAATCCCTGGTTAACTATTCTTCCGTGATTTTCCTGGCTTGTGCTTATATTTGGAGCAAATTTTGAGTACAGCCCCTAATTACTTTTTCTAGGCTGTCTGCTTTTTTTGCGAATGCCAATGGGTATTGAGTAGGGAAATAGAGAGGTGGTATTCGCGCAGGAGCTCGCCTGGGAGTTTTTTGCGGTCGGGTTCGGGGGTTGTGGCGAAGGAGACTTCGATGTGTTCGAGGATGGCTACCAGTTTTAGGATGCCTAGGGTGCCGCACATGCCTTTGAGCTTGTGCGCCAGGCGAATGGATTCTAATTCTTTTCCTGCTTCGATAGCGTGAATGAGTCTTTGCAGAACTTGGGGGGTGGTGGTCACATAGATGTCTATGAGTTCGTCAAGAAACACTCCCTTGAAGTCATCAAGGGAGAGCAGCATGTTGAGCATGTCCTGATCGAGAAACAAAGATAGATCCATGTTTTCCGCCTGATTTACCAAGGGGCCCCGGCAGCGTTTAACTTGCAGACTTTGTCAGCGTTTTTTCCGGCTTTTCTTCAGTCTGAACAAACTTCAGGCAGATGCCTTTGCGATAGATTGATTGAATCACGCAGACGGATCCAATATCAGCGAAGGCTTTGCGGATGTCTGAGATCTTGCGGTCAAGCGTGTTTTCGGAGACGGCTATGCGGCCCCAAAGTCTTTGTTTCAGCTCGTCGCGCGAGACGATCAGTTCTCTTTGTTCGATGAGCATGGTCAGGAGTTGTGTTTCCAGTTTGGGAAGATAGGAGACCTGACCTTCTTTGGTGATTGAAGATTGACCTGGGCTGAAGCTGATATCACCGATTTCGATCACATCGCTCTTCTTGCGTGAGCTCATCTCGAAGATGCGTGCATGCAGACGACCAGTGAGTTCGGCATGATTGATTGGTTTGCGGATGAAATCATTTGCTCCCATCGCCAGGGCTTCGCCTGTCAGTTGATCCTTAGCATCGCTGGTCACGACGATGATGGGGGCGAAAGGCCAGATTTTTCTCATTTCGGGTATGTAGTCGAGGCCGGAGACCTCGTCTAAATGAACATCGACAAACACGGCGACGGGATCGAACGATGAGGCTTTCTTGAGCAAGGCTTCGGGCGACACAAAGGGAAGCGAAGCAATGCCCGTGACCTGAGCGATGATTTTGGCGATGCTCGGATCGTCATCGAGCGTAATTGTATAACGTTTTGGTATTTCCATAGAGATCGTTCCCGTTCTAAGCATTATGGCTAAAGAACTATTCGGAAGATCAGGTTTTAAGTTGAGGACGCACTTTTTAGGACTGGGAGGAGAGGGGTGATAAACATCTGATCGTAATAGGGATTAACCTGGAAAATGTAATGATTTTCCAAGTGCCCTAATCCTGATTTTATTGGATCGAGGCCGGATGGATTGCCAGGATTTCGCCTAGGAGCGTGCTGGTCTTTACCCGACTTAGACTGCTGATCTTAGGGACAACGACAATCAGTGGCGTGAACCTGATTCGAACCGGTGGACGCTTCTGGAACCTCGATCATGGCGCTTTGAAAATTGATGCAGAAGGCGGCGGCAACCTCGAAAATATTCTGGTTGAGAACGTCGATATCTCAGATTCGACGGCTTCGGGTATCCACTTTCCGGGCGCAGGCAAATTCAATAATATCAAATTGAAGAATATCAAGGTCACAGGTTCGGGAACCCAGGCCATATGGGTAACTGTTGAGGCTTCGAACGGTAAAGTCAACTTTGAGAATGTTACGGTTGAGAAGTCGGCGAAGGAAGCTCTCAATAACGGTACGATGATGAATGCCTTCATGGAGAAGGCTGTGGGGTACGTGGGCTGGTGATTTAGGAACAGAGAAATCCGCAGAGATTCGATGTCTCTGGGGCTTTTTCTATTTCTGCTGTTGAGGAGATGGTGTCAGCTCAGTCGTCCGAACTCGCACCTTTTTTCTTGCACTCGTACTTCACACGCCACTCAGTTTTATTCGTGGTCTCGCTGTTGCCTTCGGTTTTGCTCTCGCCGTCAGAAGAAGCGATCGCATCGATAATGCTCGTACCATTGGACTTCGCGTTGGATTTGGATTTCGTCTTGGAACTGTGAGTGGCCACTGTACCGACAACTTCTTCGCCTTTTTCGACGATCTTATAGCCTTTAGGGCAGTTGGATTTCATGATGCGGGCCGATTTAATATCAGCAGACTCGCCCATTATGCCTTCGTGCACTGCAAGCTCGCCACCTTTGCCCGGTTTGCTCTTCACTTCACGGACGGTTGCACAACCAACAAAGAAAACAGAAGTCGCGATGATTGCTGCTAAGGCGCTGCGCATGAGTGGGTCCCCCTTTGAACTCGATTCTTGCAAACAATCCCAACTTCGTGGAACTGCGTCCACGGCATCGTCATATTTGGGAAGGACTTGAGCAGATCCTCCAATATAAGACTTCCACTTCGCTAATGCATTGAAATATCACAAGCAAATTCGTACGTCCCGGCAATCCATGAATTCGTTCTTAGTCCGGGAGGACTAACGGAAATCACTGGGGAAGAAAATGCCTATTTTTCTGGTGAATCTGTTGCAAGCCAGAGACAGAAATTCTCATAAATGCCTTTAAACAAGCTGTTTCCACTCGGCCCCATTTGCCCATAGGACTTCGGTTAGAATAGGGGAGAGGACTTCATTTCCTTTGAAACTCTTGCCGGGCGCTGCCCCTTTAAAAGCCGATCCGGCTCGATTAAATTAAACTTATGAACACAGGTGAGCGGACCGAGAGGTTTGAGCATCGTCCGTCTTAGGAGATTTATTATGCACAAATATGGTGCCAAGTTTATTCAATTCATCACTCTCACCGCTATACTCGCAGCCTGTAACGAGACGAGTTTTCAGGCGGATGCGCCCCAACGTGCATCTATCACCAAAAAAAATAGCGTCGATTCCGAACCACAAGTCGTTCCCTCGCCTGAGGCAGCGCCAACACCGGCTCCGGTAGCCGAAGTTGTTCCTGGGCCTGTGACCGATACCGAACTGCCTCCTCCCGTTACAGTCAAACTTCCCGCACCTGTCGGACCGATCGCATCCACACCTCCGGTAACGGCAAGAGTTGATATTGTGGAAGAGTCCTTCACCCAACAGGGGATGAACGGTGCGGCGGATATAGCGATCGTGATCGACGATTCCGGTTCGATGGCAGAAGAACAAAACAATCTGTCGACCAAGCTCAACGATCTGGTCGTGGCTTTGAAAGATGCCAACTGGCAAATCGGAGTCGTGACGACATCGAGCGAAGTTCTCAACGGTTCCGATCGCTGCAAGCTCACTCTCATCAAATCCTCGGATACAGACGCTGACAAGAAATTTCTTAAAGCGGTCACACCCGGTGTCGGTGGGAGCGGCAATGAAGAAGGGATTCGTCAGGCAGTCAACGCTCTCAAATGTGCGGAGACGCCCTGGGTTCGCCCTAACTCCACAGTCGCTGTCCTCATCGTCAGTGATGAAGACAACTGCAGCGACAATGGCCTTGATTGTCCAGGCAGTCCAGCCAACACTGAGAAATACCTGATCGACTACGTTGAGAAAGACCTGCATCGGGTCGTCGGCAAAACTGCCGGATTCTACGGTATTTTCGCCCCTCCGACTGAGGTCTGCCCGACGGCCAAAGCGAAAGGCAACCAATATCAAAAGCTCGTGACCTACAAAGCGGTTGCTGAAGTCAACTACGGTAACATCTGTGATGTCAGCTATAAGTCCACGCTGGAAAGAATTTCGAACAACATCGCCAAGCTCCTGAGCAGTCAGTTCACTCTGAAGCAAACGCCTGACGACGGTTCGGTTGTTTTGCAGGGTGTTAAGTCGAATGGTGACATGATCGTGGTATCGGACTACACGGTGGTTGGCAACGTGATTACCTTCAAAACCGGCAGCGAGCCGGCCCTTGGATCGGACGTCACACTCAGCTACAAGGTCACGACTTTGGTCACGCACTGATATCTGAAATCATAGAGAGATGAATCGACGAGAGCTGCCGCGAGGCAGCTCTTTTTTTTATCTGGAGTTCCTTGCGAGCAACAGAAACATTTCCTTGCTCACGCCCGCCAAGCTCGGTAAAAATTGGGTAGCATTCCAGAAATGAATAAACTTGTCAGTGCAGTTCGACATGCCTATCCACCTTTGGGAGAGATCGATGACAGACCAAGACAGAGTCGTGACTGGAAAAGGGCCTGCCGAGCCGGAATTCATTTTTCGCAAAGCCACTCCCGAAGACAATGAGCGGCTCATTGATTTGGCCCGTCGCTGTCCGATGCAAGGGCAGTTTGAAATGTATACCGATCGAAATCCTGATTTCTTCGCCACCAATCGTCTGCAAGGCGAGACTTCGCATATTCATTTGGCGGAAAGACCAAACGGGGAAATCGTTGGCTGCGTGGCATTTACCGAAAAGGTTGAACGCAAGGGCGACAAGGACGTGCGGGTCCTGCACATCGGTGATTTACGCACGGATCCGAGCCTCAGGCGCAGCAAGATCGCGGCGACCTTTGTCTCGATCTATCGCGAAATGCTCTACTCAGGCCACTATGATCACGGTATGGTGGAGATTCTCAAGGGCAACGACGGGGCTGTCAGTCTTCATAAACTCCTGGGCGATGATTTCGTCGTTGGGATTGAAGGCAGCATCAGTTTCTACCAACTCCTGCCCGTGCGAGGCTATTGGCCTTCGAAGAAGTGGAGCTATCGTCAGGCCACACTCTTCGACCTGCCAGCGATTGCCGGTTTGATGCAAAAGAGTTACGGGGGGTTCCCGGGGGCACCGGACTTCAGTCCCGACTGGCTTAAAAAGCAATTCGCCAAGCATTTTTCCTTTAGTATTTCGAATATGTGGGTGGCAGTGGATCAAGGGCAGACCGTGGTGGCCAGTGCAGGCCTCTGGGATCAGTCCTCCTTCCGTCGAACGATCGCATCGCGTTACAACAGCGGCATGAAGAACATGGTGCGTCTGATGGCGCTTTTAGGCCTTCTCTGGCGATTGCCGCCCGTGCCCAAGGAAGGGCAGGCGCTCGACTACCTTTTCATTCGATGGCCGGTTGCGGCTCCCGGAAATGTGGATGCCCTGGGCGGCCTCAATCGCTTTCTGCTCAATAGGGTTCGCAAGGAGGGGAAACATCAGTTTCTCAGTGTGGGTTTCAATGAGCACGATCCTCTGCAGGAATCGCTCGAAGGGATGACCAAGCTCAAGGAAAGTATTGAGGTCTTCTCGCATTGGCTGAAGGCTTCAGAGAGCTTTAAGACCCTGGAAAATGTTCCGCTGCAAAAGCGCTTTGTTGATTTGACGCTCATCTAGTCCGCTGCCGATAAAAAAAGAGCCGGCGCTCAATGGCGCCGGCTCTAAACATCACTTCAATATTCCTCAGTATTTAAGCATCTTCTGCATCATCATTACGAGAAAAAAAGCCTTGAGGATACTTCGCGTTCGTTGTGGTTCCAGGTAAAGATTTATGTTTCTTATATTGAGGTCATTCCTCGCACCCGCGCCGCCAGCCCTTTCCCCAATTCATTGAAATGTTATTTATATTATTCTTAAATATCAGGTTGTTAAGAATTTTTATGAGGTTTACTCCAAGTTTTGCCGATAGGGATTGACGGACTCGTGTCCCCCCTGACATTTAGCGTTCCGTAGCTATAGGAGCTTCGAAGCATGACCTTACATATCGCCATCACTCTCATTCTTTCGGGTATGGTCGCCACTGCCTGCTCCAATCCGCCTTTGCGTACGAAGAACTTGGGGAAGGAAGGCTTTATCCTCGATCCCAATCCTAACCCCGTCCCAGGCGAAGGGGATTTGAATCCAAACTCAACAGCGGCACTTTTTGCGACGGCCTTTCCGCGCCTGTCCCATACTCAATATTTAAATTCCGTACGCGACCTCCTGCTCCTGAAGGCCGTGCCAACCGGAATCATTCTATTGCCGGATCCTCAAGGCTCAGTCTTTCAAAACGATGGCAAAAACGAAGTCACGTCGGACCTCAGATTCAACTACGAGGAAGCTGCGGATCAGATGGGCGCGAAAATCGCGGGTGACGCCGCTCTTATGAAACTCCTTATTCCCGCCACGGCTCCGGCTTCGGGGCCAGCCCGCGCGCAAGCGATTGTCGAACCTCTCGCTCGTCGGGCCTATCGCCGCGCGCCGACGACCGCCGAACTCAGCGTGCTCGTGAACTTCTTTAACAGCGCACCGAAGATTTATGCGGACGCAACAGCTAACGGCATCCAGGCCGTCATCAGCACTCTCATGCAATCCCCTTACTTTATCTACCGCATCGAACTGGGAACTGTGCAGGAAGGTGACTTTGCCAGGCTCAGTGCCATCGAAGTCGCCTCGCGTCTATCCTATGGTGCGTGGAACTCTGGTCCTGATGATGAGCTTCTAGCTGCGGCGATCAGCGGCAGTCTTCTGAAGCCTGACGTCCTGAAAGCGCAAGCGACTCGTCTGTTGAAAGATCCCCGAGCTGCCGACTCGCTCGATTATTTTCACATAAAGGGCTTCGGTGTTGAGGACTATCGAAATATCGCGAAGAACACCAAGCTCATTCCGGATTGGGCCAACATTGGCGATGCCCCCTACAATGAAGCCAAAGCCTTCGTGCATGACGTTGCGGTTGTTCAGGGCAAAGGGCTCACCGAGCTGATGACAGCGCCCTATACCTTTGCCAATGCCGCGTCTGCTCCTTTGTATGGGGCGAAGAGCGTTACGGGTACTGGCATGACAAAGATCACTCTTGATCCCACGCAGCGCGCCGGCTTTTTCACACAAATCGGTTATCTTTCCAAGAACGCCAGTCTCTCCGATTCTCTCCTCATTCGCCGTGGCGCTCACCTCGTTGAGAAGTTTCTTTGTCCCGAAGTTTTGCTGGCACCCCCTCCTGTGCCATCCGGACCCGAAAAAGAAGGTAAAACCCAGCGCGAACGAACGAACGCGAAGACAGGTCCTGGCACCTGTGGGAACGCCTGTCATACGAATATGCTCAACCCTCCAGGTTTTGCGCTCGAGAGTTTCGATGCAGCGGGTCGCTGGCGTACGACGGAGTTGAACGGGGCGCCTATCGATCCAACGGGATCATTTTCGTTCGGCAAATCGACCGTGGAATTTACCGGTGCTGTCGAATTTATCAAAGGCCTCGTAAAGCATCCTGAGATTCATCGCTGCTATGTGAAGCACGCGATCGAATATCTCTATGCACGGAAAGTCACGGGCTCGGATGCATCGATTATCGAAGATCTAACAACGAAATCGATGAGCGGCATGGCGACACGCGATATCTTCACGGCTCTGCTCTCTGATCCGAATCTCGTGACCCGGCGGCCGAATCAAGAAACGCCGTGATTGACCTGATCTTAAACAAAATGATGTAAAGATTTCGATTGAAATGGAGTGGATATGCAAAGACGACAATTTTTAAAGGGTGCCGGCGGTGTTGTCTTCGGCCTGCCTTTTCTGGAAGGTCTCCTCGACAGCAAAGCTCAGGCGGCCGGCGCGGAGCCACTCCCCTTTGCTATCTTCATGCATCAGGGCAATGGCGTGGAGGATAAACGCTGGTGGCCCAAAACACCGGGCTTGATCACGGATGATTCGCTTAAAGGCACCGCGATGGAAGGCCTTTCCGCCTACAAATCCAAGATCCTTGCCCTGAAAGGCATCGCCATCCCTTACCAGGACGGCGAATCGGGAATGAAGTGCGGTCATGCCTACGCCTGCGCTCAAATCCTGACTGGCGCGACACCCAACTGGAGTGCGTCAGCGAAAAACCGGACGACATCGAGCGGGACGTCCATCGACTGGGAGATCGCCCGTTATTTCAAAGGCGAGCCTTTGAACCTGATCTCCGCCGTTCAAGGGGATAACATCTACGATATCATGTCCTATAAGGGCAATGGGCAGAAGAACCCCGCCCAGAAAAACCCCTTCGAAGCTTACAAAAAAATCTTCGGCCTGTTTGATGCCAATGCCGATACCTCGGCCCTTGAGAATAAGACGCTGCTCCATAAGAGTGTCAACGACCTTGTGAAACAGCAGATGGAAGAATTACTCAAGAATCCACGTCTGAGCAAAGCCGATAAAGTTCGTTTGGAAGCGCATCGCGACAACATTCGCCTTGTTGAAAAGAACATGGGCGTTTTGAACTTCTCCATGGGCGAAGGCGAATTGAAGCGAATCAACGACACAAAAGGCTTCGATCAAAACAACGGCGCCTATGGCAATGTTCCCAACATCGCGAAGATGCACCTCGATATCATCGCGCTTGCAGCCGCAACGGGGCAAATTCGGGCCGCGAATATGCAGTTTGGTCAGGGTCTTGATGGTTGCCGCTATGATGTCGGCAGCAATGACGACTATCATACGATTTCCCATCACAACAACAATGGGTCAGGCGTGGAGTTCCATCACAGGATCGATAAGGTTGTCATGGATGGCTTCAAGTATCTCCTCGATCGCTTGAGCTCTTATGATATGGGTGGTGGCAAGACGACTTTGGATTACGGCGTCGCTGTTCTCCTGAACGACCTGACCAACACGCACCATGACGTCGTCGACTTGCCTCACGTCTATGCGGGGAGTTGTAACGGCAAGCTCCTGACAGGTCGTTTTGTAGTCTCGAATCAACGGATCATAAACAACCGCTTCCTGAGTACAATCGGAGCCGCAGTCGGTATGAAGAATGCCGATGGTTCACCCTTTGATGGTTTAAATGCCACGAAAGATAATCAGCGGGGTGAGGTAAAAGAGATTGTGATCGCCTAATTAAATTCTCTGTTTGGTTTTGATCCCAATGTCGGTGTTTTGGATCCCGCGATTAATGTGCAGGTCGATGATTTCCGTGTTTACGATCTTGGAGTACGTGTTTTTTAAGGAAAGAGTTACAAATTCTCGTTTGCTTCAATGATGCACGTTATGAGCCTTCGCTTTTTCCATACGCAACGCAAACAAAGACTCTTCGCCCGCGAGAAGAATCGCATCGCGGGATCCTTCGGGCGCAATCGCCGCTGCATTTTGAAAGGCCAGGGAAGCCGCTTCATAGTCGTGCAGTTCAAATCTTCGATTGCCGATAAACTTCCACCATTCCACAGCGAAGCTATTGGGCAGCTCGACGGGCACCGGTCTCTGGACGAGTGAGTCCAGAAGAGTCCGATCGGCTTCCAAAAATCTATGATTCCTGAGATAGAGATAATTGAGGAGCCAGGGGACCTGGGAAGGCGCGGCATCGAGGCCTGGGACACTGTTCCCTTGACCTGATAAGAGTGCGAGCCAGGTTTTAGCTGTGGTCCCTGGCAGTCCACTGAGAACCTTCCGGCTCCAGAGTTGCCGCATATTCCCGTCGCCCAGTTTGAATTTCTGAAGATCAGCCAAAAGCTTTTTGATAACGGCCTTGGCTTCGTCATTCCGTTTGAGATTGATGAGAATATCAAACTCAAGAGACGATCCCTCGACATCTTCCATAGCGCGTGGTGGGACCTGGCGCTCCTTGCGAACCTGACTCAGAAGCTCCTCAGTCGCGCCCTTTTTAAAGTATTCAGCGCGAAGAACCTGCAGGCGTGTCGATGGTCCGTTTTCGACGGTCAATCTCCAGGGCCAGTAGTCCTTATCGATGTTCCAGCCATCGGGTTGACGAAGCTTGTTGAGATAGCTCTTCGAGGAATTGGCGAGAAGAGCCTTGGAATGCGGACATTGATCATAGAGAAGGCCGGGATAACGGTACATCGCTTCCGCCGTCAGATCCTCGGTTTTGTCCGCGTAGTTTTGTTCGAGGAAGGTCTTCCAGTCACCGAGAACCGTCTCGGTTTCCTTGCCGAAGGTGTCGTGCCAGGAAGAGCCCGCATAGAGTTGCTTGACCTTGGCAATGCCGTAGTGATCGATCAGAAAGGTGATGAGAGAGCCGGCCACGGTATAGGCGCGACGGCCTGATTCACCCCAAAACATAGGAGAAAAGAGTTTTACAGGATCCACCTGTTGAGAACGCAGAATGCCTGCGGCACCAGCATGAAGAGAAATATCCTCTTCGCCAGGCGCCAGTGCCACGGCGAGACCTTCGGTGAAGGCCATGTTGGGATGAAAGCCGAGGCCGAAGAATGCAAAGGAAGAGGCCATCGCATGCACGAGTTCGTGACGAAGCGTTCCATGGGGCCAGGACTCGGCGATGATGTGCACGGACGGTGTCTTCACGTCGGTGATATCGGTGCCATCGCCGCCAAACCACAACTTTTTATCCCAGCGGGAGGGGTAGATATAGAGTTCAACATGCGTGTCGTAAATCAAAAGTTTTTTGGCGATGTCCTGCGTGTGGAATTCAGCTGAAGCGAAGATCTGATCGATAATCTCAGGGTTTTGTGTGCTCTTGCTTTTGTTGTAGTGCAGGGTGAAGAAGCGCGAGGATTTGGTGTCGGGCATCAGTTCATTCAGAGCATCGATGCCATGAGTGGTCGAAGGGAATTGGGCGGCTTTCCAGCCTGTACCGATCGCGAGGATCAAGGCAGCGCAGGCGAGGATGCGGGCGAGCTTCTTGTGATAAAGAGCCAGGCTCAGCAGGGCGAGAGCGATGAAGACATGACTGAGACGCGCGTAGAGAATGCCCGCGTCGACGCCAATGCCATTGTCATAGATCGCGCCGTGAATAAATCCGGTAAGAAGATGCGTGATTCTCTTTTGAGGCATACTCCAAAGGGTCCAGGCCATCTGGAGAAAAAGTCCAATGACGACCACAATGTAGGTTGGCACAACCCACTTGGTCTTTTTGCTTTTGCCTTTGAGCATCAACCAAGCCGCTGCGTGACTCAGGAGAAGGTGCGGGAAGATCTGCACTTGCCACCAAAAGCGGAAGTCGGTTTCACTGCATTGGCAGCTATTCGTGCGAAACATGATGAAGGCTGGGATAAAGGTCAAAAGCATCGAAACGAGAAGTTGGACACCGGCTCGCTTGGGTGACGGAACGCTTTGTTTGGGCAGAAAATAAAGGATGAGAGGCAAAGCTAAAAGAAGATAGCTGACGAGGCTCACATATTCATATTCGAGATTGCGGGCCAGCGGCAGGAGCAGGGGTGCGGTCGCCGAGACGAGGACGAGTATAGACGTTAAAAAAATATTCATCCTGCCTCCTGCGTATGGTTCAGATACCGCTGAAGAACTGCCATTGTCTTGTGCCCTGACGGCAGATCGACAAGAGTTGCTTGCGGTTTCTGATCACATTTTTGGTCAGTTGGTGTCTATCATCTTGGTTGGCAAGATGTATGTCCTGAAGCATATCTTCAAACATCAATTCAATCGACTGGAAAAGATTGGCGACCCGATGGCTGAGGAAACATTCGCCGGGGACCATGTTTTTCAGACCATTTTTCTTCATCTCGTCGTAATCGCGAAATGCATCGCAGAGAGCTTCGTTGCCGCAGAGCTCCGCCAGAACTTGAAGCTGCGTGATTTTGAGTTCGATGTGTTCCGCGGTTTCGGTTTTGTAGACGCTCGCCCGGTAATAGGTGAGCTGCTGATGGATCTCCGACTTGATATCACGGCACAACTCGATTAGTTCCATAAGGATATCACCGCGATCATAACGTGACATAAAAACTCCTTGATGCAAAAATCGAACCTAATGGTCTGTTCTTTTATTTTAACAAAGGCGGAGCCAGTCGTGTCAAATCCACACCCTGTAGGGCTTTAGGCGTAAGGGGTGAGTTTCCGGAAAAAGCTCTGTGCTTGCTTTGGATTGCTTGTACGAAACTATTTTTGGTAGGCCATAGGGAGGATTGACAAAGCGCTACAGAATGTGTCCTGCAACGCTTTTAGTCTATTTTTTGCCGAAAAATGAGGGGAAGCTTCGCCTTACCAGCGAGTTGAGATGCTGCCTTCGGGGGATGCGAGTATGAGTTCACTGACAGCGTTCACAGCATCAGGCTGATTGGCTGGAGGTGTTTGATCGAAGAGGAGAAGGAACTCTGCGCTCCAGGTGTTGATCTCGGGGAAGAAGACGTTCCAGCGTTCTTTGGGTTCGATGCGTTTGATTACGCTTGGCTTGAGCACGCTTGAGCCTGTGCGAAGCTGAACGGCCCAGAGGCGGTCATCAGCCAAATCAGCAAGTTTGTTGTTCGAGGAATACATCGTGACGAAGTAAGCGGTCTTGGTGCTGGCTTCTGTCAAAAGGGGCTGCGGCTCAAGGAACACTTTTTCATAACGCGAGGCAATGGCCTGACGGAAATTGGTGTTGAGCTGAGTGATGCTGATTTTGTATTTGGTTTCGAAGCGGTCGATGAAGTCGAACTTCTGCGAAGATTCCTCATAAATCTTGTTGTACGCAGGATCTTCAGGCACCGGGGTGGGAGTCTGAAGATTGGTCGAATCGATCGTGCTGAGACAGCCGGGAAGTATGGAAAGACAGCTCGCCACAAGGAACTTTTTAAACACGATCGCGCTCCACTACTATTAAACTAGCGGAGGCCGTGGCGACGATTCCGACCGTGAGAAGTCATGAAATGGCTTCTAGATCGTGACCCGGTTACGGCCATCCGTCTTTGATTGGTACAACTTTTTGTCTGCGTCCTCAAGTAGAGAATCCGGTCCCGTCATTTTCGGGATTAACTGCGACACACCCGACGACACGGTCTGTTTGATGGTGTGACCCTGGATTTCAAACTTGTGGTTTTCGAAGAGCCCACGAATGCGCTCGGCCAGCTCGTAAGCTGTCTTCGCGTCGGTCGAAGGCAAGAGGATAACGAATTCTTCGCCACCGTAACGACAGAAAATATCGTCTTTACGAATGGTTGATTTAACAAGGGAGGCTGCATCCCGAAGGATGCCGTCACCCACGCTATGTCCGTAAGTATCATTTACCTTCTTGAAGAAATCCAAGTCGAAGTAAATGAGGGACAGAGGCCTCGCATAAGCTCGAGCGAACTTGAACTCGGATTCAAGGGATTCGATCAAGTATTTCTTGTTGAAGGTGTTGGTCCCGACATCGATCGTAGCCATTCGGTAGATCTTGTCGTGGAAGACGTTTTCAACGTTGCCTTGGGCAAAGAATTTGAAAACGATGTTGCCGAGACGAATGATGTCACCATCACGCAGACTCTGGCGGCCAACGACTTTTTTGTCATTTATGTATGTACCATTGGAACTGCCAAGGTCAACCATAACGACTTCTTCGCCTTGTTGAACACACTGGGCATGCGATCGGGACACGCTTTGCTCGTTGATAACGATGTCAACCGTCGGCGCGCGGCCTACAATCATTTCGTTATGGTCCAGTACATAGCGCTTCCCAAGATTCGTCCCGCTATACTGCACTAGACAGGCGGCCGACTTCTTAGGCGGATTAAAGATACTGGAGCCGGGGTCGGCGATTATGGTCTTATCGTCTGCCATGTTTGGTCATGCACTCACAAAGATGTGATCTGGGCATTTGTCATGGTCCAAGAATAGCACTTCCCAGGCAACCGTGCAATCGAGCTAGGTAATATACTCGGCTCTGAATGTCGAATTCCTGATTTGAAGGGCTTTTCAAAGCCTTATTTTAGGCTTGTTCCAAAGCTTTTGCTGGTTCATAGTACCCGGACTTGGCAAAAATATTAGCTTTCCCTGGCCATTTCTGAGTCGTGGGGCAGTGGAAAGTGATCTGAGGATTGAGCATGCGTCTAGCGATCGTGGGAACTGGCTATGTAGGACTTGTCACCGGAGTCTGTCTGTCGGAAGTTGGACACAGTGTGACCTGTGTGGACTTGAACGCAGAAAAGGTCCAAAAGCTCCGCGCCGGCATCTGCCCTATTTTTGAGCCAGATCTCGAAGGCATGATGAAGCGCAATCAAAGCCACGAGCGACTCCACTTTACGACGGACCTAAAGACCGCCCTGACTGGAGCCAAAGTTGTCTTCATTGCCGTGGGTACGCCCGAAGGGGAAGATGGCTCGGCAGATCTTTCCCATGTGAAGGCTGTCGCCCGTTCGATCGGCCAGACTATCGACGAAGACATTATCGTTGTCGTGAAGTCTACCGTTCCGGTGGGAACCTGCGATATGGTGGCGGCTGTCGTCGAGCAGGAACTTAAGACTCGCGGCTCCAAGATCAAAGTCACCGTCGCTTCGAACCCAGAGTTTTTGAAAGAAGGGGCGGCTGTAGCCGATTTCCTCAAACCCGATCGCATTATCGTGGGTCTCAACGAACTGAGCGTAAGCGAGACTTTTCACGAGATTTATAATCCTTTCATCCTCGACGACCCCGGTCGTCTCCTCATAATGGACCGCCGCTCCTCCGAACTGAGCAAGTATGGGGCTAACGCGATGCTCGCGACCCGTATCAGCTTTATGAATGAGATGGCTATCCTCTGCGAGAAGGTCGGCGCCAACGTCGACAAGGTCCGTATAGCTATGGGCGCTGACCCGCGCATCGGCCGAAAGTTTCTTCATGCCGGTCCCGGCTACGGCGGTTCCTGTTTTCCCAAGGACGTGGCAGCCCTGATTCGTTCCGGTGAGAGCCATGGGGTTGAGCTCACAGTGCTCGCGGGCGTTTCGGCTGCGAATCTTCGCCAAAAAGAATTTGCAGTGGCAAAGATCATCGAGCATTTCGGATCTCTAAAGGGCAAGAAGATCGCGGTTTGGGGTCTGACCTTCAAGCCAGGAACGGATGACGTTCGCGAAAGCCCTGCTTTCGTTATCATCGATAAGCTCCTCACGGGCGGAGCCGAGCTGCGTGGCCACGATCCTGAAGGCATCGTCAATTTCAGCCAGGAGTTCGGTGAGGTCAAAGGCCTCAGTTATTCCGAGCACTCCTACGATATTCTCAAGGGCGCGCACGCTCTCGTGCTCGTCACCGAGTGGAGCGAATACCGAAGACCGAACTGGGAGAAAATCGAGGGACTCATGGCGGAGAAGACCGTGTTTGATTTGCGGAACCAATACGATTCAAACGATTTGATCCGCCGCGGTTTTCATTATCAATGCATCGGTCGACCCGACTCGATGTCCAATCATCTCAATCAATAAAGCTCCCTCTTGAGAGCCTGAGGAATAGATATGGAAGCTCTTATCGCCTGGCCCCTCATCATCCTCGGTATGATGGGCGGCTTGTTCTTTTATATGCGTTCGCGCCATATTCAGGATCAATCCAATAGGAATCAGCAAGAACGCGACGAAGCATTGAGACGATTGGCAGAACTTCAGGGCAGGTTGGAAGCTCAGCAGCGCGAGGCGCAGGCCCTGCAGATCCATGCTGCGCGAATCGAAACCGAACTGGAACAACAGGACAAGGCCCATCGGGAGCGACTCCTTCTCCTCGAATCCGCAGAAAATCGACTCAAAGAAACGTTTCAGTCGATCTCGGGTGAAGCGCTTCGCCGGAGCGGGGAAGCCTTTTTGCAAATGGCGGAAGGCGTCCTGGGCAAACAGAATGAACGCGCCCAGGGCGATCTTGAACTTCGTCGACAGGCTGTCGACCAACTCGTGGCCCCTTTGCAGCAGACTCTGGCCAATGTCGAATTACGAATGGGCGAAATTGAGAAGCAAAGGGTGGGGGCTTACCAAGGGCTTCAGGAGCAGATTACTTTGCTGCTCGGCGCCCAGAAGAATCTTCAGTTGGAAGCCTCGCATCTTGCCAGTGCCTTGAAGTCACCGACGACGCGTGGTCGTTGGGGTGAACTTCAGTTGCGCCGCGTTGTGGAACTTTCAGGCATGCTTGCTTACTGTGATTTCTACGAGCAGCATCATTCTGTTAATGCCGAGGGTAGACAGTTGCGCCCTGATATGGTGGTTCGTTTGCCCGGCAATCGTTCGATCGCGATCGACTCAAAAGCCCCTCTCCAGGCCTACATGGAAGCGATTGATTGTGACGATGACGAGAAGCGCAAGAAACTCTTTGAACAACATGCGCAGCTCATCAAGCGTCAGGTGCAGGCTTTGGGGCAAAAGGGCTATTGGGAACAACTCGAGGGTTCGCCCGAATTTGTTTTGCTATTCCTTCCGGGTGAGGCGTTTTATAGCTCCGCTTTACAAGCCGATCCGTCTCTCATCGAATACGGTGCAGAAAATCGAGTTCTCATCGCTACGCCAACAACACTGATAGCCCTGCTTCGGACGACGGCCTATGCCTGGAGACAGGAAGATATTTCGAAACACGCAGAGGAAGTGAGTCGTCTCGGGCGCGAGCTTTATGGACGAATTGCTGATCTAAGCGGGCACTTAGCGGATATGGGTAAAGGTCTTACGAACAGCGTACAGTCCTATAATAAACTCCTCGGTTCTCTCGAAACACGCGTCCTGGTCAGCGCTCGAAGGTTTCAGGAATTAAAATCCGACGACCCTAAAAAATCTTTGCGAGAAATTAATA
>JACMPP010000092.1 GCA_014377445.1 Oligoflexus sp.
ATGGCTGAGATCGAAAAGTAAATTATTTCAATAGCGGTTTGAACTGAGGCGGCTTCAAAAATTACGCCCAAAAATCGACGCCATCGGGGGGGCCGGTCGACTGCCCCTTTGCGTCATGCGAAGGCTGGAGGTCGGATCGACCTCGAGCGTATACTCATTGATCAAAAAAATCAGCCAGGTTTACCGGAACGGTAGCATGGAAGGCCTCTAGCTCGGCCTTGTAAAGCCTTGGCACTCCAGCCAAGACCCGCACCCCAAGCAACGTGAGACGCAATCTCTTCAAGCAGAATATACTTAACCTCCCGACTGGGAGGCTTCATAATCCCGAGACTAGGAAGAGCTCCGATATAAAGCGTAGCCCAGACTCCCATTCCAAATGTAATTCCTTTCCCAATCGAGAATTTCTCGATGGATCCAGCCATGAGTGGACAAAGCGTGCCGGCGCCAGCTCCGAACGCGAAATGAGAGATCGAGTTTAACATACTGTGCCCTTGTCACGATTTATATAGGAGGGGAACCGGGCTCGAAATCTACTCCTTAACTCCTGAAGGTTCTGGAACTTCCATGTCAGTGGAAGCAAAATCAGCTCCAGAGCCAGGCAACTGACCCGGATGGCCGTGGGCTGAATCCACAGTGCCATCGGCACGCCGATGCCTCTTCGCATTCGCACCGAGCTTATCGTCTTCGTCTTTTTTAATTTTCATAAAACTCTCCCTTATTATGGCTAGAAATGACGAAGAGATTGAAAATTCGATCGATTTCCTCATCCCTTCGCCAGGCTAAGAAGCACTGCAGTCGTTCCTTTCCATTCGAAAACTCATGGAGTCCATTCTCTCTAAGCTTATATCGCTCCGAATAGAGTCACTCATCGATCGAATGGCATAAACTTATCAGAATAAATCGAGCTCGAATGAGTAAACTCAAGTCAAGATATAGAATAATTTCGAAATATACTTGAGAAATCGATTTAGAATCAGCCTTGATACAAAGAAAATTTTTAAATTTCAAAAGCTTATCACGTACTCTAACTTTTTTTGGAAAATGCATGAAACTATTCTGTGACTCACAATTTATAACCAGAAGTAAATCGCAGAATACACTTAAGAGTTCAGTGTGCTTTGCTTTTTCTGACGTCCCGTTAAAAAGCGAATCAGCTCACCAAGACTCATACAGGGGCCGAGTCTTAACTTGAATCTCCTCATTTTCCTCCCGTACCGAGGTCACCTACGCCCGGAGTGGCAACAATCGGACCGAAGTGAATGGAATCGGATGTCGTTCCATCAAAAGTGACATTTGCAATCGGAGGATAAAATGAGCTTCCGTGGGTCATAGAACCCGAAGCCATCTTTCGACCGATGGCTGTTAGATCGTAGGCTTTGATGGCAATTGAGCAAGCCGTTGATGCTGCGAGATCAGTGGCTCCTACACACGGATTCTCAACGGCATTGCAAATCGCAACCATATCTATGGATGTGGAAGAATAGATATTTGTGCCATCAGACTTCAACTGCGCACCACAGTAACCCACGACGATTCCTGCAACTCCAAACTCAAAGGATTGGGTCGCTGAAATTGCTACACTTTCTGACCAACCCCGAGAACCAAATTCCTATCTTTAAACTATATCTCAATTTTTCAGCTATTTTGCCGAGTATATCCTAGAACGAGATACGGTAGCTCACTCTGAACAAAAAGCAGACGTAAGAATGGTTCATCCCAGACAAAAACCGAAGCTTTGGACCCTACTTAAGGCCTTATCTTTCGCTTTGTTGTTGCTCGGATGCAGTGACCTCAATGTCTTCATAACCAACACTCGTTCATCGGACGATTTCTCCGGATTGGAATCAGTCACCGTAAACAGCAACGGTCAATTTGAACTCGCATGGCAATTAGGATCGAAAAAAGGCAAAACTGATAACGATTATGAGATCTATCTTTATAAGACAATCGAAGCCCCTAAAGGCGCAGAGCAACTGAACCTGACTCAAGACAACTTGCTCTCAACATTCGAAGTTCCCTCCCTGGCGTCTGACAAGTCGCCGGTCGATATCAAACTCGTGGCAACCGTAACAAACTCCGATCGGTATACTTACGACCAAGAGATCATCGACCCCGGAGCTTATTACATCTTTGAAGTGAGAAGTAAATCAACCCGGCATTTGAAACAGAAAAAACCCAAAATTATTTTATCAAAAATTAACTTTGGGGACATTTCTACGGTAGCGATGGCTGTCACGCGAAGCAGCCTAACCGTTTCTTGGGCAGCTGTGAACGGAGCTACCAGCTATCAGATCTTCGACAACCCAAATTCGATAGTCCCTCAATTCACCACAACCGAAAACTCGATTGCCCTAAGCTATCTTCAGGCTTCAGATAAAAAATCTTATTGTTTAAGGGCAGTGCGAGGCACTTTGCGCTCCAAATCCTGCTTACACTTGGAAGGCATAGGTACGAGTCTAAAACCCTGGATTACCCATGTCTCCACAGCTCTCAACGCTGGCTTCTATAAAGACGGTGATGTATTGACCTTTGATGTGAAGTTCACTGACACCGTGCGAGTAACCAATAGCGGTGGATTAAGACTTCCTCTTCTCTTTAACGACGGCACACGTTACGCCTATTACACCCACGGAGATGGAACTGACACTTTGGGTTTTACCTACACCGTTCGCGACGGGGATAACACGCCTGAATTGAAATTCCTAACCCGTCTTGAAATGGGACCTGGAGGGACTGTCTCAGACACTCAGGATCGTCCCGCAAACCTTGACTTTGCATCCTTCGAGAACCCATTGGGGAAGGACCTAGTCGTCGATACGATAATGCCTGACAATCCACAATCCGTGGGCTTCACTTCAGGAAGAAATCAAGCCCTTTCGGTAGCCATGGCTTGGACTGGCGGTGGTGATGCAAATCTTGACCATTTCAATGCCAAGCTTTGCGAGCTATCAGGCTGCACTACGAATTGTACAGCCGCTGTGACCAGCACAACCAAGTCGGCAAGTGCAGTCGGTGTCAATGGCAAGACTTATTTCGCTTGCGTCCAGGCTGTTGATAAAGTGGGGCAAACCACAGCATGGGTTAGTTCCATTCAGAATCTAACGATCGACACATCAGCTCCAACTATTTCTCAAATCACAAGTGTTAGTCCTAACGGCTCCTTTAAGGTTGGAGCAATCATTCCGCTAAAAGTCGAGTTCTCAGAGAACATCTTCACGGTTCGTCCCGAAGGGATTTCATTACTTATCAATGCCGGTAGCTCCAATCGGCAAGCTCTTTATGCCTCAGGGGCTGGACCGTCGAGTCTATTATTTAATTATACCGTGCAGCCTGGCGATACCAGCAGTGACCTCGACTATGCATCGGCGGGAGCCCTGCTCGTTGGTGCTGACAGTTTCATCAGAGATTTTGCCGAAAACGCCGCAGTTCTCACGCTTCCCACGCCCGGCAGCCCCAATTCGCTATCGGCTCAGCGTGATTTTATAATAGACACGACTCTACCGGCTCCAGCATTTTTATTCCCAGCTGCCAGCACTCCCGGGCAGGGATCACTCGCCATCGCATTGAGCTGCGAGACAGGAAATGCAGTCAGCATTACAGGCAATCTCACAACTTCCCTGAATGGCCTCATTTGTGCCTCCAATTCCCTAGCGCGTACGGTCTTCTTCGCTAGCGGCGAAGGCAATAAAACCGTGACTCTTACCGAAACTGATCGAGCTGGGAACGTTGGAACGTCAAGCCGTATTTTTGTTAACGACAACGTGGCTTCTATTCTGACTCAGACTACCACGGCGCCGACGACCTACAGTGCCGGCAACAGTCTCACAATTGGAGGCGCGTGCGAATCCAATCTCGATGTTGTCATCAAGCTCTTAGGGGTCGAAGAAGGTCGGGTTACCTGTAACGGAGGCGCATGGAGCTATATAACGGCATCAAAAAGCTCCGACGCGACACGCGTCTACGGACTTAGCCAAGCGGATGCGGCAGGGAACACGGCGACTGCGAGTGTGACCTGGTTGCGTGATACAGTCACTCCAACCTTCACCTTTGACGATTTCAGTGCGGCTTTTGCAGTCGATGCCAGTAACAATGCCTACACCTTTAGGGGCTACTGTGATTCGAGTGCAAGCGTCACCAATCCCAGTATCGTTATCACTGGTCCCGGTATCACGGGATCGGCCAGCGTAAGCTGTATCCTGGGTGCTTGGACTTACCTAACCCCCACTCGTACCAACGGAATGCATATCTACACATTTGTCCAGACCGATAGAGCGTCTAACGCGACAACGATTTTCGGTACCTGGACGCGTAACACGGCTGGCCCGGCGCTAAGCAGTCCCACTGTTCTTTTGAAATCCAGCTTGAACCAAGTGAGTTTCGCCGGACTCTGCGATGCAAGCTATACGATCGCTGTCTCAGGTCCTAATTCACCGACTCCTCCCTCTTGCAACGCCGGGACCTGGAGCTTTACAACTCCCACAATCACCAGCGATGGGAACTCCGTTTTCGTCCTGACACAGACGAACATGTCTGGTGATTCGACCAACCTAAGCCTGACTTTTCTGCGCGATTCTACAGCCCCAGTCGTATCAACAATGAGTGTGAACCAAGGTGATTCTTCCACCCTTTCCTATCGAACGCTCATTGGCCTAACCGCGGCCGACGCGACGACCCCAATCAACTCGATCTGCATACTCCAAAGAGTATGGGTCAACTCTTCCACTGCTCCTACGGCTCCCGTGGCGCCAAATGCAAATGATGTATGCTGGCAAACTCTCAGCTCAGTCGGCATGAGCTCTAGTAAATCGGTAACAGTTACCGGTATGCCTTTCGTCTTGAGCTTAGCATCGGGCAAGTACTCGACTTACGCTTTCGTACGGGACGAGGTGGGCAACATTTCAGCCAACGCGAATACAGAGGGAATCGGTCGTGCGACGATAACCCTCACCGTACCCACCCCCCCGACCTTATCGATCGTCGGCGTAACGAATACCACGGGGTCCACTCAATCAGAATTTGCAGCAGGAGAAGAAATAGATTTGCACTGGAATGTGACAGGCGGGACAGGAATCGGCGCGACGCCGCTTGGCATCCGCTGGTCTATCGATGATTCAAACTGGACGAGCTATATCGCCAATCTCCCGAACTCTGCTAATAACTGCACGCCTGTGGTGGGCGCGACCGGTTGCTATCGCCTTACCGCACCTACATCGAACTACATGCGCCTGCAGCTCGTGGTACAGAACAGCAACAACGACTCCTACTATCGCGAATCGAAAGCGTTGAATACGGGCAATAGAGTAAGACAGGTCGCAGGTCGTACTTTCAAGGGTCTCGGCGGCAATGCCAAAGGCTTCCAACTCAACTTTTCAAATATGGAAAATCTATTCGGCTATGCGGCGAACAACTTTGTGGTGACCCGTCAGGGTGTAATTTATGTGATTGACACTGCCCTCGGCATTCTCAAAATTGACCCCCGAGATCAAATCGTTACGATTGCTTATCCCAAAGCTGCCTATCCTGGCGATGGTTCGTTGACGAACTTGAAAATTCCTAATCCCAATAGAATTTGGCTCGACCTTGCTCAACCTTTGCAACGGCTGTGGATTAACGATGGGAGCGTTCTTCGCGTGCTTGATTTCAACACGAATACCAGCAAGACTTATGATAGTACGGCTGCGGCGGGAGCCAGTGGCACCACCAACGAAGTCTCGGAGTTTTTCCCCACAAAGAGTGGCCTTTACGCGAAGGTAAGGGTGAATCTCTCAGGAGCCTGGCATCGAATACCTGCCCTTATTAACGAATCAACAGGAAAGTTTGATGTCTTCCGCTTAGAAAATGCTGCACCTTATCTGCCTGCTTACAGTCCTCCGAGCAATGCCGATTGTGAGGACATGATCTATCATTCGCACCCGATATTCGCTGAGGATGGAAGCCTCAGCAAATGGTGGTCCGAATATTATTGGTTTGATGCCCGATGTCATGGTGAGCATATCTATAATATGAACTCTTCCACTCTCACAGGAACTTACGGAGGCACCCCAGGTATGCCTGGGAATCCGGTGTCTATGCCAGGATCCTTAAATCATAACTGGTCTTTAGAAGTTCATATGGGTCTAAACGGATTGATTTACATGATCAGCCGACAAGGGGGAGCGCAGGCCGGGGCCTATATGTCGAATGCCACTGCCACGAGCTGGACCAAGGTTTTAGGACAGACCAACCCATCATCCCCTGTCAACCAGCTATCTTGCGCTGATGGGACCGTCTGGAGTGTCTGCGACATCGATATCAATTCTATCTTTGTCGATGAGGCAGGGACTATCTATTTCATGGATCAAGGACAGATACGAATTGTCGATGCCAGCGGCAAAGTGCAGACAATTTTTGGCAGCTCTTTCCGAAAAATTGCCAGCAATCTCTCGGCCACTGATACAGTCATTGGTGATTTCGTCAACTACTTTCAAAGACGAGTTGATATCGCCAACAGCAAAGAAGAGGTTGTTTTCAGCCACTTTGCAACCAAAACTTATCGCAGTGTGATGGATGATAAAATCAATATCCTGGCCGGAAATGGCCTAAGCTGGAGTTGGATTGCAGGTGGACCGTCGAGCGGAGTAGCACCGGGTATTATCGAAGGCGTGTGGATTGCCTCGAACAATATCCCCTTTGCCTTGGACGAAGCGGGCAATCTTTTTGTAGGTGACTATGAGTCGGGGCAGGGCGCCACGGTCTTTAAGCTCACACGCTCCAGTCTCCTCTGGTCGACCTACATCCCTTACAGCTGCGCGGGTTGTACAGGCGTTGCCAGCGATCTCTTCGATCCAGCTGCCGGTAGCTTTAACAGTGCGAATAAGGTTAAGTTGAACAGCAGCTTTCAATGGGCCCCTAGCCCCATATCTGCCAACAATGCGTTTACACAAGTGAGGCCTATCGTCCACGGCATGACTGGTACGAAGTTAATAGTTCAAACTGCAGAACCTTCGATTCGTTACAACGGCGCCACGGATGCCACTTGGCAGAATGCTCGATGGTACAGTATGAATATTATGATTTCGGCAGCAGATACCGCAAACCACGATGGTACGACCGTCACAAATTTCCGCAGAATCGTTGGAGCCAAAGGTGCTGTAAAACTATCCGCAAATACTGACCTTGGCTACAGCTGGATATACTTCAATGGTTTTCCAAGCAGTGGTACCGCGGCGAATGAATTTGATTTACAGTCCTATCAGCATGGTGGAAAAGTTCCATTGACGGCAAATTTCCAAGAGTACGACGGTGCTTATTACGGTGTGTTGACCGCCGTTGGGCCAACCAAGCTTCTGAAGGTGAGCAATAACCTCGTAACCTACACGTATACAAGTTTGAACATACGCAACTTCACGCTCGTGAAGTCGGGCTCAGATGATATCCTCTACTATTGCAGCACAACGGGTTTGCTGAGAAAGCGGAATTTAACCACAACGGTGGAGTCTACAGTCGATCTAGTGATTCCTGGCGCCACTTGTAGTGGTTCGCAAATGATTCATTACGAAAACGCCGGGTTTCATTATCTTATGTTTGTTTATACGCAAAATGCTTTGAATGGAATTGTCGAATTAAAGATCACGCCGTGAACGCTATGGAATGAAGCTATCCGTAAAATGGCTGACAATTATCGCATGCATTGACAAAGAAGAGCTTCTTTCACCAAGAGAGAGTCGAACCGAGGCCAAGATAGACGGAATTCTTCGAGATGCCGCTGGCAGCGACGTCAGATGGTGCCAGAGTCGTTGACCCCACTGGCACAAGATTTTTTTTGAGAGTGATCCAGTCGAAATAAGCCAAGGCATCCAGACCAACTGCCATCTTCCAAGTCTCGAGTTGATGGCGATAATGCAGGGATCCACCGAACCTTTGATTCGATACCTTGGCGGAATCGCGGCCTTTGATCAAGTAGCCTGCAAGGTGGTTCGACGCGAAAGCGGCTATTCGATAAGGCTTCCGCCAGAGTTCCAATGCCATCTCTCCGCCGAATTCAAACTGATTCTGAACCTTTAGATCAAAGTTAGCCGACTCGACCTGATCTTGAAGTGCTACGGGAAGGTAGGCGTCAATGCTGAGAATCCCAATGCGTGGGGTCAGCCGAAAATGAGGTTTGAATTGCTGAAGATTGAGATCAGGATTAAGTTTGAAGGAATACCCCACCTGAGCGCGAGACCATTGAAAGCGATAGTTTAGAAGATTCTGCTGAGACAGAGGTATGGACCTCTCTGTAGTTATACGTAAATCACTCTTGCTGTCACTCAGAAGCTTCAATTCTAGACCTATCCTCAAAGGTTCTTCGCCATTCTCTGATCTTGCAGGAATCGGCAGTAAATAGGTCAATATCGCTTCATTATCATTTTCCGTCCCTGCGCCTTCCTCCCGTGTCCGATCGGTCTTCTTCACTTCCACGAGGTATAAAGAACCTTTTCCGGCACGGCCTGGCTCAAGCTCATAGAGTTCCTGAGCCCATAAAACGGCGGGATGGTCTACGCCTGGACGGTGGAATTGATCAATGGAAATTTTATGTGAGCCCTCTTCATCAGGCTCCGAATGTTCAGGAGCTAGCTTGCCCAAGGCTTTACCGAAAAGCTTGGGTATCCAAAGCTTTTCTTTCGAATCGAATTGGAGTTGATAGAGCATCAATTCATTGTCACTTTCAAAAAGCAATTCGGAACTCTTGACGCCGGATGGTAATAACCAATGCTTGCCATCGGCGGAAAGCGAGACTTGCCACGCGATAGGCAGCCTTTGGTAAGTCGCCATGGTTAAATATTCTAAAGCTTCAGGGCTACTAAACATTGTTTCGAAATTTAGGAGCGTCGGCAATTCTAACGTGAAGAGATTGAAATCTTCGCTTTGCAGCATAGCCTTTAACTGCAGGCCAGCAGTACCTTCAACAAAAGTGAACATCCAAAGATTTGGGGGATTATTACGAACTGGGCCTGCTTTGACCCCAGCAGGAAAGCATAAAAAGCGGTTGAATATGCCGCGCGATGCAGGGCCTTTGCCAATGAGAAAGCGTTGACCGAAGTCCTTGCAGAAATCTATCCAAACCTTTTTCATTTCTCCACTGGCACGACCGCTCTGTGGCAGAAAGTAGAGCGCTAGGACGTTACTTTCAATAGGCTTCGGTTGAGCATAAAGCTCAAACGTGAAGATTGAGCAATAGGCTACCAGGACGAACCTTGCAAGTTTAACGAATAGTGGCTTCGCTCGATGAAAATACACGCCTGTTGCACTCCATTACGATAATCCGATGCTAGACGCCGGACGCAGCACTAGGTAAATCGATCCGGTAATTTCCAATCTTTCGCATTTGCTGTAGTCGCCATTCTAACATAACTCAATGATTTTTAAAGCCTATCCGACGCTGTAATACTCGAATCGGAAGTCGATCTAATGCGGCAAGATAAATTTTACGTCAATTTATTCAGGCGCTTATGAACTTTTTACCGCAAGGAGCCCCCCCCTCAGGCAAAGTTCTCATAAACATATTCCGTTTCGTAGAATCTTTCCCTCTTTGGCGGTCCTGTAGGGAGATTCAAACGCTCTAGGATCTCTTGGATGGCTTCTTTGGGCAAAGGGGGAAACAACGAAGCGTTCACAACAGCTATTTTACTTTGCCCGTGCTGTTCGCCATGCTCTCCAACCATTGCAACATGATGTATAACCACCCTATGAGTTGGCTGGTTTTGGTGCTGATGGTGACGTCGGTTGTCTTGATCCGGCAATTCTTTCTTTTGAAACACAAGAAGAAGATCAACTGGTATTTCCCATTGAGTGGCGTTGTCATCATGCTTGGTGTTTTCTTCTGGATAGCTCCGAAGAGTCCTCAGGCACAGGCTCAGGATCTCGCTCCGCCCAGCACCGCAGAGATTCAGGTGGTCATCAACAGCCGCTGTATCGGTTGTCATGCCACCCACCCAACGCTTATGGATGCGCCCGCTCCCAAGGGTGTCATCCTTGAAACAGAGGAGGAGATTGATAAGCATGCCAATATGATTTTTATTCAGGCTGTGCAACTCAAGGTCATGCCACTCGCCAACCTCACGCACATCACAGATGAAGAACGGGCGTTGATTGCAAAGTGGTACGAGGGGCGGAAACCGTGACCTTCCGATCATTGCGGAATTGACAAGGACTGAGTAGATATGCGGAGATCATGGATCTCCACTTTTTGTTTTGTGAAGGAACGTTTATGAAAAAACTGGCAGCCATCCTCATTCTTTCGACGACAGTAACAAGTTGTGGCGTGCTGGAATGGAAAGATAATCTGCTCTCAGCTGCTTCGGATCAGATTCCGTGGAGCTTTGAAGAGTCGATGGGCGATCAAATGTTGCCAAGCATTCTACCGGCCGCAGCGACCGTCAAAGATGTGAAAGCGATAGCCGAATTACAAGCGCTCCTTCTGCCTATCACTGAAAAAGTTCTTGTGCCTAAGATCAAAATTCATATCAGCACGGATCCGGCTCTCAATGCATTCGCCATTCCCGGTGGGCATTTGATCTTTAACAAGGGTATGCTGATGGCAGTCGAAAGCCCTGAGGAAATTATTGGAGTGGCAGCTCACGAAATTGCCCACGCAACGGAGCGGCACGTCATGCGCTCGATGATTCAAGGGCTTGGCATCTACGCGATCATCACGCTCTTTGTCGGCGATGTCAGCAGCCTTACGGCTTACCTCATCGAGCAGGGTCAGGCTTTGCTGCAGAGTGGATTCTCACGCAAGCAGGAGCGCGCCGCCGATGAAAAAGCTGTTGATAATTTGATCGCAGCGAGGATAGATCCGCAGGGCATGATTCGTTTCTTCGAGCGGATTCAAAAGGAATCAGGTTCATCCCGATCGGGAGTCAATAAATTCCTGAGTAGCCATCCCCTCACGGCCGAACGTATCGAGGCGATAGAATCGCGCCTCAAAGCTCTGCCGGCTGGAGAGAGGCAATGGCATCCGATACGGTTTGATTTAAAGGCGTTTCAGGCGAGGCTTTGACTGCAGTTAACCCGGCCTTCTTCGAAGGTATAGCCCTTGCACTGAGAATTTTAATGCCAGAGTGTCGACCAAGGATGCTGATATTCGTCTGGATCAAAAATGTTTTATTGATGAGATGTTTGTTTGAGTTTTAGGGGTGAGCGTTCAAAAGCGGTAATAGTGATTGTCATCGTGAGGTTCCTCCTGGGCTGTCAAGGCAAAGTCGCCGAGTCTGGTAGATGTCCTGGTTTCACTTCTGCAATCTTCGGACATACTTCTTCTGAACAGGTTACATTGAGGACTCCGGGAGCGGCCTCGACCATATTGCCTAGACGAACACCCGTGCACGCGCGCTGATAAAGCAATACATCGCGTAAAACATGAAACCCATTGCTAAGCCCCCGAGTAGATAGGTTCCGAACGGTTGAGCAAGAATATAGACGAAGAGTGCCTCGGTGCCTTTCACTGCCTCAGGCTTGGACTGATATCCAGATGAGATCGCAAAAGCGCCAATCAAACCAAAAGTAAGGCCTCGCATCGGCAAACCGATCCGACCTGATAAATTTAAAAGTGTATGCTCGTGGGAAGACAGTTCACGAAGCTTGAATTCTTCTTTGAATGCACCGGTAAGGCCCTTCCTTATTTGGTAGATCGATACGGCTATGAATCCCAGCCCGGCAGCGATCAGTAAACCTTCTCCCCAGAATAATGCTAGTACATCGGCGCTCAACTCTTTGTCTGCTTGTTCGTCGGGCACAACCTTGCCCACTAAAAAGCTCTTAAAACAAAATATAGCCAGCAGGAGATATAAGATTCCTGAAAAGGCTGCGTAGCAACGGAGTGCGATGCCTTTGACTCCTTTATCCCAACCATCCGCGTTTAAAATTGCTTGCGCAAAGCGCCAGGATACATATCCAAGTATCGCGAGGCCGATTAAAGGGATGATATAAATGCCGAAGGGTTGGCGGGCAACGATTTGTAGGCTGTCTTCATGGTCTGCGATTTTGCCGCCCATGCCTAATGCGACGGAAAGTGATAGATAGCCAGTAAGAGCGTACACTGCCCCTATTGCAAAGTAGCCAGCCTTGAAAAGAGGTACTGCTAAGCGCACTAATTTCATGAAAATCCCAGATGGATCAAGGTTAAGGAACGCCATTCTCTTCCGGCCCTCTTTTATCACCTGCCGTGACTTTGTGCTGCTAGCAAATGAACTTCTGAAATATTGATTCAGAACTTTTATCGCTTTGATCAAGGTAAAAAGAAGGGATTTCGCAAATTTTTTTCCAATTTTGCTTTACCTCGATGCGATAGTCTAATCCTTAAAGAAGCGAATCGGCCCAGTATTTTGCTTCGTTTTGCGTAAGACGTAACTCTGCCGCTACGGGTCGACCCGCATCTCATACATGAAATCGAATCGGATTGGATTAGTTTAAAATCATGGCAAACGAGTGATCACAAAATTTAGAGAGTGTGTTAAATAAGCGCTACTGAGGAGCGTTAGCCCAGATCCAAAGCTGAATCCTCTCTTTTTGCAATGTGGTGAGCTTGGGTGTCCCGGGAGGCATGGAATCGTTGCTCACTCGGCTGAGAATTGTCAGACGCTTATCATAGGTTCCTGATCCTCCGCTGGAATACACATTGAGCCCGGTATGACAGCTCGTGCAGCTCGCTTGCATAATAGCTTGAATTGGACTCGTAAATGTCAAAGACTCGTTGGCTATTCCAAAATTGCTGTTCGAAGTATCACTCACTGATGACCCTCGTCCATCGTCAGCCGTGACGCGCAGGCGATAGGCAATGCCCTGTGTTTGACCGGAGGGTATGACCCACGCATAGGGACTGCTTGTTACGCCTGTAGCCAGGGAGGTCCAGCTGGTTCCTCCGTTGCTACTCAGTTCGATCGTAAACGTTAGCGCATCCCCATCAGCATCCGAGGAAGTAAAATGGATCGCCGCGGTGGTACTGGCAGACAGTGTGACAGCTCCGTCAGGTGAAGTCACCGCTACGACTGGAGCATTGTTGGGAGCCGGGGGATGACTAACAGATACTCCTCCCGTTGACGCCAAGGAACTGGTGGTCCCGAGCTTAGTCACCTGCGTATAAAGATAGTACGTGCCGGGCGTGAGGAGCGAAGTGTTCCAGATCACTTGACTGGTGGTAAGAGGAAGAGTTCCTCCGATTTGAGTTCCACCCGTGACCGCGCCAAACACCTGAGTGTAGTAAAGTTTCCGAGTGGCCGATGCGGCGGCATTACTCATTGCGAGTTCGACTGTAAAGGAAGAGTCAGCCGCTTCGCCATTTGCTAAAGGACGAACAAAGGATTGTGTGACCGGATGCGAAACCGAGATTGAACCTGTGGCCGATGCCTTGTAGTCCTGACCTCCACTTTTTAAAATGCCGTAGATGAAGTAAGTGCCAGCCGGTAGATTTGAGACATCCCAGATCACTTGAGTTGGAGTCAAAGCTAAATTCCCTGCGATAAGCGTACCGCCGGTCTGCGAACCTTGCACCAGCGTATAGTAGACTTCCCACTTCGCGTCGGTCGCTGCCGCAGCAAAACCAGCTTGAATCGCAATAGTGCTACTCGCTCTTTCCATCGATCCCAGCGGGGAAAGCAGAGTGATTGCCGGTGTGGTCGGCGCGGAAGGCGCTATGCCCTCAGCGCCTCCTGCATCAAGCCAAGCGAGTATGGTCTTTTTATTAGTGGCGGATAAATCACTAGCTGCGGGCGGCATCGTGCCGTCGGCAATGCGGGCGCGGGTTCGGACCAGCATGGACCCGACGCCGTTGACCGCAGTGACATCGGCAAAGCTTGTTAGGTCAAATCCAGTCGGAGCACCGTTCGTCGCGGGAATCTTGTGACAGGCACCGCAGCTCGCTTGCAGTAGAGTTTGGGTATCTTGGTAGTAGGTGAGACTAAGATCTTTGCCACTGTGGAGGACTTGAACAGAGCCCTCGGATGTTGCCACTGTGGTCTTGCCAGATTCGGACACGATCGCGTAGAGAGAATAAACGCCTTCCGCAACGTTGGTCGTGGTCCAGCTTGCTTGGAGGCTGGAAATACTCTGCGAGCTTATAATTTCGGTACCGCCACTGCTAGCTCCAAGGGTGGTGCTTGCGTAAAGAGCCCAGGTCGCGCTCGCTGAAAAGTTTGTAAAACTCAGTTTTGCTTCGTAACTGGCATCCGCGAGTTCCTGGTTATTCCGAGGGGCTTCGAAAGCGATCGTCGGCACTGCGTAGGTCGAAGTGCTTCGGTCGATAATTTCGGGTCGGGCGCTTGGGGCCGTCGTGAGATTCCCGCACGATATACTTATCAGGGCAAGTGCCCATACTATAGCGTGTCGCGTTTGCCTCAAGATATTCATGACCTTAGCTCCCATTTGCAACGAAATCAGCTGGGCTGGCTCATTATCTGAATCCTCAAGATCGGCAAGATGGCAGCTAAAGTTAAGGTCGCTTGCTATCCTATGGGGGCATTTCGCCTGAATGGGAGAAGTTGAGTGTTAAACCTGATTTTTGGTAAGAATTTATGAAAGTCTGCTTGCAACAATGCGGCAGCCCACCATCATCGCCCTAACAGAAAAAATGCAGAATTTGTCGCTGCCGTTCCTCAATTGCTTCCGCAACGACGCTGAGTACTTCGACTTTATCGGAAGGACGCTTTAGGGCCCGCATCACGCCGACCTTGAGGGCGTCCTCGATCGTTTGCGATTTGATCCGAGTGGAGAAAATAACCAAAGGAACATTGTACATGAGTTCTTTGGTCCTGAGGTAGAGCTCGAGACCGTCCATCCCTGGAATGCCGTATTCCGATAGGTCTCTCGACAATGAAGAATTGCGCCAGGACCTAAGCAAACTCATCGATCCCCTTCGAAAGGAAATGATTGTGGAGCAACTTTCGGTTTTGGCCGAAGAAAGTAAATTGGAATTAGCTGAGCGGCACAAGAGCATTCGCAAGCGGGTCCGGGCGCTCGTTAAGCAGTCCCCTGGCGCAGGTAACGGGGAGCTTAGAGCGAGTCCCGAGGATACTGTCATCTCGCCTGAAAAATTGCCACATGTAGCTTGAAAGCGGTGGCAGATAGTTATTCACCCTTGCCAGTCCGGATGTCACGTTGGTAGAGGCGGGGGTACATACCCGGTCAGGAGGCGAGTTTTTTTCGCCTCGCCTAAAACGGTCCAAAAGGCATGATTCAATATTCGAGAAATTCTCAGCAGATGTTTTCTAAAATTCAGTGACTTACACAGTTCTTGCCGCCGCTTCGTAAAAACTCCGATACGCTTTTTGTAGGAATAACCACGAGGAGTATTGGATGAAGAACTACACGAGTCCCGCAATTTTTGTCACTTCACTGCTCCTATCGAGCTGCGGTCAGACTTCGAGCTTTAAGGGCGACGCACCAATTGCTGCGAGCCGTGCGCCGAGCAACGTCGTGTCGGCCTCCGAGCCTGTTAAAGAATTCGAGGGTTCAGCGGCCAGGAGAACCCCCAGTCCGGCCCCTTCCGATCTAAGATTTGATTTGAGCGTGGCACGTGCTGTCCCCGTAGTCAGAGCTCAAAATGTTGAAGTATTGACTTCTATTCAAGACCTCATGCGCAACGGCAGCCTTGCCGAAGATGTCCTTAAATTATGGAAAGTCAAGGTTTCCACGGCTGAGGGTCGTGACGGGCTTGAGCAGCCTGTCGGATCGCAGAGGGTGGACTTGAGTCAGCAAAAGGGTCAAATCACTCTGACTGCGGATTTTTTAAATCCAACAACAGGACAAAGTGGAAAGGCGACAAAGGCGCTATTTGTTGACGATGAGGCACCAAAAATTAAGCTCATGCGTACGAGCGATTCGAAGGATGGCCAAAGTTCAGAATTATTATGGTCCGCCACCGACAACTACAAACTCGATGAATCAAAGCTGGTCCTTATTGCCTGCTCGGATTACGTAACTAGCTTTCGTCCCAGCCAACACGCTCAACTTTCGACCCTTCCCGCGAACTGCGTAAATGTTGCTGAGGGAGAAAAGTTAGTGGCTATTCCTTCGACAGCGACCTTTTCCTCGCTCCCGATCGGCGGCAGCATGGTCTCGGCCCGCGATTTGCGCTACGGGCTTTATGCAGAAGATCTCGTCGGTTTAAGTAGCTTCGTCTGGATCAACGATGTGGGACAAGAGTCGGGCACCTTGGTATTATCCGCCTCGCCTACTGGCATGAGCTTTACGAATTCAACGAACGTGACGATGAAGTTCAAGTTGCTCGAAGTCGTAGGGGGTCTTGTCACTCAAATCGATGATTCCTCAAAGATGGGGCGCTGGGAGGAGTTCGCCTTCAATTCTGTCGCGACCCCTGCTTCGCATACACCTCTACCCTCGCATTTCAATCCGTCCTTAGCCATACAGCTAGGGCCGAAGGATGGCGTCTACAGCTTTGTGTCACAGGTTAAAATGGGGAAGCTCATTTCGAATCAACAAACCGTTAGCTACACCTACGATACCATCCCTCCACAAATCGATACGATTCAAGTCACTATCGACAAGGTTATTCCCAGCCCGGAAAGCACTATCAACGTGTCCTGGATTGCGAGCGATCTCAATGGCATTGCGGAACAGATTCTCGAAGTGAAAGGCGCATCGTCAGCAACTTGGACTAAGGTATCGAATCTTTCGGCAACGGCAAGAACGACAGCTTTTAAATGGGAAAATCGCCCTTCCGAGAACTTTCAAGTCCGCATCAAGGCAACAGATCTCGCCGGAAATGTCGGCTCGGGAACAGGCAGCTGGGTCAAACAGATCTTCAATGCAGCCGTACTCACTTCCAACGTTCAATGCTTTTTCTGTCATCTCAAAATAGAAGGAGACGTCGGTGGGATCGATCTGGCTTCGGTTATTGGCCGAGCCGACACTGGGCAAAACTTCTCGGTGATCGGCAAAATTTTCGGGACTGCGGCGGTTCCTGATTTGATTGGAAGGCACGCGAGTGCAACAGTCCCGAATTATCTGAATAAGGACTACAAGATATTTCCAAAGGATGAGAAGTTTCCTGTGATTGATGCTGCCGCTTTAAAAGCCAAGATGCTGGGGGCCATTCGCCTCGGTAGTCTACAGATCACCAACACCCACACAGGAAACTTGGTGCTCGATGGCAGTACGGCGACTGGTCCTTTTGAGATCAAGGGCGAGGTCTTCATCGATGGTGATTTGATTATCAAAGGTCAGTACCGAGGGGTCGGCAGTATCTATGCGAGAAATATCTTTATCGTCAACGATCTGACAGCTGTAAAGTCGCCCTTTCCCTTCGATGTCGACCCAGGCAAAGCAAGCGTTCAGGCTCAGGCATCCATAATCCGTGGGGATGATGGACTCTATCTTGGAGCATTAGGTGAAATTATCGTCGGCAATGTCGAAGTTAAAATTCTTCAGGATTCCGTGTCTAAGGTTTACTACACCAATGCCAACCCCTACGCTTGGTTTGCAAAGGATAAGTACTTTGCGCTCGGGACTCAGGCGGCATGGCCCAAGAAGAAGGATGGCACAGACGTGACGAATGTCGCAGGACACTCTTTGGGCGGTAATCCGACGACCAGCACCAAGGTGCGGAATGAGGTGAATCGGGTGGACGCCTATCTCTTTGCACAGTCCCGAATCAGCTGGCGAGCCTACAACAGCATTCTTCTCAACGGCGGTTTTATGAGTCCAGTTGGGGGATTCGTGAGCACGGTTCCAGCCAACACCTATCAGCGCGGTGATCTCGTAGATTTTGCGCTCAATCCTAAAAACGGTCAGAGCGTTAATCAAAATCTCGTGCGCTATGACTATCGTCTGCGAATTGGCGGTGGCGGCTTTGAAACGATTAAGTCCTACTTCGATCAACAGTAGACCTTTGCCTTTGGCCAGGACATGAGTATGGGGTGCGTGCATGCCTTGGCCGAAGGAGATGGACAGCGCTTTCAATATGTTGTGACTGAGGTCTTAAATAACGTGATCGATCACTCCAAGTCTGTCACATATCGAATCGTTTTAAAGAGAGCCGGTGATAAGCTTAGGCTGGTGATCGAAGACGGCGGCATCGGAATATTTGAGAACCTCAAGAGTTACTTTAAGCTCTCGGACACGTGGGAGGCTATTGGAGATCTTGCAAAAGGAAGGCGAACCACAGTTCCCTCGCGTCATGCGGGTGAAGGCCTTTTTTTCTCAGCCCGCATGGCAGATGTCTTCAGTAGTGATGCAAATAGATTGCTTAGTGGGATCATTGGGAACAGTAGAGCCTCCAATAATGCTTACTTCAGATTTTTCGATCGAATTTGTCCCACATCCCATCAAAACCAGAAGTAGGAAGAAGCCAAGTTTCTTTATCATTTTAAAAGCTCCCGATTTTTTAATGTGAACCCATCCCAGCTGCACTCTCTGTAAATTTGAACATAAGAAGTGCCAATTATTGAATAAAGAAAAGTCACAAGAACCACCATGAAGCATCCCCATGCAATAAGCTTATTCAAAGACGGTATTAGCGACAAAAACACGATAAGAATGAGCAGTAAATTTACCACAAAAACTGAATACATTTCGTAGCACAGCAAATGAGTAAAAATCGGAATCAAGGACGCGATAAGAGCTACTCCGGAAGCAACTTGCAACCACTTAGTCCACGTTCTAGGCTTTAAAAACGTATACAACGTGAACACCAACGCAGAAATTACAACGAGACCACTCATATCATCTACCTTTGAAGGACGACGAAACTCTGCTCCACAGGGCAACTTAGAAGGGTTAGCTCACAAAAACGATTCGATTTAGAGCTGAATGCCGTAACGCGCGTAGTAGAAGCGGCCAATCAGGTTGTGCGTACGCGCATCGATGTTATCGTTGAACGCTGGATCGGTCGAAGGAGGCATTTTGTCGGTTACGTTATTTGCACCGAGAGTAAATTTGCTGGCTTGTGCAAAATCATAGCCGAGGTAAACGTCATAGGTTCCTGAGGCATCAAGGTCGGTTCTTTCGTTATCTAGACCCGCAAAGAGATGAGGCACATAATTCATCTGCAAACCGGCATTGACGCCTCCGGTTGCTGTCCAGTCGAGGGAGGCTAGACCCTTCCACTTCGGTATGGAGCCACGGCTTCCGCCAGCAGCGTCCACATACTTGCCGACCACGTTTTCAAATGGCGCCGTGGAGTCTGCTTGGTTTTGATAGTCGATGTAGTGCGAGGCGAGAACGTTGAGTTTGAAGTCCCCTGATCCCGTATTTTTGAAAGCGTAGTCAACGCCTAGATCGATGCCTTTAATCTTGGGACGCGGCAGACTTTTTCCTTCCTTATTGATATCCCCCTTCGAAAGGAAGACCGAAAGGCGGGACTTTTGAAGCGGGTGAGTTGAGCTTTCATGCTCAGCAAACGAGCGTCATGAACAGCGTGGCGATCACAGCTTTTTCTTAGGTATCGTCAACTTGCGGGGATCGGCAATAAAGCGATTCCAGCGATCATCGGCTGTGACCGTGACCGGTTGCTTATTCTTGTCGATAATTCGGATGAAGTCATAAACAAGCGCAGTCTTACCCAAAAGTTTAATGGTGCGGATGTAATGCCCATCCTCTTTCTGCTCGATCGTAAAGTCCGCGATGGCTCGCGGCAGCTTCACCCGGACCGGGCCGATTTTCAGA
>JACMPP010000093.1 GCA_014377445.1 Oligoflexus sp.
CCAGGATAAGATAACTCCCGTCCCATGCGCTTGCAGAATTTCATCCATACGTCTGAGGCTGCTCGATCAAGAGCGCTTTCGGAATGAAACGTAATCAATCCTGTCTGCTTACCCGGTGCAATAGGCACGGTAGCCTCGGCCTTAAGCGCCATGGGGAAGTAAAGGCTTAAGCCCATCAGAAGGAATCGAATCACACGTGAAACCTCAATCTTTTCTTGAATACCTTAGGATATCTCCAAGGAGAGATTTTAGCCATTTGTTCACGATCAAAGCAAAATGAGATGTATTAGGTCCCCCGGAGAGCTTCGCCCCCTGCCCGCCCCCCTTCCTCGGCTAGCCCTGTAATATTTGAAGCTTTGAAAGCCACCCTGGCTCTGCATTGGGAGAGAATATGTAATATTTAGTATATAATTGTATTACCACAATACTATTATATACTATAGTTTGAATAATAACTTCGACCGCGGCAGCGGCTTAAACAAAAATCCATGGGAAGACCTCGATGAAGACAGCCGATCGCACGAATATTTTCCAAATCTGTGATGCGCTAAACGATAAAGGCCAAAAACCAACCCTCGATCGTGTCCGGCAGATGCTCGGAGGCGGCTCATTTACAACGATCCAGCCCATTCTTAGGGAGTGGAAAGACAAACGCTCCGAAGAACTTGTCTCGGGGCCGGCAGCCGTACCGGACGATATCCGAGGAATGCTCGATGGGCTCGCCACGCAGATTTGGGCAAAAGCTTCAACAAAAGCCGGGGAAGATTTGAAGGCGTTAAGAGAAGGGATGCAGGCGCGCCTCGATGAGGCGGAACAAGAAAAAGCCGATGCGGCAGCAGAGGTCCTGCGCCTTGAAACGGAAACGGTGGCGCAAAAAGAAAAAATTGAGGCGTCTGCTGAAGAAATGCAAAGCCTTCGGACGGCCCTTCAGGCAGCAAACATCGATATTCAGGTGCAATCAAAGCAAATCGTCGAGGCAGAAGGACTCGCAAAGCGCCATGAAAAGCTCCTTTTGGAAGTCGGAGAACTCCGGGGCCGCCTTGCCGTTGCTATGGAAAAGAAAAAATCCTAAAAAAGCATTTGTCCTCGTTTTTACTTGGTCATCAAAAGTTTTGAGATCGGATACCACTGATTGATAATATTGTAATGAAGTAATTTTGTGTTTTGAGGTCATCATGGAACGTACTTACTCTCGTCAAATATTTAATATCATTGATACATTCCCAAAAGAAAAAGCTTTCACATGGAGGGACGTTAGGGTCTCGGCCTGAACTGAATACAAAAAAGCCAAAACAGCGTAACCAATAAGCAAAATATCGGTACACTTTTCGGTGTACTTTTACAGATACTTATTGGTGTACTTCCGGAGCTTAGTATCATTTCAATCCCTTAAATATCAAATACAACATGAAATCATAGATTTATGAATAATTGGGGTGCTTTCAGACCTTCTTTGAAGGCCGTACAGCTCATAGCTCAAATCGAGCATTTCCAAGGAAGCTGGGAGAAAAATCGACGACTGTTGCTTGCCCTAATTCGCTCCCTCACACAGACGACCATCATCACCTCGTCGGGCGCATCCACACGCATTGAAGGAGCGCTACTCACGGATGAGCAAGTTGAAGAGCTTATCGAGAAGGGCCTGAAGCTTGACTCAGTTGCCTCGCGCTCCGAGCGTGAGGTCGCCGGGTATGTAAAATCGCTAACGTATATTTATGAACACTCCGACCATCTCCTCCTTTCCGAAATGCTCATTCGAGAACTCCATCAGCTGCTTACGGAGGATCTGCACGAAGACGAGCTACCGCAAAAACAAAGAGGCACCTACAAAGACATTGCAAATGACGTTGTGGAACGAGATGTCGTTACCGGAAAAGAGATCCTATGGCTGCACACAACACCGCCAGGACCACAAACTCAAAGCGCAATGACCTCGCTAGTCGACGCTTTTCACAACACAGCTGATCTTCACCCTCTTTTCAAAATCGCCATGTTCAATGTCGTTTTTCTTGCCATTCACCCCTTCAGGGACGGCAACGGAAGACTATCAAGGCTTTTGACTGTTCTTCTCCTCCTCCAGCATTACCCCTGGACAAGGTTTGTCAGCCATGAAAAATTCATCGAAGACAACAAAGACCGATATTATCTCGCCCTCAAGCAAACACAAAAAACTCTACTCTCAACACATCAAGACTTTGATTTTTGGATCGAATTATTTTTGACAATCGTTTTATGTCAAACAAAATTTCTCGAACAAAAAATAAACCTTAATAACCAGGCTCCGCCAAAATACAAACTCAACAAAAACGAAAAGGCCGTACTCGATTACCTCGCTAAAAATGGACCCTCTGCAAGTTCCGTTATAAACAAAAAAGTCAAACTTTCTGATGCAGGTATCAAAAAATTACTCAAAAGACTCGAAAACCATCAGCTCGTCAAAAAACTTGGACAAGGACCAGCTACCGTTTATCAAGATCATTCGCACTGATTATAAGCACAAAGGTTCCATCGGAATTCTCAACAGACGAGAAGCTCCAGAAGGACTTTAAGCAGCTTGAGCGAGAGATCCTGCGCAAAGACAAGCCACTCGCCGAAGCGTCGGCACTTCTCATTCTTCAAAAAAAATTGCCCTGATCTGGGCAACGAGGATCCAAAGCTGAGATGCCAATTTGGCTAACAATTTTGACATCGACTCCGTACGATGATGTCTCGACAAGATGAAAATGCGAATGTATCGTATAGATCGCTTAATTTTACTTAAGGTAAAAGCGGGGGACCCATTCTTGGGGCTAATCACGACACGTGTAGAGCACTCTTCGGCTCGAGCCCGGCAGCTAACCTCGTAGGCATCGAAGGGGATCACATTGTGTGGTCCTATCCTTATTGGGAGGACCTCACGTGAGGCATAGCACAGTTGCGCCAATTTCTACCTTGGGCCGTATTAAAACCTTCTTAGTTGGACATCCACTTTCAACCGAACAACTTCAGCATGAACGAATTCCAAAATGGAAGGCCTTGGCTGTATTATCGTCCGACGCCCTTTCATCGGTGGCTTATGCAACAGAAGAAGTTTTAATTCCTCTCTCGTTATTTGCGACAGCCGCAGTTGCCTGGTCTTTACCCATCGCGGTAGCTATCGCATGTTTGCTTATAATCATTACTATTTCCTACCGTCAGACAATTGATGCCTATCCTGGAGGTGGGGGAGCTTATACGGTAGCCAAAGAAAACCTTGGGGTGAACGCTGGGTTAGTAGCAGGCGGTGCCCTCCTAATCGATTATGTCCTAACAGTTGCGGTATCGACGGCTGCTGGGGTGGAAAACGTAGCAGCGGCGTTCCCGATGCTACTTCCTCACAAAGAGATACTCGGCATACTTGTGATTTCACTTATAACCCTGCTGAACTTAAGAGGGGTAAGGGAATCGGCAAGCATATTTGCTTTGCCCACATATATTTTTATATTTTCATTCATTATCTTGATTGGTGCTGGCGCGTATCAAATCCTCACGGGAAATTTCCATGCTGTAGCACCCATTATCCACGAGAGTTATCCAGCCATTCCAATCTTTTTGTTGCTTCGCGCCTTTTCTTCAGGATGTTCGGCGCTTACAGGTATAGAAGCCATCTCAAATGGAATTCCCGTTTTTGAAACTCCAACGCAGAAAAATGCGAAAGCTACGATGCTTTGGATGAGTTCAATTCTTGGCGGATTATTTTTAGGTATTACGTTGCTGGCTCATGCCTATGGAATCGTCCCCAAAGAAGGTGAAACTGCGGTATCATTACTGTCAGCGGCTGTTTTTGGAAAAAACGGTTTTTATTTCGTTATTCAAATTGCTACAGCTTTGATTCTGATGCTCGCAGCTAATACAAGTTACGCTGACTTTCCCAGACTTTCGTCGCTGCTCGCTAAAGATAAATTTCTTCCAAGGCAGTTGAGCAGTCTCGGCGATCGACTTGTTTTCTCAAATGGAATTATCGGACTTAGTTTGGCCGCAATCTTCCTACTGATATTATTCAAAGGTGACACCCACCATCTTTTGCCTTTGTACGCTGTCGGAGTATTCTTATCTTTTACTTTGTCTCAATCGGGTATGATTAAACACCATTTGAAGAACAAACAAGCCGGTTGGAAAAAATCTATTGCATTCAATGCAGTTGGAGCCACCGCAACTCTCTTGGTGCTGCTTGTTATTTCCTCAACAAAATTTTTAGCTGGCGCCTGGATGGTTGTTCTTCTTATCCCAGTCATCGTGCTCATTTTTAAAAAAATCCACTCCCATTACACTTTAACAGCCAATCAATTGTTGATTGCTGCTAAGAGTAATCCTCGACCGGTAAAGGCAGTTAAACATACCGCAATAGTTCCCGTGTCTGGTATTCACCCTGGAGTGCTTGATGCCGTCCGGTACGCTATTTCGATTTCTCAAGATCCGAGAGCGTGTTATGTCGAACTTAACGCGGAGTATACGGACCAACTTCAGAAAGAATGGGCAGTTGCTGTTCCGGGCGTACCTCTTGTGGTTCTGAAATCACCGTTCCGCTCAGTGATTAAGCCCATAATTGACTATATAGACGAAGTTGAAAATGAAAGAGATGATGATGTAATTACAGTAATTATACCCGAGTTTGTAGCAAGACGCTGGTATCACAATTTTTTACATAACCAGACAGCCATCGTATTATTCGCAGCCTTAAGAGGCAAAAAAGGCATTATCGTCACGAGTGTAAGGCATCATCTATAGTGGGCCGTCGAAAACCTGCATAGCCTGACACCAAATCGATGGCCCTATTTCTGACAGGAAATGATTTAGAGTTGTTAGGATTGCATCCCAACACCAGCGGATCATAGGCCAGTTCATTGCCATGTAAGTGGTGATGGTTTTGAGATACGGGTTTTCTTGCCAAGTTTAGCGGTGAATCTCAAAAGGGGAAAGATGCCGGATATGGGTGAGATCAAGACGATACTAGCAATAGTTTCAGACCATCGGAATGAGATTGGTCAAGAGTAGAGACGTCTTCATGGAAATTAAAAAGGTAGTGAGCGGCTGGCAATATGATGGTGTTTTGTTTACGGATGAAGAGTCGGCTATAGCAGCGAAGGCGTCTACGGAGGCCGTAGGTGGGGGGGGCGTGAGGCTAAAGCGATTGACCCGTCAAAGATCAATTTGGTCTATGACAGCGAGAGAGCTTGTGCGTTTGGTGCTTAGTAGAGATGCATTTAAAGGCGACAGATAAATCAGTAGCTCTTTTAGCACAAGAGATTGGTGTAAGTCGTCAGACTCTGTTTAGCTGGATGAATGGTGAAGTTGTTCTCACAGCTAAGCACGCGGCTAAGGCTATATCGATCATTCGCTGCGATCTTCAAACGTTTATGAAGTGGCTCGACGATAGTTACGAAATGCAAAAGAATAAACTTCGCGAGAGTATATCGAGTGTGCTTTCGGAGGAAAATCCTCGATAGTGTGAATGGGATAATTTTGATGAAGAGTAGCGAGGTCGAGAAGCTTTATTAGGCTCTTGGCCTTTTTTGATACCTTTATTGGGGGCTAAACGTGGCGGTGGTCGAAAACCGGACCCAGGAGAGGCATAATGAAAAAACTAAAAACAGAATTTAACTTAATGTTCAATAAAAATGGCTACATTATCAAGCCTTCTTTTCACTCCCTAAAAGTGCGCCCTGCCGGGCGCACATAAAAAAAGAGCAGAGCCTAAGCTATGCTCTCACAACACACACTCTTCTTAGAGCAGATTATTTAACAGGCGCGGACCGTTTCTGAACGGGACGGGCATTGTTCTTATAACGAGTTTTGAAGGACTCAATTTGCGCTGTGCTCAAACTGATCTTATCCGATGCCACGCTCCAGAGCACATTCTCCGAGCAGGGTGGAGTGGTTAGCGAGCCTCTGTAGCGATAGATCTTGAGCTTCGATGGAATGATCGAGGCGATGTTGAAGACTTTGCCCCTTGGGCTCGATGGGAGGTTGATTCCTTGAGGGACATAGCCAAGGAGTTCGCTCATAACTTTCAGCTCGGCGCCGGCTTCGACCATAACGCCGATGACCGCGAGACGATTTCTTTCGTCTTTGTGGACGAAATGAATTTCGAGTGGGCTCAGTCGACCATCGATCCAATGCTCGCTGGGCGTGTGGACATGGAATTGAAGGAGTTTATAGCGCTTGCCGGCAATTGTCGCATAGTTCTGGTCGCCGACATTGAAGACGATCGCGTGACCGTTATCGACTACGGACACTGTCGTGAGTTTATAATCGAGGCTGATATCGTCAAGCAGAGGCCAGGACGATGGAATATCGATGGGACTTTGTTGTTGGCCAACGGCGCAGGTTCTGAATGCGTCGGCGATTTCGCCCCAATGTTCCGGGCTGTTTTCTCCGGCTTCGTAAGTCCAATGGGGAGCTTGCTCAGCTTTGCTACTGCCTTGAGATTTTTCCGTGCTGGCAAACGCGTGATCGAGTGAAGCCGTTTTGGATTTTTTAGCCGATGGCTTGCTTGGGGCAACATTTCTTGGTGCCGCTTTATCTTTGTCATCGGATGAGTGACCGACTTTGGAGGGTGCGGGTTCGTGATGTTCATCTTGCTCATGGTCGTCTGAGAGCGCTTTCGCGGCGAGCTTAAGAAGCTTTTTATCTTTCTCATTTTTACCAACAGCTTTGCCTTGTGGCAGACGGTCTTCGTTGCGACCGTGCGTTGGTTTTACGGCTTCGTCATGACCTTTGACGCCACGTGCAGGGGCAGCCTGTTCGTCATGATTAGCATCGGCATGGACTGCTCCGTGTTCCGCTTTCGCGTGGCTGCCATGCTCCGCTTCTTCGCCGGCTTCTTCTTTTTCGTCGTTAACTGCGAACTTGTGACCCTCCTTATGCGCGCTGATTTCTTCGCCTTCATCGTCATGACCTTGGTCAGAAACTGCCGCTTCCTTCTTGCCGGAATGGGAGGCCGAGCTGATGAGATCATCGTTTCGATGCTGGGATTTAAAGAAAATGCTTCCGCCGGACGTCAGAACGAGGCCGACGGCACCGATGGCCGAAAGGACCAAACCAGGATTCATCTTTTGTTTTTGCAGAAGTGCGATGATGAGTGAAACGCCGCTCAGCGCAACAAAGACCAGACCAAACTGTTGCAGGAAGGTGCCTTGCATCAGGGGATATTCACTGGCCAAAAGCACTGGGGCTAGAGTTGTGATGAAAAGGCTCACCCAGAGACCGAAGAGGTACAGTGCGGCACTCATCTTGAGAAAAGGGCTGGTTTCAAGCCTTTTCCAGAAGAAGGCGAGTGTCAATCCCAGTCCTATATAACTCATGAGTACGTAGCGCATGGAAAACGCTTCGCTCACGAGAAAACTATTTTGAATTTCGGCCAACGCGAAGATTACGATGGTACTCACAATGCTAATGAGCAGTGAGGTCGGAGTTCCGTGTTTGTCGCCAGAGACTTGAGCTGCCATGATAATTCCCCCATATAGCGAGAGTCATCGGCTGAGACAACCAGAGATTAACCATGAAAATTCTTACTTTATCGAAAAAATAGAAGAAGCTAAATATTCTTGGGTAGTTAGGACAAGATCTAAACAGGAACCTTGCGGTCTGGCTCGGCTGGTTGCTGCTCGACGAGGCCGTCAAACCTTCGATCGAGCCGAAACCATTCGGAAAAGCGCCGGAAAAAATCGCGAGATATAAACCCCCAGCAGTTCCTTGCCTTTCGCCACAACCACCTCGGCTTCATCCCTCTCAATCGCTTTCACAATTCTCTGAGCGCAAGCGGCTGGCGACAATCCCTTCGAATGCCCTTCATCCATTTTCCCGTAGGCTTGACCTTCAGCATTTAAGGCATTTTGAGAAACCTTGGTCGTCACATAACCCGGATAAATATTCGTCACCCGTAGATCGGTGCCGTAGAGTTCGTTCCGCAAGCTATTAAAATAGCCTCGTAACGCATGCTTGCTTGCCGAATACGATGTGCGCGTCTGCACCCCATAAAGCCCCAATACGCTCGAAACCGTTACGATATGCCCGATCTTTCTTGCCGCCATCTTCTTGAGCAGCGGCCGCGTCAAAGCCAGGGTTCCGAAAAAATTTGTGGCCATGATCTTCTCGTCCAGAGCCATCGTCGATTCGAGCGCGAGGTAGCGCTGGGAGACACCTGCATTGTTGATGAGCACATCGATGGGCCCGAAGCGTCCCCAGACGTCCTCAGCAAGCGCCTCGAGTCCTCGATACTGCTCAAGATCCAATGGCACAACCTTGTGCGCGTCCGGCGACCGGCACGCAAGCCGCACGCGATTCAGCTCCGTAACATTCCGCGCTGAGAGAATGAGATTCGCCCCTTTAGCCGCCAAAATATAGGCTAAAGCCTCGCCGATTCCCGAGGAGGCGCCTGTTAACCAGATTCGCTTGCCGCTTAGATCACGCATGAAGGCTCTCTTTTCGGAAGTTTTGCACAAAAAAACAGGGGGCCTTAAAAAGCCTCCTCATTCAATGCAATATTTAGAAAGATCATTCGAAATAAGGAATTTTCTGGCCTGGACCTGCTGACATTACTTTTTCGCCGCGTAGCTTTTCAGCAACGACGAGATATGTATCGGCGAGTTCAACGATGTTTTTCACCGGGACATGCGGGACATCACCGTGCCCACTGAAGTTCTGCGAGAGCAGGTAACGACGAACGGTTTCTTTGTCGAGCATCTCAGGGGCTTCGCCTTTGGCAAGGCGCGCCGCGTAGGTCTCACGGACCCAAAGACGCGAACTGTCGGGAGTATGGATTTCGTCGATGACAGAGATTTGACCCGAGGAATCGCGCCCAAATTCATATTTGGTGTCGACGAGGATCCAGCCTTTTTCGGCGTAAACCTCTTGCCCGAAAGCAAAGAGACGAAGAGCCATTGCGGAAATCTCTTTCCACTCGGCGGCTGTGACAGTCCCGCGGGAAATCAATTCCTCGGGACTCACATCCTCATCGTGCTCGTAAGCGGCGGCCTTGGTCGTCGGAGTGATGATAGCCGTTGGCAAAGGACGGAATTCCTGAAGACCTTCGCCTAATTTCGCACCGCAGAACTCACGAACGCCCTTTGCATAGGCACGCGCCATGCTACCGGCCATGTAACCGCGAACGATGACTTCCACTTTGAACGGCTCACAGGCCTTGCAGCGCAAAACGCGTTCATGGGGGCGATCGATGTAATGGGTGGGCACGACCTTTTTTGCGGCCTTGAGCCAGAATTCAGAAAGGTCAGCGAGAATCACGCCTTTGTAAGGCACCATTCCCACAAAACGATCGAAAGCGGACAGGCGGTCGCTATGAAAAATTAAGAGCTCGTCGTTCTTGCCTACAAGCTCTCTGACTTTTCCTGCGTAGACTTTGCGGCCTAGCTTTGTGTAATGGGACTTTTCTTCGTCGGAGAGCCCCGTGTACGAGTGTTTCGCAAGGGCATCATCAGCTACAGGCTCATTGGTAATTTCTTTGAGATAATCGGAAATTGCCTTCATCGCGTCTCCCAGGATTGATCTCGGGAGATCAATCGGTATTAGTTGCGTTTGCTAACCCCAGAGTTACTGCGATTGACTGATATCAAAAGACCGAGAGAAATACAAACCGTTAACATCGCCGAGCTACCAAAGGAGAAGAATGGCAAAGGAATTCCCACGACAGGGAAGATCCCCATGACCATGGATACATTGATGGCGAATTCCAGAAAGATCAGCGAGCCCACGCCGACCGCAACAAGGGAAGCGAAGGTATCCTTGGAGTGACGGGCGATATCGAGCGCAATATAGGTAATAAAGGCAAACACAGTAAAAATGACCACGCTCCCCCAGAATCCATGTTCTTCAGCAAAAACCGAGAAGATAAAGTCGGTGTGACGCTCAGGAAGAAAGCGAAGGTGAGCCTGGGTCCCCTGCGTAAAGCCTTTCCCAAAGACCCCGCCGCTTCCCACCGCAATCAATGACTGCAACGCATGGTAGCCCGAGTTCTGAGGATCGAGTTCGGGATTCAGGGCGTTCAATACGCGAAGCTTCTGGTAGGGCATCAGGAAGATGTTCCAGAGCAGAGCGGCGACGATGGGAACCGAAAGAAAGACCAGACCAATACTGCGCAAATTGATGCGAATGAATGAGAGCATGCAGATCGCGATGAGGCCGCAAACACCGGCTGTCCCGAAGTCGGGCTGGGCAAAAATCAGCACGAAGACCACGCCAACCGTAGCCGCAAGAGGGAGTAAATCCCTTATCGTATAAGGGGCGTCCTGCCGGTTCGATGAGAAGAAGCGGGCCACAGTCAGAACCACGGCAAGCTTCGCCATTTCCGAGGGCTGAAAGCTAATGGGTCCTAACGAAATCCAGCGCTGGGCCCCACCCGCCACCCGACCGGTAAACAGGACGATGAGCAAAAGGGCAGCCACCACCCCCAGGAACCAGTAGGCATAGGCATTGACCTGACGGATCGGAATCACCCAACCGAATAAGACAAAAGCCGAGAGCGTGATCGCCAGGTTCTTCACCTGCGAGGCAAAGTAACCTGCACCGAGGCTCGCACTATAGAGATTGATGAGACCCATCGTGAGAAGGGCCACAAAAAGCGTACAGAGAAGGGTGATCTGAGGGCTTCGCGGCCGCTTGAGATCACCTTCCGGAAGGAGAAAAACGCCTTCAGTTTGCTTTTTCCTGTTTGCCATTTATCTCATCCTTGTTTTGAGCCTGGGCACTCGCCGCACGTTCGCGCTTCAATTGCCAATAGCGAGCGATGATTTTGCCGGCGACCGGCGCGGCGGATTTACCGCCACCGCCCACGATATCGTTCTGGCTAACGACCGCGATGGCGATCTCAGCATTTTCAGTGGGGGAAAAAGCGGTGAACATCGCATGTTCTTTCCAGTACGAACTCACGTCCGATCCTGGTTTGTTGGTGTTCTTTTTCAAGCTGACGACCTGCACCGAACCCGATTTACCCGCGACCGTCACACCTTCAACAGCCGCGTTTTTACCCGTTCCGCCCGGCTCCATGACAACGGCCTGAAGCGCAGCACGAACCATGGCGAAAGTCTTTGGGCTGACTTCCTTCACGTCACGAATCAGTTCGGGATGATGTTCGTAAATCGTTTCCCCCACATGATTAGTGACTTTATTCACGTAGTAGGGCTTCCACAATTTCCCGCCGTTGGCTATGGTCGCATAGAGGTTGGCCATCTGCATCGGGGTGATCAAGTCATAACCCTGACCGATCGAAATGTTCGGCGTATCCCCACCCGCCCATGGCAGGCGATAGGTCAGCATCTTCCAGGCCGAGGTTGGAATAAGACCTGGTTTTTCCATGTTCAAAGCCACACCCAGCTTCTCGCCCAAACCAAAGGCCTTGGCATAACGCGCGATGCGATCGACACCCAGTTCAATACCGACCTGATAGAAGTACACATCGCAGGATTTGAGCATAGCCTTCGCCATGTTCACTGTGCCGTGACCTTTTCTATCATGGCAGTAGAAGCGTCGATTCCCGAGGGTATAAAAGCCTGGGCAGTACACCGTGCGATTTTCGTCGATGACATGCTCTTCAAGGCCGGCCATCGCCACGACGCTTTTATAAACCGAACCGGGAGGAAATTCGCCGCCGCTGGTTTTATCGAGCAAAGGCTTAAATGGGTTCTCGATGAGTTCGCGCCAGTCTTCGGGCGATACGCCCTGCTGCATCATCTTGGGGTCAAAACCGGGCTCACTAACAGCCGCGAGGACTTCACCGGTTTGAGGATTGAGGACGACTACCGCACCATTCTTACCGGCAAAGGCGGCTTTCGTGGCTTTTTGGAGCTCGTAATCGATCGTCAGTTCGAGGTCAGCACCGGGCTTGGAAGGAACGTTTGGAAGGGAAAAACCCGTCTCTTCCAAACCCTGACTCTGACGACCGAAGGCATCGACCTGGATCAGTCGATAGCCGCGCTGGCCGCGAAGATATTTCTCCCAACGCAATTCAATCCCCTGCTTCCCGACAAGGTCGCCGAGGAGATAGGGGTTTTCCTGGCTGGTGACGTTGAGGGTGTCGAGGGCCTCCGGATCGATCTCCTTCAGATAACCGAGAAGGTGCGGAGGCACTTCAGGGCCATAATCACGACGCGGGGCGACGCGAACTTCGATACCGGGTAGAAAAATCTTGTTCGCTTCAATGATCGAAACTTCGTGCTGGGAAAGATCGCGTTTTAAGGCGACCGGCAGAAACTTTGGTTGGCTTTGCGCCATTTCCAATCGCGCTTCGAAGCGGGTGACGGGAACGTGCAAAAGGCGCGAGATGATCTTGAAGGTCGTATCTTTATCTGCAACATACTGCGGAATGTAAACCAGGTCGTAGAACGGGCGGTTGCCCAAGACGACTTCCCCGTTGCGATCGAAAATGATTCCGCGCGGAGCGGGAATTTCAATCTTCCGCACGCGGTTGCGCTCGGAAACCTCACGATAGTAATCGCCTTTATAAATCTGAATATACCAGAGGCGCAGGAGCAAGCCCGAAATCGCGACGAGCAGGACGATACTGGCCCACATAAATCGGGATTCAACGAGCAAACTCTCTTGTTTATGAATACGGGTCATTGGGGTACTGGCTCCTCTGCATCGATGCGCATCCACTCACGGGAGAGGACCATGCCGAACATTGTCGCGACGAAGACCTTCAGGGCCTGTTGAACGATGAAGCTTGGGCTGAAGGTCCAAGTGTCGTGCAAAAAGCTTAAAACAAAGGTTTCGAAGAGCACGATCCAAAGCGCGGACAATACGTAGGACACGATCCAGGGCGTACGATATCGCCAGGACAGAGCCGGACGGATTTGAAAGAAGATATTGATCATGATCCAGTAGGCGCAAAGGTAAATGCCACGTGGAACGGCAAGTTTGGTTTCGAGGGTAAAAGCCGCGACCATCGCGAGTATGGTGGCCTGGGTCGGTCTTTGACGAACCGCGCTCACGACGATCCAAGGCGTTATCAGATCAAAAACACCCCCTGAACCAAAGATTGTAGGGAGAACTGTCGTTTGGAAAAAGACGATGACGAGCACGAAGGCGATGTCTTTGGGCAAGGCACCCGTGTTAGGACGAGGGCGCCATCCTCTAAGAGCTTCTTTCCAGGTCCACCATCCGTCGCGTCTGAGTAGGCTATCCATGGATTATCCACCCGCCTGTTCGTTGTCGCTAAAGGGCTTGTTGAGCCAGTCTTCGCCTGCTGTTTCCATGATCTTCTGCAGTTCTTTATCATGGTTTTCGAGGACGATGACTTCTTCGATGCGATCAAAATTGACCCAGGGCTCGACGGTGATCGTTTGGGAAATATTGTCGGATTCATAGGCAATACGAATCACTTTACCGATCGGCAGACCCTTGCTGAAACCGCCGATAATACCCGATGTCACGAGAGTGTCGCCAATCCGCACTTCAACCCGGCGATTGAGCTTGATCACGGCATCGTTGTCCGCACCTTTCAGCACACCGCGAATACGGGTTCTTTGCAGCAAAATATCGATGTTGAAGTTGGTATCGATGAGAAGATGGACATCCGCGAATTTCAATCCGGAGCGAATCACGCGGCCAACAACACCTTCGGCGGTCACGACTGGCATTCCAACCTGGACACCATCGGATTTGCCTTTGCTGATCCGCATCGTTTTAAAACTGGGATAAGCCTGCGAACCCACCATCTCAGCCACGATATGCGTGCCCTTAAAGTGGTCAGCAAAACCGAAGAGTGAACGCAAACGCTGAATCTCGTTCTGTTTCTCTTCGTAATCAAGCTGTTGGCTCTTGAGTACAGAAATTTCTTTGACCAGACGGGTATTCGTTTCCGAAACGCGTGTGAGATCGATGTAATGATTCCAAACGCCCGAAATCAAACGTGTACTGGAGTCCCAGACATATTCGAAAGGATAGAGGATTTCTTGAAAGAATAGAGTGCCGTGCGAAGAACTGACCCAGGGATGAAGGGTCGAGGACAGGAAGACAAAAGGTGACAGCAAGGAAGCAACGAGAATCACTCTCCAGAATATCTTTGCCTTGCTACGAGCCATACGCAGTTCGCCTTATGCCAGTGGAATTCTTTATTTGATCCGAGGACTCACCTAAACAGGTAAATCCTCCTTTCAACAAACATAGCATGGGATCAAATTGAACGAAAATAAAAGCCTGTGATCACAGGAAGCAGGAAGTAAAGAGAGGGAACCCCGAGACCTAAATCACGAGGCCAACAGTCTTCTTAGCGAATAGCTACGTTGCTGAGAATATCGATTTGATCGAGAGCTTTACCACTACCCAACACTACAGCCGTCAATGGATCTTCAGCAATCATGATGGGCAAACCGGTTTCTTCGCGAAGAAGAATATCGAGGTTGCGAACCAAAGCGCCGCCGCCGGCAAGAACGATACCTTTGTCGACGATATCCGCTGCAAGTTCCGGAGGAGTTTTTTCAAGGGCGATACGCACAGTCTCGACGATCGTGTTGATCGGCTCTGCGATCGCTTCGCGGATTTCTTCCGAGGCGATTTCGATCGTCTTCGGAATACCAGCCACAAGGTCGCGACCTTTGACGTGCATAGTCTGAATGTCGTCATCAGGATAAGCTGTGCCGATAGCAATTTTGATCTGCTCGGCCGTACGCTCACCGATGAGCAAGTTGTATTTACGCTTCAAGTAATTGACGATAGCCTCGTCCATCTTGTCGCCGCCAACGCGGACAGACTTCGAATAAACGATACCAGCGAGAGAAATCACAGCCACTTCAGTCGTTCCGCCACCGATATCGACGATCATGTTACCGCTTGGCTCGGAGATTGGTAATCCCGCGCCGATAGCAGCAGCCATTGGTTCTTCGATGAGGTGGACCTCACGAGCTCCGGCCGATTCTGCAGACTCTTTAACGGCGCGCTTCTCAACTTCGGTGATACCATAAGGTACGCAGATTATGATGCGAGGCTTGACCATCGTACGACGGTTGTGCGCGCGTTCAATAAAATAACGAAGCATGGCTTCGGTGATTTCGAAATCTGCAATAACGCCGTCTTTCATAGGGCGAACAGCTACGATGGAACCCGGTGTACGGCCCAACATGTCTTTCGCTTCTTTACCAACGGCCAGAATTTTTTTGCCGCCGCGTGCGTCGCGCTGCACAGCAACAACAGAGGGCTCGTTTGTGACAATCCCTTTACCTTTGACGTAAACCAGAGTGTTTGCTGTTCCCAGGTCAATAGCCAAGTCATTTGAGAACATACCTGCGAGCCAGTCGAATATCATCTCCGATCTCCTGTTTCCATTTGACGTTTCCATATGCAACTTAATATTAAACCACGATCTTGACTAAGCTCCAAACGAAGAGTTGCCTTGCCTTTAAAAAAAACAGCCCTGTCGCCGGCTGGGGACCGAGTTGCCCCATCTCAGAAAGTCTGATCTTAACGGACGCTCATCAAATCGTGTATTCACCACTTAACGGACGCCACGAGAATATGGTAGAACATTCCTTTTCGTGCGTTATACTTTTGGTCGACATGTCAATAAGATATTTTTGTGCCAGTTGAAGGGGTAGTGGATGTTTAAGTGGAGAAAAACTGCGGATCTGGACGCCAAGAGCGTCGCTAACAATTGGATCACGTACGTTATCCTTGGTACGGTTATCATCACGATGGCGTTTTTCGGTGTGTGTAGTCCCAGAAATGGTGGCGAAAGCGGATTTATGCTGCCCAGTGGGACTGCGGCCAAAGTTGACGGAGAGAAGATCGGATCGCTCGAATTCCGTCGTTCTTACATTCAGTACAGCAGCCAGCTTGAGAAACAGTACAAAGACAAATTTGATGCTGTCGCTCTAGGCGTTGCCCCCCAAGTACTCAATGGCTTGGTACAGAAACTGGCCATCTACAAAGAAGCGAACAAAAATGGTATAGCCGCCACCGAAGACGAAGTCACCAAGGTCATCATCGATGGCAAGTACTTCAACGGCGAAAACGGCAAGTTTGACCCCAAACTCTTCGAAATGTATTTGCGTAATAACGGCCATACTGAGGCTAGTTTTACGGAAGACCTTCGCCGCGACATCGTGAACCAAAAGTTCCGTTCGTTCATCGCCGAAACTTCCAGAGCCTCTAGCAAAATTGCTGAGCTGAACTATCTCCTCGACGAGTCCAAAATCGACGTTGAGTACCTTCGCCTCGACCCGAACAGCTTCCCTGTAACCATCGCCCCTGCTGATGTTGACAAGTTCCTTGCTGGCGCGGACGCGAAGAAGGCTCAAGAGTATTACGATCAAAACAAAACTGAGTTTAACAAAGAAGCTCAGGTCAAAGCCCGTCACATTCTAATCTCGTTCAAAGGATCCCGCAGTGCTTCCGCTGAAGGCGCAGCCCGCAGCAAAGAAGATGCTAAGGCCCTCGCGACCAAAATTGCTGGCGAAGTGAAGAAACCCGGCGCGGACTTTGCGGCCCTCGCTTCGAAGTACACGGATGAAGCCAGCGGCAAGGCCAAAGGCGGTGATCTTGGATTCTTTAAGAAAGAACAGATGGTTAAAGAGTTTGCAGACGTAGCTTTTGCCATGAAAGCTGGTCAAATCAGCAATCCGGTAGAATCCCCATTCGGCTACCACATCATCCGAGTGGATACGGTTCAAGAAGCTAAGGCGACCACCTTCGAAGAAGCCAAACGCGGCATAGCTGAAAAACTTATCGCAAAAGAACGCCGTCCTCAGTTGATGACAGAAAAACTGAAGACGATCGTCGCCGACCTTAAAGCTGGCAAAGACGACTCGGCGGCTCTCGGCCTTAGCTGGAAGACAACGGGTCCTTTTGCAGTGGGCGCTCGCTTTATTCCGGGTATTGGCCCAGACAAAGAGGCTCTCAAGGCGGTTGCGACTCTCAAGACTCCGGGCCAGCTCCATGCTGATGCTCTGGACATCTCAGGCGTCAAGTACATCGTACGTCTCAAATCACGACAAGAGGCTGATCTGAAGAACCTCACGCCTGAGAAACGCGATGAGTTGGTTGAATCCAGCAAGTATATGGAAGGCTACTCGCTGTACAACACGATTGGCGAAGAGATCGCGAAGCGTTATGACCGCGAAGGCAAAATCTATAAAAACCCTGAATTCCTAGCCTACGATAAGACGCTTCACGGCAACAAGTCGAGTGGCGGCAGCGCACCCGTAGATGATGGCGAATAAATTCGCCACCCATTAGGTCCCAGGAACTCTGCTATTCTTGAACTTATCATGAATACGCAGAGTTTCCTTTTTTTGGAGCCTTTTCGCATGACAAGAGCATTGATCGTCCGTAAGCCTACAAATCTCGAGCAGCATCAAACGTTGGAGGCCAACTATAAGGTCAAGGCTCCGGTGGACGACAGCTATCGTCATTTCCTGGAGAAGGCGCACGAGGAGCATTGCTATAGCCTGGAAGTGCTGAGGACGTCGTTGACGACTCATGGGATCAACTTCTGCGAAGTGCAGGCGGGCGAGGCGAAGCCCGATCAGAAGTTTGATTGTGTTATCGCCTTGGGCGGCGACGGCACTCTGATTACTTCGAGTTATTATATCACCGACAACACGCCGCTGATCGGGATTCGTTCCTCGTCGGCGAGTGTGGGGTTTCTTTGCGCAGGGGATCATGCGCATATTCCCGGGATTATTGAGGCGTTTCAGTCGAATCAGCTACGGTTTACCGATAGGCATCGGTTTAAGGCAAATGTGCATCGCCGCGATGGGACTATTGAAACATCGAATATCGCAGCGCTGAATGATTTTCTGTTTGCGGCGGCCACGCCTGCTGCGACGACTCGATATAAGATCAGCTTTCGCGATCGGGTGGAGACCCATAAGTCCAGTGGGGTTTGGGTCGCGACCGCGACGGGGAGTACAGCGGCTATTGGAGCGGCTGGGGGGACTTTTATGGGTCCTGCGGATAGGCACTTTCAGTTTTTGGTTCGAGAGCTTTATCAGAAGAGTGAAGAGGGCCTGTTGTTGAGTCAGGGGTTCTGTGACACTGAGAAGGAAAAGTTCTGGATTGAGAATCAGTCGCCGGAGGCGATCGTGGCTCTTGATGGCGAGAAGCTGGTGATGAAGATTGGGTTTGGGGAGAAACTGACGTTTACTCTGGCGAGTCCGCTTCGTGTGGCGAATCCGTTTTGACAGTTACTATTCGTAAACTTGTGCAAAGTTAATGGTTTGTGGAGCCAGTTCTTTGGCGAAGGGCAGTGCGCTTCAACCCCGCTGGAGGCGCACTGCCCTTCGCCAAAGAACTGGCTCCACATAGAAGCATTATTACACGAACGCACTAACCCCAGTAATCGCACGCCCTACCACCAAACTATTAATCTGCTTAGTCCCCTCATAACTATACAGCGCCTCGGCATCGCCGAGAAACCTCGCCACCTTATTCGAAATCAAAATCCCGTTACCGCCCATCAGCTCCCGCGACATCGATGTAATAGTCCGGCAACCCACAGTACAAAACACCTTCGCTAGGGAAGCCTGCTCATCACTCATCACACCCTGATCCAAAAGCTGACTCAATCTCCCCACCATGCACTGCATCGCAGTGAGTTGTGACAACATCTGAGCCAGCATATCCTGAGTTAGCTGAAAGCTCGCTATCGAGCGCCCAAACTGCTTTCTGTCCATCGTATAGGCAAGCGTATACTCGTAGGCACCCCTCGCACAACCCACGGCCTGCCAGGCAACCCCAGCCCTCGTCATCTTCAAAACCTTCGCGGTATCGCGAAACGAATTCGCATTCTGCAAACGCCGACTCTCGGGAACCTCGATATCCACCATCCGAATAATCGCGTTCTGCACAATCCTCAGCGACATCTTATCTTCAATCTTCTCAGTCGTCAGACCAGGCGTCTCCCGATCAACGATAAAACCCTTAACCTGATTATCCTCCTCATCCTTAGCCCAGATGATGATGTAATCCGCAAAGGTCGCATTCCCAATCCACTTCTTCTCGCCGCTAATAATCCACTTGTCGTCTTCCCGACGACAACGCGTCTCAAGCCCCATCGATGCCGCCGAACCCACATTCGGTTCGGTGAGACCAAACGCCCCGATCTTCTCCATCCGTATCATGGGCGGAAGAAATTCCATCTTCTGCTCTTCGGATCCACAGAGGTAAATCGAGTTCAACGCCAAACCACTATGCACACCAAAGAACGTACAAGTCGAAACATCAACCCGCGCAATCTCTTCGCCTATCATGCCCTCCAGCATATTGGACCGCTCCTGGCCACCATATTTCTTCTCATAGGTGAGACCGATAATATTCAGCTCACGCATCTTGGGAATAATGTGATGAGGAAACTCGCCCTTCATCCAGTAATCGGTGGCGATCGGCTCCACGTGGGTCAGCATGAATTGACGAACTTCGTCGATCTTAACCCGATCCTCGGGCTCGAGCGTCGCTCTTATATTATAGAAGTCACCGTTGATCGGTGGGTTCTTGGGATTTTTCCTTTTTTTGATTTTCCGGGCCTGATCCAGAAGGAGCAGAAGATCCTCCTGACTCATGTCCTTCAGAAATGACATGATGGCGGGAATATTGGAAAGCATGTCCAGATCTTTCTTACTGACTTTTTCAGCATGCTCGTATGCCCCCTTCATTTTTTCGCCCAGATCGGCCCAAAACGTTTCCATCGGTTTCTCGCTTTTTGAAAGGCAGTTTGCGCATTTATCATGTTCTTTATAAAAAAGTCTGTCCTTTTAATCGAACGTCATTTCTTACAGATTCATTCTAAGCTTCTGAATCTATTATAATAAAGAAAAATCACAAAAAGAATGACGGGGGGCCATGATTCGGATGAATCATGACCATGTATTGTAGATTTTGACTGGATGTTATGAGGATCAATGGGGGAAGGGGGCAGAGTTTCTTACCCGTTGAATTTAAGTTCGAAAGCTCTAAAGTCAAGAGCCGTGAAAGTTAAAATATTGCGAAAAAAAAAGATTAAAACGCTTATTCTCTACTCATGAATCAGGTCTACAACAAAAGTAACGCAGAGCACTTTTCAAATAATCCTCAAAACAAACGCAGGAGCTTTTCGGCTGGTTAGGAATGACTTTCTACCGCAATGTCGTTTTAACAATTCATCAATCGCTCTTAATGAGCTGCGAAACATTCACCCGTTTGCTGTCGAAAGACAGGAGGTCGACGTTGAAAATTTTATCTCTGACCTTGCCTTTTTCAGCTTCTGTACTTGCAGTCGCCCTGATTGCCCAAAAGCTATTGCGATAAGTCGACAAGCTCGCTCTGAAGGAACTGAAATCGAAAGTGAGGGTCACCCGGGATTCCTGGTGACCCTCATCAGCTTTACAAAAAGAGACAGAACGAAAAATTTTTATCAAGGCAACTTGAGCTCCAATTAATCACGATAAATTTTTCTGACTTTGATTAGGGATTCGAGTATTTTAAGGTAAGTGATTAAGACTGTTGTTATTTCAGATGTAATTTTTGAAAATACAGAATTTAAAGAGAGACGAACGTCCTCCCCTCAATTCTTACCCACGCCCTTGCCGCCAGACCTCATTCTCAGGTCGCCCCAGCCCCTTCCGATATATACTATGACTTTTTGATGAATGGAAACACCGTGCAAAAGATCCGTGTCTTCTTAAACGAGCATGCCTCCCAAGGTGCCGAGCGCGATTGGAAGAAATTGATTCGGCAACGCCTCTTCCGAAGCGATCTTGAGTTTATTACGCCCCGAAGCCACGCCGAGTTTATGCAGGAAATTGATCGCGCGACCCGCGACAAGATCGACATCATCATATCTGTCGGTGGCGACGGAACGATCCACGGCCTTATTCAAAAACTCGCAGACAAGAAGATCAGCTTTCTGGTTGTTCCAGCAGGAACCGCCAATGACTTTGCCCGATCTCTTGGTGTGAGCAACATGCGTGTCCACGAGATAATTTCAGCCGTCCGCGAAGGCACACCCACTCCCATCGATTTGATAGACATCAACGGAACGCTTATGGCAACCAACGGTGGCATCGGATTCATCGCGGATATCGCCGCGAACGTCAACCGATACCGCAAAACCGTCCCGGGCTTCCGCAAACTCATGTCGATCGCGAAGCAGGAAACCTACGGGGCAATCCTCGTCTCAACCATACTTTCCAAAAAATTCGAGTACTTCAATATCAAGGTTGAATGCGATCAGTTCCAGAGCGTGATTCGCACCCCTTTGCTCATGATCAATAATCAGCCCATGATCGCCGCGAACTTCCCCGTGGCCCCGACGACCAAGCACGATGATGGAACATTCAATGTCACCATATTTTTGCACCAGAAACCGGCTGATTTCATCACTTCGATCATACGGGTCCGTCGCGGGATCAACCCCGAGAACGATCCGTTCATCCTATCCTTCGAGACGACCAAGATTAAACTTGAATCTGCAGATGGGAAGGAATTGAACTTCATGGGCGATGGGGAGCAACTCGCCAAATCATCGACTTTTGATGTATCGATTCGCCCCAAGGCGCTGACCGTCTTTGGCGAGACGGTAAAAGCGATCAATCTCTCGGATTATTCTGGTGAAGGAGAAAAATCATGAAAAAAATTCTCCTGACAGGTGCCAGCGGCTTTCTCGGTGAATACCTGCTGGAAGCGCTTGGCCAACAAGATGTGATGATTTACGCGATGAGCCGTCAAAGCCGCGATTCGACCTCCAAGAAGATCCAATGGATCACGGCTGACATCAGCGATGAGACCTCGATCTTTCGCCAGGAATTGATCGATCAGCTTCAGGATATTGATGTCATCATTCATGCGGCTGCCCTCTACGATCTGAACGCCAGTCATGAAGATATGTACCGGCATAATGTGATCGGGACTTCAAACCTGCTTCACCTGACGCGACTTGTCAAAAATAAGCCTCACTTTGCACAAATCAGTACGATCGCCATTGCCGGTGACTCGACCCGAAATTTCGATGAGAATGCCTTTGACGTCGGCCAGCGCTTTCCCGATCACTATGCATCGACCAAGTATGCGGCCGAAAACATGGTCCGAACAGCGGTTGATATCGAGTCCCGCAGCGTTTATCGCCTGGGGATCGTGGTTGGCTCGTCCCTCGATGGCAGGATCATAAAGATCGATGGACCCTATTATATGCAACGCATGATCCGATCTCTGAAGCTGGTGAAGAACCCGCTCGGGAAGGTCAAATTTCTGCCCTTGCCTTATAACGAAAGCACAAGGCTCTACTTGATTCCTGTCAATGTCGCTTCCACAGTGATCACGAGCCTCCTGGAAAAAGTTGAAAAGCGTAAAGGGCTAACCACTTTTCACGTCACGGGCGGAGGCCGGGGTGTTTCGGTTCGTCGCGCACTTCAGGCGATGCTTGCGCACTATGATATTCACATGAACCCGATTCCATTGCCTCGGTTTCTGATGCATTCCGCCATTCTCAAAGCGGTGCAGATCCCACCTCGGTCAGTTGAATATATGAATGCCCGCTGGACTTTCAGCTCCAAGAATCTGGAGAAGGAACTCCCAGGCTTCCGCTATCCGAGTTATGCTCACTTCTCGGACAAAATGATGCATTATGCGGATCTACATTTCTTTGCGAAGGATAAGAAGAAATGAAACATATTGTATGCTTATCCTTAGGCTCATCACGTAATAGCAGCAGCGAGATCATTCGCTTCGGCGACGGCCAGGTTCGGATCACGTCCCTTGGCGTCGACTTTGATACGGATCTCTTTGAGTCCATATTGAAGAGTTATGACGGGGAATGTGATGCCATCTGTGTGAATTATCTGCCCCCGCGGATAAACATACGCAAGAAATCCATCCAACATCATCTGTTCGGTCGTATTGAGGCCATTGTGACGAAAACTCCGGTTTTCTTCGGTCACAACCTTCGATCGATTTATATGGACTGGTCGGCGCGCAAGGGCATTGAGATGGGTCATTTCAATTGCAGCAACGCCAACCTCCTCTTCTTCAATGCCTTAACGATGATCGACCTGGCAAAATCCCTCGAGGTCCAGGCCCTATCCGTGCGTTATCTCGATCCCTGGATCTATCTGCGTTTACCCATCGCCTTCAAGAAGTTTGCCGAACTCGAAAAATATACGGTGATGATGGCGAAGAAACTTGAGACCACCAAGTTGCGCGAACAATCGAAAGACAGCCTCAAAGATAAGATTTTCGCATCCTGGTTTGCCAAACAAATCAAGGAATCGGATATCATCGTCGTTCCGACCCGTATTCTCGAAAACTTCGACCTCAAACTCTTCAAAGGCAAGACCCTGCTTTTGGACACAATCACACCCGTCCTGGAAAAAAACCTCCGGAAAGCGGGGGTTCAGAATGCCTTCTTTCCAAGGCCCATACTCGAAGGAACCGACAATGCACTCTCTTATTCCATCATGGAAGCCTTGATTGCCTTCAGTCGTGGCCAGGACAATGCCTTGAGTCAGGAAGATATCGTCGAGTATTTCAACGAGGCGGAATTCGATGCCAATCTCTACCAACTGGACGAGACCGCTGCCGAGATTCCGCGTAAGTACGCATTTATCATCCATCCACTCTCCCAGCGCGATCTCTTTCGCCATCCTTTGCTCAAACCGCTGATGAAACTGCCAGCACCCATGCGCAAGCGGTTTGAACATCATGTCGCAATGGGCCCCGGCTTCCTCTATGGCAACATTACTGGTGTGCGCAGCGAGTCCAATGGCGTCTACGCTCATGGCCTCATCTATTCACTCTTTGCGACACCACGTGAAATGATGGAAGCCAAACCGGAAGACATTTACCAAAAACTTCTCGCTATCGGTGATGATGCGAAAAGCAAAGGCGCCAAGATCATGGGCCTGGGAGCTTTCACCAAAATTGTCGGTGATGGAGGCGTAACCGTGGCAGCTCGCGCCTGCCTGCCCGTTACTACGGGCAACTCGCTTTCGGCCGCAGCGACCCTCTGGGCCGCTAAGGACGCCTGTCGCAAAATGGGTTTTTTAAAGCCTCTGGGTGATAGCAAGATCCGTGTCGATGGAACGGTCATGATCATCGGCGCCACGGGCAGTATCGGCAAAGCATGCACGAGCGTTATTAGCGCAAGCTTCAGCACGATCGTCATTGCCGCGATCAATGTCCCCCGTTTGATGGCCTACAAAGCCGAACTGCAGGCCATGTATCCTGAGTGCAAAATCCATATCACAACTCAACCCGAACGTTTCGCGGATCAGTGCGACCTCATCGTCGTCTCGACCAGTGCGACCGAAGGGGGAGCCTTCAACCTCGACAACGTCAAGCCGGGTTGCGTGATCTGCGACGTCTCACGTCCCCTCACCTTCTCAGCCGAAGATTCCATGAAGCGGCCTGACGTCCTGGTCATCGAAAGCGGTGAGATTGAGCTGCCTGGCGACAATGTGAAAGTAAGTTGTGACCTTGGCCTCGAGCACTCCACGGTGTACGCCTGCCTCGCCGAGACAGCCCTGCTGGCTTTGGAAGGGCGCTACGAGTCCTTTACCCTCTCGCGGAACATCAACTACCGCAAGGTCAAGGAAATCTACAAAATCGCAAGGAAACATGGAGCGCGCCTGGCACAAATCCGCAGCCCTAATGGTATAATCACCGATCAGGAAATTGAATTTTGTCGTCAATACGCATTGATAGCGATAGAAAAAAGGAAACAAAATGTCCGCTAATTACTTCAACGACCTGAACTATTCTTTGGCCAACGAAGACACGCGTCTTGAATTGGAAATGTGCCGGACGATCCAACCGAAAAGCATACTCTCGATCTGCGGGAGTGGAGGACGCTTTCTGCCCTTGCTCGCTGCGGGACCTAAAAAGATCGTCGCTCTCGACCTGGCTCCGCAACAGCTCTATCTCGCTGAGTTGCGTCAGAGAATCATTTTTGAGTGTGATTTTGATGGATTTTTGCTTTTCTGGGGATTCCCGCCCTTTAAAACCACAGAAAACCGTAAGAAGCGTAAAGCCATTTTTGAATCCCTGACACTCAGCGCAGAGTGCCGCCGCTACTTCGTCGAACTCTTCACCAAGCATGACTACGAAGGCCTGATCTACAAAGGCAAATGGGAACGCACCATCATCGGCATTCCCAAAATCCTTCGTCGCTTCATCGGCGGCAATTACGACAAGATGTTTGAGTTTAAGACTCAGGCTGAGCAAGATGCCTTCATGAAGTCAAAGCTGGCGGATAATCTGTGGAAACTTATTCCACGCCTGGTCGTCCTGCTTCTGGGCAACGCGGCCTTCTTCAACGCCTGCCTTTACCGGGGACATTTCGTCAAGAAGAACGTTTCAGGCAGCTACTATGATTTCTATCGTCTCGCCTTCCGTCGCCTCTTTTTCAACGGCCTCGCACGCGAGAACTATTTCCTTCAGCTATGCTTTCTGGGCGAGATTCGTTACCCGGAAGGCGTTCCCGTCGAAGGTCTGGAAAATGTTTTCCTGACCTGCAAGAAAACACTGAAGAAGAATCCAGAAATCAACCTGGTTCTAGACAACGTTCTAGAATACAGCCGTAAATCCGACGAAAAATTCGATTTTGTCTCCCTGTCGGATGTGCCTTCCTACTTCGTTGGCGAGGACGAAAGGAACTACATGCAAGGGCTCAAAAGAAACCTTAATCCCGGCGCCGTCGTCATCGTTCGCTGCTACCTCCGCATCCCGGAAGGCACGATCCTAACCGGTTATGAAGACGTGACAGAAACTTATCGCAAAGAGATTGATGCAGAAAAAGTGCAGATGTACAACACCTTCGTCTATCGGTTTAAAGGCTGAAAACGAAGCTTTGACACGAAGCGACAATTAGCGGAGCAAGTGCCTTGAAAAGTCTATATGAATGCACATCACTCAACTTCTCCTATCAGCTCGACAAGCAGACTGTCGAAGCTTTGAAAGACGTTGAACTCAAAGTCGAAGCCGGCGAACAACTTTTGATTATGGGCCCGTCAGGGTCAGGTAAATCGACTTTGCTCAACCTTCTGGGCTTGATTGAACCGGTTCAAAGCGGCGAGATCATGTTTGAGGGTCAGGCCTTTTCCAAGCTCTCTGAGAAAGAAAAAAACCATATCCGCCGTTACAAGATCGGTTTTATCTTTCAGTCTTTTCTTCTCTTCGAAGTTTTGACTGCTGCGGAAAACGTGGAATACTTTCTTACCCGCCAGGGGCTTTCCACTGGCGAACGCAACAAAAGGGTGGCTGCGGCCCTTGATGCGGTCGGTATCAGCGCTCAAGCCAACAAGCGACCACCGGAAATGAGTGGCGGTCAAAGACAACGCGTGGCTATCGCACGTGCTTTGGCTAAACACCCGGCGGTCATCATCGCGGACGAACCAACAGCCAGTCTCGATTCAAAAACTTCACGAGACATTCTTGAAGTTCTGCAATCGCTTCGAACCCAGGGCGTGAGTGTGATCATGTCGTCTCACGATCCGCTAGCCCAGTCCTATGCGAGTCGTATCGTTCACATCATGGATGGAACCATGCAAAACGGCAAAGGAGCTGGCGTATGATTCTTTTCATTCTGGCGTTTCGCAACCTATTTCGTCACTTCCGCCGCACCTTGACTCTCTTGCTTACCGTAGCCATGGGTTCTGGTGCCTTGTTCCTTTTCAAAGGCTTCAACACAGGCATCATGAATCAGTACAAAGACAATACGATTCATGCCAAGACCGGTCATGGCCAGCTCAATACTGAAGGATATATGAACGAGGTCTACGAGCGCCCCTGGAAACACTGGATATCGGAACCCGATAAAATCAAGGCCGAGCTCAAAGCCATTCCGGAAGTCTCCCATGTCTTCCCCCGCATCGATTTCTACTCGGTTGTCACCAACGGGGCTCTTAACGTGGCTGCAAAGGGTACTGGGGTCGATGGCGATGAGGAAGCCGACTTCTTCTGGACGATCAATATTGTTCAAGGGGAAACCCTCCGCAACCAAGCCGACGGCATCATACTGGGTGTGGGCATGGCACGGGCTTTGAAAGTGAAACCAGGTGATTCTCTCACACTCATCGCGCAGACTGTTGCCGGTCGAGCGAATGCCGTCGATGTCACAGTCGTCGGGGTTTATCACACTGGCATGAAGGAAATCGACGATTCAACTTTCCGCATCCAGCGCAAGGTGGCGAGTGAACTCATGGATACCGACAAAGTCGAATCGATCGCGATCGGTCTCAAATCCGATGAGATGTGGCCGCAGTTCGCCAAGACCGTGAAGGGCAAGTATCCGCAGCTTGATGCAACGCCTTTTGAGATTCTCGACAAAGTTTACTATCAGAACGCTGTGGATTGGCTTGGCCAGCAGTTCGCTGTTATTCAACTCATCATTGTGTTCATTGTGACTCTGGGCATTACAAACTCCTTTGCCTTTAGCGTTGTCGAACGCACGGCCGAGATCGGCAACCTGAGAGCCAACGGGGAATCGGCCTGGGAAATTACCGGACTCCTCATGTGGGAAGGACTTTTGATCGGCGTCATCGGATCGGTGGTCGGAGTCTTAGTCGCCTATCTCTTAAACGTCATCGTGATACCGGGCGGTATCCTCATGCCCCCGGCGCCGGGCCTTACCCGCCAGTTCCATGTAAAGATCGAACTGCAATGGGTCAGCGCCTTCGTCGCCTGTGGCTTTGGCCTGGGCGCAACTCTTCTCGCGACCTTTGTCGCCTCCTACAAACGAGTTCGCATACCCGTGGGTGACGCCCTCCGGCACCGCTCTTAATCGTCGCTAAAACGAGAAGAGGCCGCGCCCCCAAAGGAGCGGCCTTCTCGTTTCGTTAAGTGCAAGGCTTCACTGAAATGATCCATCACCCAATGCCATTCAGCAGGTGATCAGAAGCAGACTTATCTTTAGCATGTAAAGGGGCGGCAAAGGATAGCAGGCCAATGGACAGAGAGTGAATAGACAGCTCAACGCGCATAGGTACCTCAGCAAAAAGGATTAGCCCTCATGCCGCTTGCGCAAGGCTGCAACAAACTATTTTTCCTTATATTTCATGACTTTACATGTTTCTTGCCGGTCAAATATTTTGACAGTTGAATGAAGTTCTGGACCTAAAAAAGACGCCCGCAAAGAGCGGACGTCTTTCGTTCACATAATATTAAGACGCTTTGATCTCAGATTCAGCAGCCTCTTCCAGGATGGTCACAGTTCCCTTGCCACCATCAAGTCGAATCTTCATACCCGTTTTCAAAGTATTCGTCAGGCCCTTGATTCCAACGATGGTTGGCAGACCCATCTCTCGGGCAACGATGGCCGAGTGAGAGAGTAAGCTCCCGCGCTCAACGAGAAGACCGGAGATACTTGGGTAAAGTGGGACCCAACCTGGATCGGTTCGCGCCGTGACCAGGATCTCACCATTGAGGCTCAAGTCGTCTTTTGGAGAATTCACGACCTTCACGATACCTTCGATGATTCCCGGGCAGCAGGGCAGACCTTTCAGGTGATAATCAGCACCTTCTTCGACATCCGCCATCTCAGGAACAGCCAGAAATTCATTCTGCCAATAGACTGCGCCGCGGGTCTGGAAGCGGACCTTAGGATCCTCGCCTTCAAAACGAGCGTACTCGACTTTGCGAATGGCCACGAACGCCTTGAGATCGTATGCAGCCAAGGTTCCCTGATGAATACCCCAAACTTCTTCCATGTTCAGGTACCAGATGTCTTCGCCGGTCTCGAGGACTCCCTTGCTGGCCAGGTCTGCTCCCATCGCCCGGAAAATCGAGCGCGCAACGCCGTAGGCACGCGTTCGTGAGAAGCGGGTGTTTTCGCGGTTCTTCACAGCCTTACGGGCATGTTTGAGAGACCAGAAGTAAATAATTTTTCTAAAGCCGCTGAGTTCCTTTCGAACCGCAACCTCTGCCTTGTCACGCATCGCGTGCTCACGTTCTTCATAGACTGCAAGATCGGTTGTGCCCGATCGCAGGTAGTTCTTCAGGCACATGAAGAGAAAGCTTGGATCCGTGTTGAGGTCGATCTCTTCCAGTTTCATCTCACTCATACAACGGAAGCCGAAGCGATCGATGTACTTCAGAACTCTTTGGTAGAATTCCTGGTGCGGACTTTGATTGAGAGCTTCAAGCAGCGAATCAACCGGATGGTTTTCCATCAGGGTTTTCAAAGCGGGTACCTTCACAACTTCGCCAGCCATACGAATCAACTCTTTGGTTGGCTCAGCGCTTTCAAGGTTGCCTTCACCAGCGAGGAGATCGTTCTGAATACTGCTGCCGAGAACGTTCAGCCATTTGCCTGTGAGCCCCTTCAGAATCCCGAAGTGGACCATACAGAGGAAATCGTTGATGATCGGCGCTTTCCATTTGCCGAGCATATTGTTGTCCATATCGAGGTAGTGAGCAAAGAGGTCATCACTCGACATACGAGAGAAATCGTGCGCGCGGAACTGGTCATAGTCGCGTTTGAATTCGAAAAGAAACTTGTCAACGATGCCCTGGATCGCGAAGTGATAATAGACAAAGCTGAGTCCCGTACGGAACTTTCGCAATTTTCCTTTCCAGGTATCCCAGGAAGGGTGCGGCTTGATTCGCTCAATGATTTCAGGAGAAAGCTCTTCGCCCACTCCCATCATCGTTTCCATGAACTGACGGTTCTTGCTGAAACCGGGAAGGACGCCAACCAGTTTGTACCAGTTGTAGAGGTTGTAGTAAACGCGACCGTTCATGCAACCCAGCATGTTCCCCAGATAGGGTTCCATGTCTTTTACCACTTCACGGGAAAGACCGAGAATTTCGCAGAACTGAATATAGACTCGTTTATAGTTCACGAGTGCAAATGTAAACGATAGGGGCGAAGTAAGACCGCCGTAACTTTCGACGATATTGGAGTTGTCCCAGAGGTTGGGGAAACCCGTAAGGTTTCGTTCCAAAGTCGTGACGGGACGAGTCTGCAAAATGTAGGTTTGGCCCTTCAATACCGCCCATTCCACGTCTTGCGGCGTGCCGTAGTACTTCTGCAGCTTGATGCCGACGTCATGAAGAGTCTTAAGTTGCTCGGCATTGAGAGCCGGTTTGTTCCACTCGGCTTCAGGAAGATCGACCTTATCGCAATGACCGGAGCCGGAGCGACGAAAAGCTTCCTTCTTCTCAACGATTTCAGAATGTGTAAGGGCGCCCGTATCGCGACTGACCCAGTAAGTATCTGCATCGAGGGCACCCGAGACCAATCCTTCGCCAACACCATGGACCGCACTCACAACGTATTGCGAGAGATCATTGCTCATGGGATCGCAGGTGAAAAGAACACCGGACTGCTCCGGATCAACCATCCACTGAAATACGACCGCGACACTGATCCCGGTCAGGGCCAGGCCGTTTTCCTTCCGATAGAAAAGACAACGATCGGAAAATCCAGATGCCCAACAGAGGCGTAGATACTTCAAAGCGTCTGCGGCGCTGCCCACATAGAGATAGCTCGAGAGCTGGCCCGCAAAGGAGTGGCCCGCACCATCTTCATCGGTTGCCGACGAACGCACGGAAATCAGCCCGCCTTTGGAAACCAATGCGTAAGCTTCCTCGGCTAAAGCTTTCACGCTGGCTGACATGGGGGCATTGACGATAAGTTCTTCGATATTCTTGGAAACCACATCGGCGGCCAGCGTGCCATCGACAAAAAGTTTCAATTGAGCCTCGATCGGCCCTTCCAGATTAGCATCGCGAACGAAGGTCTCGTAGACCGAACGACCCAACACGGTCCAATCAGGCACCTGAACACCGATACTCGACATCAGATAAAGATTATAACCTTTACCCCCAGCCTCTTTCTTTGCAAAGTTCTTAGTCGAATTCTTCCGAACGAGCATGCTATATATCCCTGTCTAAAGATGCGTGAGTTTGCGATTAGAGAAACATACCCTGATAGGTCAGTATCGAATAAAAGAGCAGCAGATAGGCTCCCGTGACAGTTCGAAAGACTTGCCCCGAAGTTTTGGATTTGCTGATCACGAGATATACCCCAGCCAGCAGGGGAATCAGCGCGCAGGCCGCCTGGATCTCGAACCCTTCAAGACCTGCAAGACCTATGTACCAGAGGACAGCGAGGGCTAGTGCGACCTGACTGAGACTCAGTACAACGGCCCCCAACACTCCAAAGTTGAGCGAGTAGCTCTCCACATTCGGCCGTTCTTCTTCGGGGGCAAAGGTCTTGCGGGCAAATTCAAAGAGGTTGAAAAGCGCCCAGTTGATAGGAGCAGCCCAAATCACCGCCTTCAGCATGTCCTCATTCACCACGCCCGTCGCTTGACCCGCAATCGAAAGACCTAGCAGCATGGAAACGAAGGTATGCGTCACAGCATAGGTCGTCAGGTGACGACTCAGCCACTTCCCAATAAAGAATTCTACCCGCATGAGTAGACTATAGGCCATCGCCACCATGTGCAAAACCAGTGGACCTGTCCCCATGCGTGACGCCAAAGCCAGTTCAATGAATAGAATGCAAACGATCATGATCCTAACCTGAAAAACGGTCAGGACACCCCGGGCGAGAGGCCTTGTCGGATTCACCTTCAAATCCACTTGGTAGTCTTTGATTTCATCAAAGCAACGCAGGCGAAAGAAGAAGAGAAAGGTGATGATGAAGATAGACGACGTAAAAAGCCCAGTCTTCGCGGTCAAATTCTCCGTGAGTGCGACGTTCCCGAGACAAAAGAGCCCAACCATAGGGATATGGGATCCCAAAGGAAAGCGCTCCCTGACGAAGGTCCACCAATTTTGCAATAACTTGGCCATCATTTATCCTGCAAGTAAATCGGTGGTTTTGTCTTTAATCAAACTGTCGCGCAATTGATCGTATTCCACTTTGCTATGGTGACGGGGATCCATGGGAATCTTATCGACGATGAAGATACAATCGACCGGGATCTTATTCTTTTTGAAGAGACGGATGATCTCCTTCGAAAGAGAGGCGTTCCCAACTTCCCCCGCATTGAGCTCAACAGCGACAGCCGTCTTGGATCCCAAGACTTTGTCGGGCATACCTAAGAATGCTCCGTATTTGACTTGAGCAATACGCTTCAGAATGACTTCGGCACTGACGGGGAAGCAGTAGGTATCGCCACGTTCGATGACGTTATGGATACGACCGACAACCCAGAGATAGCCCTTGCTGTCACGACGCGCGAGGTCGCCGGTTCGGTGCCAGACGTTCCCCTCATCATCCTGGATCTTCGATTTGAAGAATGCTTCAGGGTTGTTGTAGTAATCGCGGCAGACGTGGTCGCCGGTCACGATAAACTCGCCCACTTCGCCGGTCGGAACTTCAAGTTCCTTCCAGGAAGTCTTCTTAAGGTCGATGTTCTCGCGAACGATCTTGATGAATTTATAGCGGAGATCGTCGCTGACGTGCCCGACGTTCACACCATCTTCAACGATCTCTGGATCCGGATCGGGCAGCATGCCGAGCATTTCCGAAGCTTCGATATGGGCCATAGGCTCCACTTCCGTCGACCCGTAAAGCACCCAAACTTCGGACTGCGGAGCCACTTGTTTAAAGTCAGCAACGTTATCGCGACTGATCGGAGCCCCACCTGTCACCACTCGACGGAGGGACACGAGCTGAATCTTGTTGGCGATACAGTAGGCGCTGACGCCGTTTAACATGGAAGGCGAAAGGGTCGTGCAGGTAAGTTTTTCATGAAGGATCTGACTCACCATGGCCGCCGAGTCACGCTCGGAGGGTGCTGCGAGATTGATAGCGGGCAGAATCGTCGTCACACCGCTCGCGAGGTTATTCAACGAGAAGATAGGGAAGGCCGGCATGTCTTTGTCGGTCGGACCATAAGGAACGACTTGAGACAGGGATTCGTGTTGGGCACAGAGGAAACGGTGGGTACGGTTGGCTCCTTTTGGAGTCCCCGAGCTTCCGGTGGTGAAGGTGATCAGCGCTGTTTCTTCCGATTCAACGGCCACGAGTTCCGTCGTACCCGGCGTTTCCAGAAGTTTTTCAAGTTGAGCCGAGAAACTGCCGTCGTTGCCAGGTCCGGCAATGATCCAGAGCGGCATTGTGCTGAATTCAGGCACTTCACGAATCAGGTCGAAAGCTGCTTTGTGACTGATCATGGCTTTGGGTTGAGCGCAGGATGCACTGGCACCGAGGTGGCTGCTTCGTGCCCATGAATCGAGAAAGACTGCGATAGCGCCGAGGCGTTGCACGGCGAACATCGCTGTATACATAAGGGTATTCATAGGCAGGAAGATGATAACGCGATCACCTTTTTCAATACCCAGTTTGCGCAGCCCGAGGGCCACGGTATTGATCATGCCGTTGAACTGAGCATAAGTGATTTCGCTGTGAGGCAGGGGACTGTTGTGGGATCCATCCCATTTCTGAATGTCAGGCGTGTTGACCCAACGCAAAGCCACACGATCAGGAAAGTTCAGGAGGTGCGATTCGAGGTAGCCTAAAACGTTGTTTTTTTCTGTCGATCCTGGCTGGTAACCGATTCGCAATGTCTTCCTCTCTCCGGCTTTAAGCGATACGGGAGCCGCAGCTTTTCCTGCCGGCTTATCGAACTCGCGTTGCATAATTTCGACTACTTTTTGATCGATGTTCCACGGCACGGAGTGCCCGACGTCAGGACGGATCAGGATCTCGTTCGCTCCGAGACCGCTGTCCTTCATGATTTTTTCCTGGCTTTCCCAAGGCACGGCCGTGTCTTTGCCGCCCCGAATGACGATCAGACGATCGATAAAGCCGGCCAACGAACCGCTCAATGGATTGCTTTGTTGAAAGCTTTTGAAAGCCGAAGCTTTGGCCCAAATCTCGCCTTTGGAGAGGTACTGAAGCATACGTTCGGCTTCCGCCGGTTGAGCTTCCTGAGGTGCGAAGGTCTTGCTGATGAATTCGGCGGCAAGTTTAGGCGCAGCACCCGCTAGAATTTTGGATCCAAGCACAGGCAGATTGATAATCATCTGCTTCAGGGCTGAGACGGGATGATCGACTCCCAAGGTGGGATTCAGAAAGATGACCGTCTTGAGCTTTCTGCCCCGACTCTGAGCCCACTTCAAGAGCGCATAGCAGCCAAACGAAAAGGCGATGGCGTTGAGACCCTCTTCGTCCGGGATCGCTTTATCCAAAGCGTTAAGAATATTGGATTCACCAGCGGGCAGGACGACAGGAAACCACTCATAGCCCGGGGGGAGAGTCATGCGGCTGCACAAAGTCTTAAAATCTTCAGGAACACCAGGATTACCGTGGATGAGCAGAATCTTCTGATTTTTCATAGGGAGAGTCCTGATTTGCGGATGTTACGGATTTCACGCCAGGTCGGTGTGCGCCGGTGTTTAAGTTCAGCCGGCCCTACATTAGGCTGGCCTTCCAGTGTCTTTTCATCCTGCTTGAGATTGCTCAATACGCTGCGAATCTCCGCCAGCTCACGTTTGACCGCGTTGCGAAGATAATTCTTATAATTCCTCTCGCTGCCGTCACTGACTTCAACCGCACGCAGAATCGCACCGGCATCGATTTTCGAAGCCATGCGGTGAATCGAAAAACCAGTGGGCTTCCCTTCTGAGAGATTCCACATATCGCAGCTCGTGCCTCGTTGCAGAGGCAGGAGTCCATGATGAATGTTTATACAGCCCAGACGAGGGGCATCGAGGAAGGCTTTCTTATAGATGCAACGCGTGCGGGCATTCACCACGAGATCGAAGTTGTGGTCCTTGATCAGAGTCAGAGCTTCGGGGCAGTTGACCGTTTTCAATACCCATACCGGTTTGTTTTGCTTTTGATAGGCAGACAGCCGCCGTTTGTGGCTTCGACCAAACTGGTTCAAAAGCATACTCGCGCCCATACCCAGGGCACCAAGTCCGACCAGGGCCAGGCCTTTGACAGTCAGGTCACGACTTTCGTTATCAAGGATCAGCAGGCCTTGGATTTCCGGGCAATCTGCAAGACCGATGACCAGCTCATCGTAATTATCAGGAGTGAAAGTAACGCGGGACGTGACAAGCAGAGCTCTCACACATCTTCCTTTGCCTAAGTTGCCAACAAAAAATCGAAAAGGAAAACTTTCGGTTGTTTAATGATAGCCGACTACGCGCGAAAAGAAGATCGGCAAAATCTCGCTAGGATAGAGCCGATGGTAAGGGATTTTTTATAAGTGTCTTTCGTTTCAGCAGAGGAGGAGTTGAGGCTGGTCTAAGCGCCCAATACAAAGCTCCTTTGCGAGCTTTCTACAGAACTTAAAAAACGTCGGGTTCACGCCAGATCTCGCCCCGAATCGTTTCAAGGATAAGATCGCTCCCGTCGTGACCCAGAACATAGTTGTGCTGAACGGGTATTTTCCCAGAAGGCGTGTCGAGGATGAAAGCCGGTATGCCCATGCCTGAGATATTGCCCCGCAGAGACTTCATCACTTCGATCCCGCGCCGAATGGAAACCCGCAAATGCTCCGTGCCCTGCACGCTGTGGGCATGGAACACGTAGTAGGGTCGGGCCCGGATCTTGAGCAGCGAACGGCAAAGAGCCATCATCCGCTCAGGACTGTCGTTGACCCCTTTCAGCATCACCGCCTGATTTCCCACGGGAATGCCGTTGTTCACAAGGTTCGCCACAGCCTGAGCCGCTTCGGGTGTAATTTCTTCCGCGCAGTTGAAATGAGTATTCACATAAACAGGATGATATTTGGCGAGAATCTTGGCCAACCGATCCGTCACACGGTAGGGGAGGGTCACAGGCGTGCGCGTACCAAAGCGGATGATTTCCACGTGAGGAATCGCGCGAATGCGCTGCAGGAGCCCTTCGATCGCCGCATCACTGGCCACGAAAGAATCGCCTCCGGTAATCAAAACATCGCGAATCGCAGGGTTTGACGCAATGTATTCAATGCCTCGATCGATGATCGCGCGATTGAAATGGAGACCCGCCTCTTCATCGCGACGTTTGCGATAGCAATAACGACAGTAGACAGGACAGAGTTGCGCCACGCAGAACGCGACGCGATCGGGATAGACCTGAACGACTTCACGGACCGGAGAGTGAGCCACTTCCGAAAGCGGATCGGCAACACCGAGGCTATCCTTCAATTCTTCGACTCGTGGCAAAGCCTGCAGACGAATGGGACACTCGTCATCGCCCAAACGGGCAACCATGAGACCCATATAGTAGGGCGTGATACCCGCGTTGAAGAGATGATTGAGTTGCTCGAACCCTTGCGCTTCCTGCTCTTTAAGACTCAGAACAGCGGCCGCCTGCGCGCCTTCCGTCACCTGATGCTTCATCTGCCAACGCCAGTTGATGAAGGTTTTCGGCTCGACATTAAAACGCGCGGCCATCTGCGACGTTAACGAATTCGGATCTTCCGCTAGTGAGAGGAACTCTTCTGGAATATAAAATGATGATTGTTCGTTGCTGTCAATGGGCTCACTCATGCGCCGTAGCTCCCTGTTTCGTGTCGTAGTGGCGGCACAAAGATTCCGACGCATAATATAGAGGTTTTTTATGAAGATCAATCACCTGGTTCTCGCTTCAACCTCAAGCCACCGCCGCGCTTTGCTGAATCAGGTGGGCATCTCCCATCGCGCCATGGCCCCTGATGTCGATGAAGAGCTTATTCAAGCCGACAACCCCAAGGCTCTTGCTGAATCCCGCAGCGTCGCGAAGGGGCTTTCGCTGGCCTATGATGGCGAGACCTTTATCGCAATCGCTGCGGACCAGGTTCTCGACTTCCAAGGTCGCTCTTATGGCAAAGCTGAAGATCGGGAGGAAGCAGCTGATCGTTTGAGGGCCTTTGCGGGTCACTCTCACGTCTTGCGAAGTGCCTATTGTCTGGTGCTTTACACGGCCGCGGGGTCGCAGCTCCTAAAGAGCCGTGTCGAAAATGCCAAGATGACAATGAGGCCTCTAAGCGAAGCCGAGATTGAAGCCTATCTCGATACCAAAGAATGGGAGGGTTGCGCCGGCGGCTATCGATACGAAAATCGTGGAATGAATCTCTTCGGTGAAATCGAAGGCGATATGAGCACAGTGATCGGCTTGTCTTTACCGGCCCTGCTGGATGATTTGCGAGATTTGGGAATCAATGTCCTGTTGAATCCTGAAGGTCCCTGGGAATATCAGGATGAGGAGATCGGCTAGGATTTTTTCGCGGGCTTTCGAGGCAATTCGATGTCGGACACGCGAATCGATTGCTTCGACACTTTCATGGCTGTTGTTTGGCTTTTGGATTGAGCTTTGCCCGCCAAAGGTTTTTTCGCGGCTTTCGACTTGGCCTTCATCGCCGCCTTTTCCTCAGGCTTCGGCCGCAGATCCTCGTAGCTCGGACAGATATCGTTCAGCACGCACATTTCACAAAGAGTTGTGAGGGCTTTGCAGACATAACGTCCGTGCAAAATAAAATGATGATGACCATCCGGAAGAAACCTGGGATCGACGACTTTCAGAAGTTCGAGTTCGGCTTTTTCCGGCGTCTTTTCGTTCTGCAGCCCAAGGCGCCGCGACACACGATACACATGGGTATCGACCGCGAGAGTGGGATGACGAAAGATTTCGCCAAGAATGACGTTGGCTGTTTTCCTGCCGACGCCGGGAAGACTCTCGAGAGCTTCTCGCGAATTCGGCACCTCGCCACCATACTTTTCAAGAAGAATGGAGCTGAATTTTACGACATTTTTGGATTTCGTGGGAGCCAGGCCGATAGACCGGATCTTAGCGAGAAAGCCATCGGCACCGAGAGCGACAACCGATTCAGGAGTGAATTCGCCTTCGTAAAGCGGAGCCATCACCCGGTTCACCATCCTATCGGTGGTCTGGGCGGAGAGAGCTACGGAAACGAGAAGTTGATAGGGATTCTTGTAGATGAGTTCACAACGTGGGTTGGGATTGGCCTTCTGGAGCTTTTCTAGAATGACTCGGGCCAGTTCTTTGCGCTTGCTCAAGGATCCAAATGCCACCATTATTCCGCTCCCGAACCCACGATCAGAATTATTCCGAAACTTCTAAAACAACATCGCCGTAAACTTTGCATTGGCAAGCCAGGCGTTCGTTCGGTTCCGCCGCCATGGTCTCGAGGAAATCACGTTCGTCATCCTGCATCGGGCTCAAATGCTCCGAACCTTCGATGACACGAACCATACAAGCTCCGCAGGCACCATCGCGACAGCCGAAGAGAATCGAAGTATCGTGCTCTTCGCACATGTCAATAAGTGCGTACCCGTCTTTAACGTCGAGGGTGAGCTTATCGGTTTTAATATTTACTTTTGGCATACAAAATCTCCTGCCTTAGTATGGCCTGAGTGGATAACGGAAGTTCCGCCAATATAAGGGCGCAGTACAAAAAGTCTATTCTTTTCCAAGAGCTTTCGCCAGCTAGCGATTATTCTTCTAAATAACTATACATTTCAATAGCTTAAAATTGACATAAATATGTCTTGGTAGAGGTTCGAAGCCTTGGCTGGCCAAGGTTGCTGAGTGAATCCATCCAAAAAAAGCCTCCAAGATCTTCGCTAAGGGCCTTACTTAAGCACCCGCAAGCTGCTATTCTGATTGACCTCGGATTGGAAACGATGCCGACTTCAATGAGGATCCCCATGACTCAAAATGAAAATACAGCTCAACTGTTCGGTTGGAATATTAAGCCATGGCTTGCTGCCGCGAGTGCCGAGCCCATGGATAGTGATACGCAGATCATCTATTGCGGTGTGCAAAGCGATGCGATCGCGGTTCTCCAAACACTCAATGATCAACTCCTTGCCTGGCAGAGTAAACTTGTTAACTTTGACGAAGGCGATCTCTTCAGTCTCGCGGGCAAATCAGGCCCGCTCATTATTTTGCGCCCCCGTGGCGTCACCGATGGCCAAAAAAGAGATGGTGGCCTGCTCGCCCCCAGTCCTTACGGTCTCGCCCGTGATCTCGTGGGCCGCGCTTTTGTCGAATTGAAAAAATACAAGTCGCTGAAGGTAAAAGTTCGGTTTGTGAACGCTCAGCCGGAAGAAATCAAGGGCGCTCTCGTCGGTCTCGAGATGGCTTCCTATGCTTATCGCGCTCACGTACAAGGACAGAACCTGGGACTTCCCCAGCTTGTTCTCGACGTCGATAAGAAGCTCCTCGCCGAAGCGCAAAATATCGGCATCGGCGTAAACATCGCCCGTCACTTGGTAAACACACCTCCAAACAAGCTCTATCCGCAATCCTTTGCGTTGCAGGTTGAGAAATTATTCCAGTCCTTCGAGACTGTGACTTCGACTATTTGGGATGAAGAACGACTGAAGACCGAAGGCATGGGTCTGCACCTGGCCGTTGGCGGAGCCTCTCAACATCGTCCCTGTCTCCTTCATCTTCGCTATCGTCCGAAGGGCGTGAGCGAACAACCGATTGCAGTTGTGGGCAAGGGTGTGACTTTTGATTCCGGTGGTCTTGATATCAAAGATCCGGCAAGCATGCGTCTGATGAAGAAGGACATGGGGGGAGCGGCTGCCGTGATCGGGGCGTTCTATCAAATTGTTAACAACAAGGTCGCGCGCAACCTCGATATCTATATCCCACTCGCCGAAAACGCCATCTCGGGCGGTGCGTTCCGCCCCAGCGATATCATCAAAGCCAAGAACGGCATGACGGTTGAAATCCACAATACCGATGCCGAAGGGCGTTTGGTCCTCGCCGATGCGATGGCCGTGGCGGCACAACAAACCGGTGCGAACAAGCCCTCAGCTATCATCGTCGCCGCGACTCTCACCGGTGCGATCAAAGTGGGACTTGGCTCCGACGTTGCCGGCTTTTTTACCAACGACGATGAGCTTGCAGGTCTGATTTCACGCCAGTCGCAGGCTCATGGAGATCTCATGTGGCACATGCCACTGTTTGAAGGTTACCGTTCACGACTCGACACCACTGTTGCTGATATCAACCACTGTGCAGTAGGCTCATATGGTGGCGCTGTAACCGCAGCGCTCTTCCTTGCGGAATTTGCGAAAGGTTATCCCTTCGCCCATATGGACATCTATGCATGGGCTGATGCAGAACGGGGCGCATTGCGCGAGCCGGGCGGAAGCGGACAGGCTGTCCAGTGTCTCGCCGCCGTTCTCGAGCATTTTCGCCGAACTTAATTTTTGAGATCGGGCCTTCGCTCGGTCTTCTTCCGGGAGACAGTTGTGGATTCGATTGGTCTTGAAGTGTTCATCATACTGAGCTTGATTCTCCTTAACGGTTTTCTCGCTTTGTCTGAAATGGCAATCGTCTCTTCCAATCGCATCCGCCTCCTGGCTCTCGCCAACAACGGTAAAACCGGAGCGAGAATCGCGCTCAACCTCATCGAGTCCCCTTCCAAACTGCTGGCCTCAATTCAGATCGGCATCACTCTCGTCGGCGTCCTGATCGGTGCCTTTGGGGGATCATCTCTATCGACCAAGGTCGGTAACATGGTTACCCACCCGTTAAATATCGGCATTTTAAATGAATATTCGGAAGGGATCGGCCTCACTCTCGTCGTCGTGATTTCAACTTTTCTCTCCCTTATCATCGGCGAACTCGTGCCGAAACGCATGGCACTTGCCCATCCGGAGTCGACCGCTTCCAAGGTCGCACCCGTGATCCGTTTTATCTCGATCCTATCCACGCCTGGAGTGAAAATCCTCGCGTTCACAACCGAATCTGTTCTGAAACTCTTTCGATTACAGAACGTCTCGACGCCTCAGGTCACTGAAGAAGAGGTGAAGTTGATGGTCGAGCAGGGTACGGAAGCGGGTGTGTTTGATGCCGGCGAGGAAACGATTATCAAACGATCGCTTCGTCTCGGCTCATTATCAGCTGCGGATGTGATGACCCCTCGCACCAAAGTCGTTTGCTTCGATATCAGCAACTACGATTCGGGCGTCGTGCTGGAAAAGGTGCGATCGAGCAAGCATACTTATTTTCCGGTCTACAATGAGCAGTTGGATAATATCGTCGGCCTCCTCTCGGCCAAGCTCATGCTCTATGCCATATCACAGGGACAGCATTGGGATCTGCGCGACTGCCTCATCGAACCACTCATGGTTCCCGAGTCGGTATCGGTGATCGGTGTGCTTGAGAGTTTCAAAGACAAGAGCGCGCACGTGGCCATCGTTATCGATGAATATGGAGGTATGGCCGGAATGCTTACCATCATCGATATGATGGAAGCGATCGTCGGAGCTTTGCCCCACGAAGCGGATCAAAACAGCCATCGCTTCGTGCGCCGTGAAGATGGGAGTATGCTGGTCGACGGCATGACTTCGATGCATGAGTTCGAAGAATATTTCAAAGTCAGCTTCCGCGCCCTCACTGAGGGCGAAGATATCCAGACAATCGCTGGCCTGCTCATGCAACAGATGGGACGCATTCCTCGCGAGGGCGACGTTCTCCAACTCGAGAACCTTCGCATCGAAGTGGTCGACATGGACGGCCGTCGGGTCGATAAGATCCTGGTCTATACTTTGAGCGGCGAGGCCATGGCTCCGCATGCTTGAAAGCCTTCCACACTAGGCAAGACAAGCTCCAGAGTGTAAAGTATCCCAAACGGTTTGCCTTGAATGGAAGGAGAGCTCATGACCAAAACAAAGCTCGAAGTTATTGAACAGTATTTCGAGACCTTCAACGGCGGCTACTTTCGCACTATGCTAGATTTACTGGACGACAACGTCGTTCACGACACAAATCTCCTGCAAGGCGAACAAGGTAAAAAGGCCTATGAAGCCTTCTTAAACCGGCAAAACGAATGTTACCAAGAGCGAATCCACGACATCGTAATTATGACCAATGATCAGTCCAGCAATGCGGCGGCTGAGTATTACGTGACCGGAACTTACAAAAAGACCGAGCCAGGACAACCTCCTGCAAGAGGTCAGGTTTACACGATTCGTTGTGGGAGCTTTTTTGAGTTCAATGGCGACAAGATCTCGCGCGTGACGACTTACTACAATTTGCAAGAATGGCTTGATAAGGTTCGTTAGTGAATGGTGACGAAAAATTTGCCTTTCTCATTATTAACTACTGATCAGAGTGTTTACGCCGTATATTGTACGCCGAGAGCTTTGCTTGCATCAGGAGTCCATTTATGCGTCGATTTTGCCCCGTCTTAGCAGTTTTTCTCTTCCTCTCAAGCGGCCTCTTCGCTTGCCGCAATACCTACGAATCAGCTCGTCCCTATAAGGTCTATCCGCAGGAACAAACCTTCTTCAGCGCCGTAATCAACGAATCTGAAACCAGTGAGCACCTCGTAACCCTTCACGAAGATAAATATCCTATTTCGGTGAAACTCTATAAAGACGGCCGTTTCTCTTACACGCTCCGCAAACTCGGCGATGGTTGGGGCAAATGGAAATACAGCGCGACCGATGGCTACATCGATCTCTATGCCGAGCGCAGCATCTTTGTGATGCAGATGCAGCTTCGGGCCGTAGATCCGGCAAACCCCAGTGCTTTGGCTCTGGAATTCTCGGATCGTTTTGGGCCGAAGTATCTGTCGATGACGACGAAGTAATTTGATTTGATTCATTTGTGAAATAGAAAATTCCCCGAAGGTTCTGGCCTTCGGGGAATTTTTTTATCGATAAATATAAAGCTTCAAGGATGGAGCGAGCTGCCGCCACTGCCAGCTTCGGTATCGCGAGCTGCCCCGTCGGCGTCGTTGGGAAGACAGTCGGGACGCGTATTGCCTTTGGTCGTCTGATTCTCGCCGATGCAGTCGAGCTGACGAGATTTGTCGCCGGCAGGCGCGGCCGTCTTGGTCGGAATGTTATCGCTCGGGGTCGATGGCTTTGCCCCAGTTCCTGTTGCACAGGCGTTGATCGACGTGAGGCTGCTGAGCAGGACCATGCTTTGAAGGATTTTCATATTTAACTCCTTTGTGTGTTTGCGTCTGCCTGTTGAAGCTAAGCTTTATGCTCCGCACAATCCAGGGACAAAATCGAAACATGGGATCTAATGCGGGCCGTCGAAAGACGGCCCATGAGCCGGACTTAAGATGGCCCCATTTTTGCTCTGAACTTTGATCACCAAAGCCTTTTTTTAAGTGATATCCAGATTCATATTAATGATAGCAATCCAATCTTCTTTTGGAGCTTTCATGTACCGAAGCGAGGCTAAACCTACTCGGTAGACCCAGTTTATCGTCGAGCTGAAGTGAGGAATCCAACCCTGAAAGCCAGTGCATGAAAGGACCGCGGCACTGCACTTGTCATGAACAGAAGATAAAAGCCCTAATCCTACCGATCGGAAAGACAACGCTCGACTGTCTTTAATTTGCGACTAAAAAATCGTAAATAAAACTTCTCAGCGCAAAAGACATTTGCTATCACAATTAACAACAGCGAAACATTTTTTATAATCTTATGGATCAGGCGAAATTGCCTGTGAAATGATGAGAGGAAAATTTTGATGAACAAGGTTATCGGCGTAATGCTGGCCGTGATTATGATTCTGTGCGCACAGCAGAGCATGGCAGCCGGGTATAGCTTGGTATGGTCAGATGAGTTCGATGGCTACGGATTGCCAGATCCTTCTAAATGGACCGCAGAGAACTGGGAACCTTACGCCATCAATAACGAGCTTCAAAAATATGTCACTGGTCGTTGGGAGAATACGCGAGTCGAGAATGGAGTCCTTAAAATTGAAGCCCGCCGTGACTGGTATAATGGCTACGAATACACGTCGGGCCGCATCTCAACGCGTGATAAATTCAGCTTCACCCGAGGTGTGGTGGAAGTGAGGGCTCAACTTCCTAAAGGTCGTGGCGCCTTTCCTGCAATCTTTATGTTACCTCAGGATTATGTTTACGGAGACTGGCCCGATAGTGGTGAGATCGGCATCATGGAGAACGTGGGTTACCAGAGTAATTCGATACTTTCGTCGATTCAGAGCAAGCAGTTTAACTTCAAAAAGGCGGCTGCTGGTCAAGGCGAGGAAAAGAAAGCGGAAACCTACGTGGGAGGTGCAGCGGATGGTTTTCATACCTATCGCTTAGAATGGACAGAGAACTTTATCTCTGTCTCAGTCGATCAACAGGCGCCTCACTTTTATTATGGCAATCCCTATAATGGATCTTGGTCTTGGCCCTTTGACAGGAACTTTTATCTTATCCTGAACACAGCAGTTGGCGGTGGCTGGGGTGGCATTGCAGGCATTGATAACAACTCTTTCCCACAATTGCTTCAAGTCGATTATGTTCGGGTTTATCAGTGGCAAAATGATGCCGCTGCAGCAGCCCAGACTGGACCAAACGTATTTATCGAAGCTGAAAATTATAAACAGGCGTCAAACGTTAGCACAGAAGACTGCTGGGAAGGCGGCAAAGATGTTGGTTTTATCGATGCCGGGGACTGGTTGCGCTATACAGTAAATGTCCCGAAATCGGCTTGGTACACCATCCAGTATCGACTTTCGAGTCTGAACGGCGGAGGTCAAATCCTAGCGGACCAAAATGGAAGGGGATTAGGTTCCGTCGTGGTTCCGCAGACTTGGGATTGGCAGAACTGGCAAACGGTGACTCAAGGAGCATGGCTCGAGGCAGGAGTCCAGGACCTCGGCATCTATGCCGATCAAGGAGGCTTCAATCTGAATTGGATTCAGCTCATTCGCAATTGAGTAAGATCTGGCATTGAGGCGAGACTTTTCAGAAGCCGATGCTTAGAAACATTTTTCCTCAATCCATAATATCTGTCTAAACACTGGGTCGCCCCAACTCTTAAATCGTCTTGGTATTTTTGAAGGTGCGGGAGACCTTGAAAACTGAGCCTTTCTCCTCATTCTCGATTCGAATCTCGACCGCCGCTGTCCAAGATTAAGACGACTGTCATTTTTCAGGACAATTTTTCTTTCATAACTCACGCTCAAAAATTGAAGCAAAAAAATGGAAGCGAGACTGAATTTAAGTCTTCGCTTCCTTAATCACGTATGCTATTTTGGCGTGAAATTTCCGAAAGACTTTGGATTTTCTACAAATCGACTGCCAAAACTCCAATCGTAAAAGTGCGATCACAAATATTCAAGCTGATCCTTTAAATAGAGAGGCTCTCGCCGTTCGCACTGAGCAAGCGATCTTTTTGCCACTCCGAAAACAACTCCCCATGTTCACAGGCAGTCCTTTTTAAAAGAAAACCTGTCCTGAAATCGAGACAGGTCTGCTCTCAAGAATAAGATACGAGACTTTTTAGCGAGTGCTTTCATTTACTTGCCTTCCACGTGGCCGATCACCTCAGACGGTAATTTGTATTCAAATTATTAATTTATGAAAAACATGCTGGTATTGGCTTGCAGGTCTTTAAAAATCAATGATACATGCAGCGTCAGCGGCAAAATTTTAAATAAATCAAGCTGCTTTTATTGGATTCACTTCATTATAACGAGATGTGACTTATGCGTAAGATTACGAGCACAGCCTTAGTTTCCGTTTTCGTTCTGACGGCCTGCGGTAAATCCGCTTCCAAAGCTCCAATGCCACTATCTTCCGATGCTAACGCGACAACAAACGTTGCCGCGCCTGCTACAAACGCCCCTGTCGTGGCTCTTCCTCCAGCACAAGCCGTTGAAGCAACTCCAGTACCCGTTTTGCCTGCTTCGTTGAGCCTTAGCTCCCTCGAAAATACAAAGTGGCTCTCAAACTGCTATGCCTTTGGCAAAGACCCGGCGGCGGCTGTTTATAGCCGTAAAGTCATTGTTTTCGCAAATGGCGAGGAACAAACGCAAGTCAACCAGTATACCGACGTGACTTGCTCGACTTTGAAAGGCACTGTCAAAGAGCCTTGGACCTTGGGAAGCTTCGTAGTCAGCGGCATCGATGCCGTGTGGAACAAAGTCGAAGCATCTTGCGTATCGGGTTGCACGAAGACTTCAGTGGTTGCTTGGACACTCAGCACGGACGGTAAGACTCTCTCGGAAGCCGGCCAAGCGAAAGACGGAAGTTTCTACATCAGCAGCCCGATCGTCTTTGCACAATCGCCAGAAGCCGTTATTACGATCCCACCCGTCGTTGTCGTTGAGCCACTTCCTCCCCTCACTGATCTCGGCATTTTGAATACACTGACAGGTCAAACCTGGGTTTCAACTTGCTATCAGTTTCCCAAAGATGTGGTCAAAGGAGTTTGGAACCAAAAGACCTTGGTTTTCAATGGTATTCGGATCGAGAGCGGTATTGCTCAGTTCAGCGATGCAGCTTGTACGACTTTGGTAGCCCCTGCAAAAAGCCCTTGGTTGCTCGATGCCATCCAAGTGCTAGCGTTGGCTGATTCTTGGACTCAGGTCAAAGCACATTGTGCTTCGGGTTGCACCAAGGACACAAACAACGCCTATAAGTTAGGTACGACGGATTCAAAAGAATCACTGTCTGAGGCGGGTCAAAAATCAGATGGAACATTCTATCTCGAAACTCCCGTTGTTTACTTCAAAAAGTAATTCCCATTTGTAAATAGAGTTTTTCGGAACTCTTTCCAAACTATCCGCCGCACCGCGTCTCGTCTGTAATTTTCCGGGTACGACCTGTATCAGTATCAATAACAAAGTTGCGCAAGGTATACCCGGCAGCCGGGTGGTTCTGGCAGGCGATATGGTGAATATCGATGTTTCAGCGGTGATGGACGGATATTTTGGAGATACAATCCAGTGTTGATTAAAACCTCTGAACGGCGCGAAGGCCCGCGCCCGTCGAAACAGGGGAATAGCGCAATCAGCTGTGGCGGAGCATTTTGTCAAGGAAGGGTAAGAAGGGAGCTGTTTACGATTGTGTGCCCGTCGATACGCAGTATTCATTCAACTGAAACCTTCAGTAAAACTCATATATCAGAACGAAAGCCTAAATTTTGACATTGGTTGGCCATCAATTGCACTGAAAAATTCCTCATCATTTATCGTGGTCTCTCTCAAGGCTTTTTGATGATGATTTAGAGATTATAGCTCGTTTTGGATGGTTTACAAGAAATCGAGAAAACTGTGACACCGAAAGACCGGATAGTTCCGCAGCATTACTCATGGAATGACGAGCTGAATCCAGCATAAGCTTCATCAAATAAGTCACCCTGTATTGTCCGGACCGGTCCTACAAGACAATCTTGGGAGCTTTCTCTAGCCTCTGCTCTCCCTTATTTCAGAGACGGATCCCGCTCAAAAAGATCAATAAATCTAGAGTTCTACGTCTTGATTCTGGGCAGTTGATGCCTCTGATGAAATAAACCTAGCTTTATTCCTGCGAATTTGGCATGTTCCAGCGCCAAACGGGATCGCGGACTGCGGTCCGATACTTTAAGGACTTCCGATGCAGACTTTTAAAAGACAATTCACGGCATCAATTCTAACGATTGGAGCTCTCGCAATTTTTTCACCATCGTTGATGGCGCAATCGCCAGTTCCTGCGGAACGCGATCTTGCCCTGGCTTTCCCGCTTGAATCTCTGAATTTAGTACCGATGAGTCTCGATATGGGCCTTAGCGGCGGAAAGCTTTTTCCAAAGAGCTGGTTTCAAGAATTGAATCGTTCTTTTCAGAGTACTGCAGCTGGTTCCGTGCTTGAGACCGAGAGTCCTTACGAAGACTGGCGGATTGTCTCGGCTCGTGTCGAACCCTGTAATCCCCTCGGACAAAACCCTCAGCAGAACATTAGCGAACTCTGCTGGCCTGAACTGCGACTCGTATGGCAACCCATTCTCCGTAATATCAGGCTGCACGAACTCCTCATGAAGGCTTCCGGCGAGGATCGCGCGATTCATACCATTTATCCAATCAATCCTGCAGTCGTGTTAAATTCTGACGAAAGCGCTCGAGTTGCTCAGGCCCTCACGGCAATCGCCAGCGGCACAGCAGCTGTCGCTCGCTTTACAAGCCTACCGGCAGCTCAGATGAAGGACTTCGTCAGCCTTCGCAATCGGGTCAGCGCCGCTGTTCTGAAAGATGTCCTAGCCCTGCGCAAGCTCCCCCAAGGAGCCTACGCGAAGATCGGCCTTCGCCCGGAAATGCAGGACAGCAGCCCTGTCGAGATTTCCTTTCTAAAAAGCTTTCAAGGTCTGCTGCAGAAATATGCGGCCACAGATGCCCTGCGACTCCTGACCGCTTTTTCCTTGCCTGAAGGCCGGGAACCTGCTGCTTTAGATGAGTGGGTATTCTTGTCTTTCAAAGCCTCAGGCGGCCAGATAAAACCTGAGCCTATTTCTATCATTGCCCATGACAGCAATAAGATCCTGCAAACGACGAGTCATGTGAACCATGGCTCGATGACCAGGGATGAAGAGAGCCTCTACGAAAGCGAAAACCTGGAGCTACTGAAGGAATCAGTCTTGCTTTTCATCAACGACCGTAGTCGCTTACTTCCACTTATTTCAGATCGCAGCAAGCGTCTGGTGCCTAACACCTCTTGCATTTCCTGCCACAAGCTCAACGATATCCGCTTTGATCTTCACAACTTCAGCTATCTCGAAGACCGTGAACTGACTGTGTCGCCGCGAGTAGTCAAAGATGTTCAATTGGATCTCGATTGGATTCGATCTCATAAGCTTGCGAATTAGACCTTTGAGAGGCAGCAGCGGTCGATAGAGAGAGTAGTCTGATTAGAGGGGCCTAGTTCAAGTTTTTAACTTCTTTTACCTAGATAGGGCAAAACCCATCCAAAAAGACGGCAAAACAATGAGCGTCTGGTCACGATCAGTTTCAGCTAACGCAAGCTTGGGTAACTATCAAATTGCATTCGAATTAGAAGGCAAAATCATTGAAGAAAAAGCTATAAACATAGCCAAAACTGAAAATGGTTGTAAACTTGAGAGTAAAACGGTGGAGTTCACTGTACCGCCGGCGACAGACAAAGCTCCCGCTCAAACCGGCGAATACTATGCGCTTAATGGTGGGAGTCTTATTTACTTCTCTTCAACGGATGGGAGTGGCAGGAGCCAGGACGGCAAAACTCTCTACAAAGATCTTGAAATCGTCCGAGTGATGGAAACTGTAGTCAGCGAAGGACCAGACTCGAGTCCAACTTCATACTCACGATTTTCAGTAGGTCCTGAACGCGAACCAGAAGGAAAAATCTTATTAGGAGAATTTGCTCTGCAAGACTCTCCGACTTCCGCTTTAACAAGCACAACTCACGCCGATACTGGCTCTCGACTCATCTACGGAATAAAAATCAAGTAGTCGAAACTTCCGAACAAAAATCGACTCGTCAAAAGCTAGCTACGCCTCCAGACCCATGGGATCGGGTCAGACGCCGATCCCCTCTCGTCTAACAAAAAAACCGCTCGCTACCCGGATTGTAGCTGACTATCGGACCTTGTGTGAACCAAGAACAAGTTTACCTTGACCGATTAAGTCTTACTTTTTCTTGAAGCTAAGACATGTCTCAAAGCGAGTTCGACCGATAACACCGACAAACCAACCAAGACGAAACCTACAATTTTCTTTAGCGGCGAGACATAAATATTTTTGTGATTAATAAGGTAACTATCTATCACCCCAACGAGCGGCCACAAAAACGCCGTGACCAATATCCATTTGGAAAGCGAAAATGCCATTTTGTTACGAAACATCATCAATATAAAGAGAAGAAAAAAGATGGTAAAACCTGGTAAATATGCGGAACCTGGGAATATGTCGAGCAGTTTTGGGATTTTTAATTTAGCTAACAATATAAGGATTGCCGAAGTCCAGATAGACACTATCCGCATGTTATTAATTGTATTTTGCATAAAATGATTTGTTATCTCCCGCGAGACGGTGGACAATAGTTAGGATTCTAACTATATCTTACTAGATCAGTCTTTAACAGGAGAGTAGACCCGACCTTTTAAGATCGAGCCCCTCGTAGAACCATATCAGGCGCAATTAACGCAATGGGCTCCAAGTCACATGGGAACCTTAACTCCGGGGAGTTGAAAGATTGTATAAGCGGATCGTTTTCCAATTGCTCGGAAAATTACAGGCCTTGAGTATTCGTCGCAATTTCTCCCAGTTCATGCATCCCGTGCTTCCTCGCCGATTAAACCAATGGAAAATCAGCCGAGCAACTTCGTGGATGAACTTCCAGCAACTGCCCTGATTATCAGATACTGCGAAATAGGCTAACCATCCGCGAACAATCATCGACACTTGGTCTATAACCTGTCGGTGGTTCGCATGATTAAGTCTTCTTCTAAGCAGTTGCTTGATATCCTGCAGTTTTGCTCGAAAGCGATCCTTGCGAGTTTTAACACTCACTGCCATCTTCCCATTTCGGGTCTTCCTCCAATAGAAGGTGAACCCGAGGAAGGTGAATACCGGCAGTCGATCACCTTTATTTCGCATGCGTTTCATGAGGTGGTAACCTGCGGACCAGCCAAAATAATATTTTTATGGGCCTTGATATAATCGCAATTGAAGAGAGTCTCAATCATCGAACGATTCACTTCTTTTGGCCAATTCCGGTCAAAGTCTTGAATCATGTTGAATCGCCCGAGCTATGCCTCTTTGAATCGTCTGGCGATGCCGCGCTGTGAGCGTTCCAGTTGCTCAAGTTCTACGGCGTGCGTAATAATGTCAATTGGCTTAAGGGCGGCGGCGGGTGAAAGGATTCCTCATGCCGCCCTAAAGGGAGCCACCCCGCTTGAGATGATCCAGGGAAAATGGACTGAGTGTCAGCTTCTGGAGCTAAGAGAGAAAATGGTACTGTCCTTAAAGGATAGGACCTTGACCAACACGTCCTTGAAATGCAGCCCATGCCTAGCATAGAGTCCTGATCGTTACCTTAACCAAATGATCAGTTTCATAATTTCCTTGCAACATGCCGGTACAATTCCGAAAGACGATTCGCAGCCGGCGAATATTCGTCTTCTGAAAGCCATAAAATCCTGGCACAACGCAGGGCTACAAACCATCGGCAGGATAATGGGAGCCGGATGACGGGAAGCTGTCACGTCCGGTTCTGCGAGTGGTCCTAGGGGAAGTTCTTGGGATCGACTCACCCTCACGAAAATTTCTGAAGGTTTTTTCGGTTACTGAAAGGACACGGAATATCTATTGTTCCTGCCATTTTCCATCTTTCAACCTGAGCGTGACCGTACCTGACCTCTCGGTATTGGTTTTTTCATCGCCGAAGGCCATATCTAGAAACTGAAAAGTAAGTGTTTCAGAATCTACCCAGTGTGTCGTTGTCGACCAATCAGCTTTGGTTCCCGTCAGGGCATAAGCCTTGTCCCCAAGGCCGTCATCATTCACTGGCCAGATTCCGAGTCCGGATTGATTATAGCCCGAAAGATCGCTCTCATTGCTGACCAGCCAACGGCCATCCGGAGAAAACTCGAATTTTCCCGTAAAAACCTCAGTTTCTTTCCCTGTCTTCTTGCTGATAAATTGGATTGCGTGTCCTTCGTAATATGCGATTTCGACGACAAACATTCCGAAACGATTGAGGTAGTCTCGAAGTCCAAAAAACTTATACTCCTCAAACTTTGTGTGATCGTATTCCAAAACGGGATCAACAAGGGCTTTCTTCGTACCGTCATCCAATGACAGCTCGAGAACCCCCACGCATTTGGGGACCGATTCATTTGCTGCTTTGGTGACCAGCCAAAGCCTCTTCACTGGCCAACCCTCCTCTATTTTTTCGCTCTTAAATATCACTTCATGTCCCTGGAGTGGGCAAGTTTCAAAATACTTTCCTATTTGGGCGTCATCGAGCCCACTGATTTTCGGAGCGACTGTGGGCGTAGACGAACCCTCTGGGGTTGTGATGGTCGAGGAAATAGGTGGCTGCAGGTCATTTACGATTTCAGACTGAGAACATAAGTGTAAACTTTCACATAATTCTGAGCTTTGCTGACGAATAGGCGTCCAGTTTTGCCATACGTAGGTGCCGAAAGCTAGACTGGCGATCACTTTTCCTGCGACGAAGACATATTTCTGACGTTGCAAAAGTCTTTTAGCCATCAGTCACATCTCCAATGCCTTCGCATAATTTTGGACATAAATCTTTTGATATAAGGGATTTTAGCAGAGCCTGGTTATTTTGTGCAAACTTTTCGCACTGCGTTGTGCCAGCATTTTATCGCTTTCAGAGGACGAATTTTCGCTGGATGCGAATTAGCGGGGTGACAAAATCAAGCGAGGTGCGAGGCGCTAGCCGAGCAACGAGCGAGTTAAAAGACAATAATTTTTCGGCGAAAAAGCTGAAGATTTTACAAAAGAGTTCATAGCCTTTGACTGAAATTCATGGCAAGCCTTTCCTCTGATTGAGGGAGGCGCTACCGTGAAGAATTGGATGGATGCGAGAGAAGAGGGATTAAAACGAGAGAATGCAATCGCGCTACTTCTTGCATCACGAGATCAACTGAGTGACTATTTTTTCAAAATCAAGCATGCGGTTTATCCTATCGGCCTGGCGTGATGCACGAGGTTTTGTGGCAGTTTGGACGCCGCGACTAAATCCTAATGAAAGCTGCTCTCGACCTGTGGTCAGCGAACGGTCACCTCTATCTTTTTGAAATGCTTGATGATTGGGGTAAGGCCGATTGGATCAGGTTTATCAATGCAATGCTCTATTTTAAGCAAATTTGCATTGATGATCTCATCGACACAAGCCCACATGCAAACTCAGATCTCCAGGAGCTCTTCTAATGCTGCGATTGGTTGATAAAAATCGCCCTAGAGCGTTTGCTACTCCGCTCGTGGACTCTGAGGCCTTAGGGCATCATCAAAATCTTCTAGAAGGCTTTTACCTATCCCATCGAATTCGGGGCCATGCTGAGTCAACCATAGCTCTGTATAGGAAGGTCTTGTCGGGTTGGTTTCGTCAATTCGGAACTGAAAACATGCCTTTGTTAACGTGGCAAGCTATGGAACCCATCGTAGGTCGCGAAAGAATACGAGAATACGGTCGAATTATGGTTGAGGCTGGATTAACAGTCCGCACGCTCCGGAGCTACCTTCTCACGTTGAATCAGTATTTTGCTTTCGTTCTCGACCATCCCTATGTTCAATCTCAAGGTCAGAATCGAAGAATTGACGAACTCTATGGTGAAATAAGGCAACCCATCAGTGAATTTGAACTTCCAGTTCATAATGGTGACGCAGAATTATCTCTGCCCTTCGATCCAGAAAAACTATACGATTTCCTAACGCTGCTTCGTGATCACTATTTAGCTTCATCCCGACTTACACGATGCCAATTGACTCGGTTTACGGTTCCGTTGCTACCAAACCCCCCTAGACTCTTGCTTGACCAATGTGAAACCTCTTTAGTTTGTTTCTAGCTCAAAGGACAGGTTTCCTGAAACATCGGTAAGCTGGATTCGATCTAGCAAAAACTGATTAAGCATTAAAAAATTTACCATTTCTGCTCAGAAAAAAACCTTACAAAAACGTAGCTACCGCCATCAAACCTTCCCAGAGATCATTCTCGCCCTGAACTCCCACTCTCATTTCAAGATAGTCCGAGTAGAAGTAATTCAAAAAGAAAGAATGTCGACTCGAATAGCTAAGCGAGCGAGGCCGATAGTCGGCAATCCTTTCGCTCAACGCCGTCAACTTCCAGGATCGTCCTCCAAGATAAATCGCGCCAAAAACCAGCGAAGGACTTAAAATCCCGCTCTTTTGCGCAGCTGCAATGCCAAGCTCGGCTCGCGAATAGAGCATTACCGTCCCATTGAAAAGCTGAGTCGCAGGACCTGCACCGCCCTTGATTTGAAAGCGACCCGTCCTCTCTGAATTCCTTCCTTCATACACACGGCTGTAGCCCAGGTCGAGGTGCCAGCCAATCTTTCGAATAAGGGGAAGGTCTTCAGGGATCGAGGTGATTTCGATGGCATGGAATTCTTTGAGCCAAGGAGCCGCGTTTTGAGGACTCTTTCGCCAGGTGCTCGACAAAAAAGCGATCGCCATGCCATCGCTATATCCCAGACTGCTGGAATTCAGATCATGCAAAGCTGGCTGAATCTTCAGTTCTGCAAAATCATAGTGGCCTCTGCCCAAGCCCAACTGATACTGCGCGGAAGGATGCCCGAGGTCAGGTCTGTTGGAATAGACTCGGGGCTCTTGCTCCACCTTTTTCCTGACCCGAGTCTTCGCGCGTGCCATGAGCAGCCTAGGTCTCAGATCACGATATTTCTCGGGGATCTTATTTCCGGCGAGCTTCTCCTTGAAATCAACGTAGCCGAGCATCGTATCGATTATCGCAGCCTTACTCTCTTCCGTACGACCCTCAAGAGCCTGCCCAAATTCGCGGCCCTCGCTAATCTCGCGAACCAAGGTCTGTTCCTCATGATCAAGACGGTCATAATCAGCCCTGTAGCGCGATAGAGACGAGGGCCGATAGCGAATGGCCCCAACGAGTTTATCTTGCTTTGAAATGACTCTGAGAGTGTCTGAGGGAATCGTATAGAGTTTGAATGATCCCGTCATCGCCAGACTGGGTCGAACAGCCTCGAGCATTGCGACCATCATCAATGCACAATTGTCATCAAGAAAGTAATAGTCGATAGAGCGTGGACCGAGCTCCCAAAGAATGAGCTTAAACTTTTCGAGCTCTGCTGGAGTGAGATTAAGTTGATATTCCCAAAGATCGCGGCTCTCGTAGTTATTGTATTCCTCGATCTTATTGTAAAAGGGGACGACCGAAAACTTGCCTTTATAAACACCAGCGAGTCCTTTGATTGGATACAGAAAATCGTTTGGATCAGAAACGAAAGCGGAAAATCCGAGAGCATCATCAAGCAAAGCCTGATCATTACCCTCCGGTCTCAACCGCCCGAGACGCATAAAAACATGCCCGAACATCGACGCAGGATTATCGATGTAGTAATTCGAAAAGATAAGGGTCGCTGACGAATACTCCATGAGTTGCTTATATTGCTCGAGCCTCGGACAGAGCACCTTAGGCAAGCGTGTTCGATCGATCAAAAGCTTCTCGATCAACCATTCCGCTCGTGCTGGAAAGCGACAGACCATCGCTTCGTCGGGATTAGACCTTATTTCAAATAGACCTTTTAGAGCCGCGAGGAGTTCTTCGCGAGGATGAGCTTGTCCGCTGGGTGAGGCGAAAAATGACGGATCATCGATAATGCTGAGATCGCTAGGATAAAAAAGATCGGGAATGAAGAGGAGTTTGCGCCAGGATCTCTCTTGCCAGAGCTCTTGGCGATTCGCGCTGTCGATGAGCGCCTGCATGGAGATCTTTTCATCGGCATGCAGGCTTCTCGGAGCAAAACAAAGAGTCAGGCCCAGTAGAAGAAGCGACGAATTACAGTACGCGCGTGCACGCAGCAGCCAAGTTGTTATCGGCTTTGACTTCGCGAAGGAATTCATCAAGAACGGCGTCGGACTGATAACGGCTAAAGATCGCACTATACTTTTCCTGGCTCATCTTTGAAAATTCTTCGGAGGGGCAACCGAGAACGTCTGCAAAAGCGAGAAGATGTTCTCCATCCCCCTGTGAGGCCTCACGGCTTAGACTCGCAAGATTGATATCAACATAGACTTTTTGTTCTTCTTTGGCAAAGACTGGCTTTGTTTCGACGCAATTCGATGTACCGGATGAGATACCTGAACTTTGTGAGTTGGCAAATGAAGTGCCGTTGAGCGTCATGCCGACGAACCAAACAGCGATCTGGGAGCCTCTGCTTTTGTCCGGAATGATCGACGATGCGAGACCGCAACCTGCCATTCCCCAAGGCACGATGTATTTGACTTTTTCGCCTTCCTTTTCATCCTCGCGATCGCCCTTGACTCTATCGGATAGGTCTTCGGTCGCCTCAGTTTTGGGGGAGCTCTTCTTTTTCTTTTTTGGGGCTTTTTTAGCTAAAGCAAGGCTTGAGAAACTAAAGCTGCAAAGAAGCACGATCACTGAATATTTCAAGTTCATGGTTTATCCTTAAAGGAGGTAGGAGCAGCCTTTGGCCGCAACTGCGTTAGAGTGCAATTCATCGACGATCACGCTCAGAGCCGCGAGAGAGCCAGGGGCAGCGAAGATTTCTTCATAGGAACCCTGAAGCTGCTGAGCAAACGCAGGATAGGTCTCCTTCGAGCAACCGAAGGTGTCGGAAAAAGCTTTAAGGGTATTGCCATCGCCTTGAGCAATTTCTTTGCTCAAGGTCGAGAAGTTTTCCTGGATGAAGGTCTGTTGAGCGTTTTCGGCGACAGCTTTCGATGGTTCCACGCAATTAGAGGTACCCGAGGTCATGCCGAAGAGCTGATTGGCAAGGGTTTGGTTGGTAGTCGAAGCTAAAAGTTGAGGACCTTGAGATCCAAAAATCATAGAGCCGAGTCCGCATCCAGCCATGCCGAATGGTGCCTTTGCCTTTGCTAGAGGGGTACTCGCGAGGCAGAGGGCCGCGAAGATTGAATTCCAGTATCTGACCTTCGTCATATAACTCCACTCCTTATATAAAACTATAAGGACATGGTATGAAAATCAGAATACCGCGTCAACGTATGTTGCTCGTTAGGCTAAAGAAAAAGGCGCTTTCCCGAAGGTAAACGCCTTGTACTGTGCGACTTTGAAAATTCTAGATCTTATTGTTCAATGAACGCCCTAAGTTTCTTGCTGCGCGAAGGATGACGAAGTTTTCTAAGCGCTTTGGCTTCGATCTGACGAATAGGGAGACCGACGATACGCCGCGCCACAGCATTGCCTTTCGAATCCGAGGGGGTCGGAGCTTGGAGGCCACAAGCGCTGAGAATAAATGTAATAAAGAGGCAATACGTAAATCTTTGTATCATCGTCAGTCCATTTCGCAGCCGGGAAAGATCGGAGCTTATTTGGCAAGCGATTCACAATTGGGTCGTAGCTTACGTGGATGTGTACTACCCGAATGATAGAGCGGTGCGTGCCGATTTCGAATTGCAGGCATGGGCGACTGATATTTCGTCGAATGAAGGTGGCAGAGTTCTTGATTTTGCGTCAAACGGCGGTGTGAACGACAAAAATCAGCTTATCGATGTCTGCACGAAGATTATTTTTACCGGAGGCCCCCAGCATGCAGCGGTGAACTTCACACAGCTGACCGACCTTAGCTTCTTGCCTGGCGGGCCAATGGCAGGCTATCGACCCGCTCCCGAAAACACCAAGCCCTTTAGCCCCACTTTTAAGTTCGGGCTTTTCAGGAATCTGGCTCTGCGCAAATACCTTCCTTGTCACAGATCTCATGAACAAAAACAAACGAATCTTCGCATATGCGCTAGGAGGAATCGTTTTGTTCGACATTTTTCTTTTGAATTTCGATAGTCTTGGACAGGCTACGATTCTAAGTGGGGTACTGGCAAATGCCCTCGTGATGATCATTGCCGTAAGCATCGAAGTAATAGTCTTCGCCAAGCACCGTACATTGCGCATCGCATGAGGATCGGCGCATCAATAAATTGATCCAGTCAAGCGGATATTTAATTATCCACTCGTAACAGCGAGTCAGCTTAATGCCCGGACTAAACGATCTCATTTTTTCACTGGCATTGAGCTTCCTTCACCGCCACAGCGCAGTTCCGTTGCCAAAAAACCAAGCAGTTCGGCCGCATGGTAAGAGACGGTGTAAAGCAAGCGATCGGGCACGAGGATAATACGTCCGTTCTTAACCGCATCGAGCTTTTGCCAGGCTGCGGCTTGCAGGAGCATCTTCTGCAAAGCTTCCTTGCTGGATGCATCGGCGGCAGACGCGATGATGAAATCTGGCTTGAGCTGCACGAGAACTTCCGCGCTGATCGGACTCCAGCCTTTGAAATTGATGTCGCGCAAGACGTTATGAAAGCCCGCACGCTCTGCGATATCATCGATGATCGTGTCGGTTCCCGGGACAATATAGTTGCTGGCATATTGGATAACGGTGGGGCGCTTTTTACATTTGGGCTGTTTCGCCAAGGCATCGGCGATCGACTTTTCCATCGAAGCGACCAGAATATCCGCCTCCTTTTCCTTGCCGATCAAGGCGCCAAGCTCCTTGATATTGGTCTCGATGTCGGAGATCCCGCCAAAGGCCTTCTGGACCTTTACATTCACTTTTGCGGCCTTGAGTTGCTCTATGATGTCTGCGGAACTGTAACTTGCGAGTACGACGAGGTCCGGTTTTACGAAGAGGAGGCTCTCAATATTATCGCCGACTCGCGCCTTAACGGACTTGGGAATCTCTTGAATAAAGCTGTATTTGGGATTGTCGGCCAAGGTTGATAAGGCCACAAGACGCTGTTCTTCGCCTTTGAGCAGGACGAGCAGGGTCTCATCGGTACCGACTGTTCCTGAGGCAATCCGCTGGGGCATGGCTCCGGCGCTTAGATTTGCGCTGAAAAGGAGACTTAATGTCGCAATATTTAAAAATCTTTTGTTCATGCGTTAACCCGACAGTGATGAATGACAATCCCTGTGGTCTAACACGCTCTCAAAGCAGTGACAAGCAACTCGCATCCTTTCGAGAGACGCGCTAGGATGGGGGAGCCTAAGGCCGATATCATGCCGTAATGACAAGGTCAGGCTCTGTCGTTTTTGAAAAGGATCTTGAAGATGAAAGTAGCTGAGATTCGTTCCCGATTTCTCAAATTCTTCGAACGCAACGGTCACAGCGTTCAGGACAGCTCCTCGCTGGTCCCCAGCAATGACCCGACCCTGCTCTTCGTCAACGCGGGCATGGTTCAGTTCAAAGACGTATTCCTCGGCAAAGACCGCCGCGCCTATACCCGAGCCGCGACCTCACAGAAATGTGTGCGAGCCGGCGGCAAACACAATGACCTTGAAAACGTCGGTTATACCGCACGTCACCACACCTTCTTTGAAATGCTCGGCAACTTCTCGTTTGGCGATTACTTCAAGCAGGACGCGATTCGTTATGCCTGGGACTTTATCACCCAGGAGTTGAAGCTCCCGAAGGACAAGCTTTACGTCACCGTTTACAAAGATGATGATGAAGCGGCTTTGATCTGGGAAAAAGAAATCGGCATCGATCCGAAGCGCATCTATCGCTTCGGTGAGAAGGACAACTTCTGGTCGATGGGCGATACTGGTCCTTGCGGCCCTTGTACCGAACTCTTCGTCGATCGCGGCGCGAAGTACGGTTGCGGCAAAAGTGATTGCGCGGTCGGCTGCGATTGCGATCGTTACATGGAATTCTGGAACCTCGTGTTCATGCAATACAATCGTGATGCCGAGGGCGTTCTTCATCCCCTGCCCAAGCCATCCGTTGATACCGGCATGGGTCTTGAGCGTATCGCCTCGATACTCCAGGAGACCGAGACCAACTACGAGATCGACAGCTTCATCGGCATTTTGCAGAACATTGCCAAGCTCGCCGGTCACACCTACGATCCCAAAGGTGAGAGCAACTTCCCTTATCGCGTTATTGCCGACCATTCGCGCGCAATGACCTTTCTCATTGGTGATGGCGTCATGCCTGCCAACGAAGGTCGCGGTTATGTCTTGCGTCGTATCATTCGTCGCGCCGTTCGTTACGGTAAAAAAATCGGTCTCGAGCGCACCTTCCTTGCTGAGACTTGCGGCTATGTGATCGATCAGATGAAGGATGCGTACCCTGATCTTATCGACAAGCACAGCTTTATCCTGAAAGTTGTCCAGGCTGAAGAAGAGCAGTTCCTCAAAACTCTTGAGCGCGGTCTCGCCCTTCTCGATGAAGAAGTAGCGAAACTCGGCGACAACAAAATGCTGTCGGGTGAAGTGGCTTTCCGTCTTTACGATACCTTCGGTTTCCCAATCGATCTGACCCGCAACATCTGCGAAGAGCAGGACCTGACCGTGGATGAGCCTGGTTTTGAGCAAGCGATGCTTCGTCAGAAGACGCAGTCCCGTCAACACTGGAAGGGTGGCACAGCTGGCGACACATCGCTTGACGACCTTTTCAAAGAGATTGCCAACGAAGTTCGCGAAAAGGGCACAACCCTTGGATTCGTGGGTTACGATGCCAACGAAACCGAAGAAGGCACTCTGCTTGCTTTGATCCAGGAAAAAGACGGTAAGGCCGTGCGTTGTGATTTTGCCGGAGCCGATGCTTCTGAATATTTCTACGGCGTCTTCGACATCACGCCTTTCTATGGAGAAGGGGGTGGTCAGGTCGGGGATAAAGGTATGATCAAAGGCCACGGCTTTGAAGGCGAAGTCTTCGATGCCAAGAAACCGGCCGATGGTATCACCGTCGTTCATATCAAGCCGATCAAGGGCACCTTAAAGGTCGGCGAAGCCTACCTCCAGACGACCGACATCGGTCTCCGCTCCCTCACAGCCCGCAACCACACAGCGACGCACATGCTGCACTGGGCTCTTCGTCATGTGCTCGGTGATCATGTGAAACAGGCGGGATCGCTGGTGAACCCTGAGATGTTCCGCTTCGATTTCGCGCACTTTCAGGCGGTAACCGAAGAAGAACTTCAAAAAGTCGAAGATCTTATCAACGAACGTATCTTCACCGATCTTCCTGTCTCCAAGAAAGAGATGAAGAAGGAGGAAGCGGTCGCCGCAGGTGCTATCGCCATGTTTGGCGAGAAGTACGGGGACCGCGTTCGTGTTGTCCGCGTCGGCGGGTTCTCAACCGAACTCTGTGGGGGGACGCACGTCAACTCCACAGCCGAGATCAACCTCTTCAAGATCGCTTCGGAAAGCTCAGTCGCGGCCGGCGTTCGTCGTATCGTGGGCTTCACATCGAAGTATGCCTTTGAATATCTGAAGGCCCGCGATCTGGAAACCAAGCATGTAAGGGGCAAACTCAAGGCTGTGAGCTTTGAGGACGTCGAAGCGAAGATCGATCGCCTAATGGCGTCGGAACGTGATCTCAAAAAACAAATCGATAAGATGAAGTCGGGCCAACTTGCAGGTCAGATCGATTCGATCATCGAACGGGCTGAAGTTGTGAAGGGCACGAAGATCGTCTCCTTCCTCTGTCCCGAAGATGACTCGGGCGTGAAGACGCTGCGTGACCTCAGCGAGCAAATCCTCGCCAAGGCTCCTGAGTCAATCGCCATCCTCGGCATGCAACAGACAGGCCTCGGCAAGGCCTTCCTGCTCATTTCGAAAGGCAAAAAAGCCCCGGCCGGCGTCAATGCGCAGAACGTTGTCAACTCGCTCGCTCCCCTGTTTAACGGCAAGGGTGGTGGTAAGGCCGAGATGGCTCAAGCCGGCGGCGATAAGCTCGAGGGCTTGAAAGAAGCGCTCGCGAAGGCGCCAAGCCTCATCAAAGAAAGCCTAGTTTAAGTCTTGGGCCCCCTCCTGGGGGTCTTTTTTTGGATCGAGAATCGACAAGGAAATCCCGCCCGTGACGACAACGAAAATCATCTCCTGGAACGTCAACGGCATAAGGGCCGTGCTCAAGAAAAACTTCATGGAATTCTTTGAGGAGGAACTTCCCGATATCCTCTGTTTGCAAGAAACCAAAGCTATGGCCGAGCAAGTCGACATTGATTTGCCGGGCTATCATCTCTGGTGGAACAGTGCCGAGAAGAAGGGCTATTCCGGAACAGCGATTTTCTCGCGCTTTCCCGCCCTCAATATTCGTTACGGCATCGGCATCGACAAGCATGACAAAGAAGGTCGTGTGATCACCGCCGAGTTTGAAAAACTCTTTATCGTCACTGTTTATACACCCAATTCCAAAGACGATCTGGCTCGACTTCCTTATCGTCATAAAGAATGGGACGTCGACTTTCTTGAGTACGTACGCAAACTCGAGATGATCAAACCCGTGGTCTTCTGTGGCGATCTGAACGTTGCCCACAAGGAGATCGATCTGGCGAATCCCAAGACGAATACGAAGAGCGCGGGATTCACTCTGGAAGAACGTTCGAGCTTTGACAATATTGTCGGCGCTGGATTTATCGACAGTTTCCGACATTTCAATCAGGATCCGCACCACTACACCTGGTGGAGTATGCGAACCGCCGCGCGTCAGCGCAATGTGGGTTGGAGGATCGATTACTTCTGTGTGTCGGGCGCACTCGTCCCGCATCTGAAGAGCGCCAGCATTCTGCCCAATGTTCTGGGGTCGGATCACTGTCCGGTCGTTGTCGAACTCCAGGATATCTTTCCCAATTGATGGGGAAAAGATGGGGCCATGCCCCCGTCTCCTCACTTCCTCTGAAGTCGAATCCTGATCGCGCCGTCCGCCCCCAGTTTATGATAATCCTCCCATTCATACCTTCGAAAAGAAGTGCAATACTCTGATTCTATTAGGTTTATAAGAGCCAAATCGAGGTTTTTCTAATTTCACAAAAAGCTTCAAGTAGCCCAATCATTCATCCGAACTACCTTTAGTACTTGGCAGAAAATTCTTACAGTCTGTAAGAATTTTTATCGAGAAAGTGAGGGCAGCAATGTCACTCTTAAAGCGATTGGGAATTCAATTCAAACAACGGAACGAAACGGACTTCAGGGCTTGGCTCAAGCCCTCGGACCGCTTTCAGTTTGTGGGGCTCAGCGTTTTTACGCTCGCCGGCCTCACTGTCTGTGGCCTGACGTGGACAGGCGTCTTGCATAGCGGGTTTGAATCTTACAATGGCGCTCTCCTCGCTCTCGCTCTGACCGGAGAATGGGTAAACTGGACAAAACTTGGACTCCTCTATGAAGCCTTTCAACTCGAGAAAAAACTGATTGATTCCCAAGCAACGATCGATATCTTAACGAAGGATGCAAGGGCGATTGTCGGCAATATTGCGGAAGGTCTCTACATCTTCAAGAGCAATGAGGCGGATGAACTGCTCATCGACGCCCTGCATTCCCCACTCTTTCCTGATGAACTCGATGGCAGGACGGAGAGTGCTGATGAATCCCTTAAAGCAATTTTTCAAGCCAGTGCCTTGGGTCCCGACGCTATTCAGGCCACGAGGACCATCCTGAAAAAATCCCTTGGCGATACCATTCTTCACTGGGATTTTAATGCTCCTTCTTTGCCCAAAGAACTGCGCCTCTCTCTCGATCGGGGGAGCCGGGTGGTGACAGCTCAGTGGGAAGCTGTTCGTGGCGACGATGGAATCGTGCAAAAGATTTTACTCATTTTGCAGGACGTAACCGAACTTCGCCTGATGTACGAAGACTCGCGCGCCCGCAGTGATGACGCTAAACGACTGATGGAATTGATTAGTAACAGTCCCAAGAAAATCGGTGAATTCTTCGCCATCGCCGAGGCTGTCATAACCGAAGGCAAGGGCACAGTCGAAGGCGAAACGGCCGCCTTGAATCTTAAAAACATTCACACCCTCAAGGGTATGGCGCGTGGGTATCAACTCGCCGAACTCAGCGAATGTTTTACTCAGCTCGAAGACTCTGTCCAGTCCCAGCCGATCGGCACAGAGAAATCGCTCCAACACCTTCCGTCCTTCCTAGCCTGCGAAATCAGCCTGCGCAACTATAAGAACCTCTTTATGCGCGCCTACACCCGGCATATCTCAGGTAGCCAGGTCTCAGCCGATCCCAAAGTCGTTCTGGATCTCGCCCATCAAATCGAGATGGCCTACGTGCGAAGTGATATTGAGGGCGCGTTCAATGCCTTGAACGAGATACGGGCTATCTTTGCCTGCACTCTGGATAAGATCGTGATCGATGAAATCAGCATGGCCAGGAAATTAGCCGACGAACTGAACAAACCGCAGCCGAATATCTACGCCAATGAACTCGATATACAGCTTAATGAAACGGGTAAGATCACGTTGAGAAAAGTCTTTGTCCACCTCTTCCGCAACTCGATCGATCACGGCATCGAGCCCGAGGATGAACGTCTCGCCAAAGGTAAAACTGGTCGCGGCCAAATCTCGATTCATACAGCCAAAGGCGGGGAGTACTATCGCATCACCTACAAGGATGACGGTCAAGGTCTCTCACTCCCCAAGATCTTGAAGAAGGCTATCGACCTCGGTATGGCCGATGCCGATCGAAAGTATACGACTCAGGAGATGGCCGAACTGATCTTCCAATCCGGACTGTCCACGACCTCTACACCCAACCCGATCTCAGGCCGCGGCGTGGGGATGGACGCTATTCGATCCTTCCTGAGGCAGGAGGGCGGGAATATCAGTATCGAGCTAGATCCTGAGAGCGAAGGCCCGATGCAGAAGTTTGCCTTCCTTATCGATATTCCCCTCAGCAAAGCGGATCAGAAGCCCGAGCTTTTGAAACGAGCGAATTAAACGCAAGGCCCTCAAGGTGACTTCAAGACCTTCAGCTTAACCGAATGACATTGCTCCCAAAGGAAAGGCTATCGAGACTGATGCGATGGAACAGCCAATCGCCTGTCTAGTCATTAGGCACGAGTATGCGCCAAACCAGCCTTGACCCAAGCTTCCATTCCGCCCGCTACGTTTACCAAAGTGGTAAAACCTTGGGAATGTAAAAGCTCACAGGCGGTGGCCGATCGGCGTCCAGAGCGGCAAATAACATAGATGGGCTCGTCCTTGGGCATACGTAGATCGTCTTGAGCCCGGCCTTCCATGAGTCGGCTCAGAGGGAGCGAGCGGCTTATGTTCGCGTGGTACTCGTGATATTCGTCGTCCTCACGCACGTCTAAGAGATGAAATCGACTGGAGTTTTGTGAAACCCTCTGGAGTTCTTCTACCGAAATGGTCGAGTAAATTCCTTCTGACATAGTTGGCAATCTCCGAATAACGAGGTCGATTTGTGTAAATCGATCCAATCCCTTTTTGAGCGGAATGGACCCACCAAACTTGGATTTAAAGTCACGTTTCGTCAAGACCAATCATCTTATACCTTCGTCATCTGACAAAAACCAGGTCCAGGCAAGATATTCATAGCGTTTGATGGATAAGGTCTACAGAAAAACTAAAGGCAATTGTCGCTCCGTAGACAGGCGCGAAAATCCATACGTATAATGGAAACAGAAGAACAACGCAATTCACTCGAAAAAACTAGGCATTTTTTGCTCTTCCCGACTTAAGAGCATCTCTACAAATCTTAGTTGACGACCTTAACGAAGTTGTCCCTCCACCACACGGAATAATCTCTCTCTTTTTAGAGAGAGAGCCGCTCTTATATTGCCTTAAGCATGAGGATTACATGGTATCAAGGCTGAGTCAGTTGATTTGGGGATTGGTAAGTCTTTCGTTGCTCGCGTCATGTTCCAAGTATCCGAAAAAGTTTAATCTCTCTCGGCCGCACCAAGAGCGTCAACTCATTGTCACCTTTAAGCCTGGAACTGATAAAAACCTCATCAGCAAAAGCTTTCAAGGCCTCGAAGCCGACAATGAAGCCTTGAACAAACAAAGTTATCTCCTCAAGTTCAACAAAGACGTCGATCTCGAAAAGATCGCTGAAGAGCTTTCTGCATCTCAGCAGATTCGTTCTGTCGAAGCCAACGCGATCTATAAGCTCTATGAAAAGACCCCGAATGATACCGATTTCTCCAAGCTCTACGGCATGAAGAACTCGGGCCAGTCCGGTGGCGTCGCTGGCGCTGACATAGGTGCGACAGTCGCTTGGGAAGAGACCACGGGAAGCAAGAACGTGCTCGTCGGCATCATCGACAGCGGCATGGACTACAATCACCCTGATCTTAAGGACAATGTCTGGAGCAATCCTGGCGAAACAGGTATCGATGCGGATGGGAACGACAGACGAAGCAACGGCATCGATGACGATGCCAACGGTTTTGTCGATGATTTCCACGGTTGGGACTTTTTCAACAACGACAACGATCCTATGGATGACAACAGTCATGGAACGCACGTTGCGGGAACCATCGGTGGCGTTGGCAACAACGAAAACGGCGTCGTGGGTGTGAACTGGAATGTAAGCATGGTGCCCATCAAGGTCTTTTCGGGAGCCGGTTCAACCACGACCGACATTCTCGTCAAGGGTGTTGACTATGCAACGAAACTAGGTGTTTTCGTCAGCAATAACAGTTGGGGCGGCGGCGCTTATTCCGATGCGATCTTCTCGGCAATCAAGTCCGCTTCCGACAAGAACATCCTGTTCATCGTGGCGGCCGGCAATGATTCGGACAACAATGATGTAGGCGATCACTATCCTTGTAACTACGACCTGCCCAATATCATCTCAGTGGCGGCAATCAATCGCAAAGATCAGGTCTCGGCCTTCTCCAACTATGGCGGCGCAACAGTGGATGTCGCGGCTCCAGGCGAAGACATCTATTCTACCCTACCAAACAGTTCCTATGGCCTTAAAAGTGGTACGTCGATGGCGACTCCGCACGTTACAGGCGCCATCGCATTGATTCGCTCGCGCTACCCTGATATCAAGCCTTTTGAGGTCAAAGATAAACTATTGGCATCAGCGGTTAAGACCAGCGCTCTGAATGATCGCGTTATCTTCGGCCGCATAAACGTCGGTAATTCCATGGAAGAAGACGTGACTGCGCCAGCTCTCGTAACGGGCCTTGTCGTAAGCGCGACGGGCTTGAATAATATAGGTGTCACTTGGAATCTTAGCGGGGACGACGGTGAAGCTGGCGAAGCTTCCCAGTATCAACTGCGCGTGAGCAACGCCCCCATCACTTCCGAAGCCGAATGGGATGCTGCGGAAACTCCAACAGTCAATGACATCAAACGCATCGCCACAGCCTACACGGCAACGATCAGAGGTTTAGCCTACAATCGTAAAGCCTTCATCACGATTCGCGCTATCGATAACGTCGGTAACGTGGGCGGCTTTTCTGAAAGCGTGGCTTTCGCCCTAAAGGCCGTCGACACACTCTGGTCCGAAGACAATGAAGCGACCAACACTTGGGATGGCTTCGGAACGCCTTGGGCCGTCTCAAACATCGGCAACGTCTCGGTGGTCTCCGACAGTCCGGACGGTCTCTACGCGAACGGTCTCGACAAGTCAGTGGTCAGCAAAGACATCAGCCTTGGCAAAACCGATCTGGTTCTCGAAGTCCGCTCGAAGTACAACCTCGAAAAAGACTATGACTTTGGTTTCATTGAAACCAGCATCGACGGTGGCCTCACCTGGACCGAAGTGGGTCGTGTGAATGGTGCGAGTGACTGGATTTCAGCCACTTATAGCCTGAAAGAGGCCCTCGGCAACGCGAAGTCCTTCCGCTTAAGGCTTCGCATTAAGACAGACCAATCTGTCAACTACGATGGTTGGGACATCGACAGTCTCAAAATTGTAGGGCAGAAGGAATAAATCTTCTCATGTACTTTCTTGGGGCGGATGTTTTCATCCGTCCCATTTTTCTTCTTGAGGTTATTCATGCGTTTTTATCCCCGAAGCCTAAGGCTTTTAATAGGCCTCAGCCTGAGCTTCACTCCCATGCTCCGTGCCGGCGAAGGGCAGGCTGATGCCAGGGAACAATGCCGCATTCTCATGAGTGGCCATTACCTCAGCTATCTCAACGATCTCGACGTTTTGAAAAACAATCTGACGAGCACGAGTGAAACTGTCTTTGGCATGAAGGCCAAACGCAAATTAGCCGCCAAACAATTGAGCGCCCTGCAAAACAAACATGAAGCCCAAAATACACCGGCTGCTGAGTTGGACGAAGATCTTCTTGGCCTCCGCTATCAAATGGAAACGACGGATGACGAGATTCGTGATGGTGAAGCCAGAATCGTCACGGTCAAGGATCAGATCGCGGCCAAGGAAAAGGGGTTCAAAGCTTACAAAGAAGCTTTGAAGCCGGTATTCGAAGCGATCAATGCCAAAATCGTGAACCAGGGGGCTTACCCCATAAGGCTCGAGTACCGTCACCCCTGTAGCAAATATCAGCAACTTTGCGCTCTACCCCCTCCCCAATCCAAAGCTCTCTTCATTCTTTCCAAGCAGTTAGACGAAGCAATTGCCTGTGAACATTACGCCAATATGCGCGAATAAATCCTGTCTTCCCATCCGGTGCTTGAAGGATGATGGCTGATTTGTTAGCTTTTGGTTTCTATGGATTGTGTTTCGTGAAGGAGTAAATCATGGACGCTTGGACACCGGAACAGCTTCAAGAAGAATTGGCTGGCGGTAGCAAAGTCTTTCTTAAACTTTGGAAAAAGGGTTGCGGCATCTGCAAGTTGTCGACACCTGCGACGGATAAGATAGCCAAAGAGAATACGCATGGATTGAAATTCGCCAAGATCTGCATCGACGATCATCCGGAGATGATGGAAGTCGCCGGCACCGAAGTCCTCCCGGTATTCTTTGTCTTCGCGGACAAGAAGAAGAAGGGGATGTATACCGGCTTCAAAGGCGTCGACAAGCTCCAGGAGTTCGTCGACGAAAGCATCTCGGCATCTTAAGGCGTTTGATCCTTTTGGAGAGTTGTGTGGTCCTGCATGCTCTCTCCCGCCGTTTGTAGGCATATTTTAAGCATCGTCTTTTGGCGTTGACCAAGCAGAGCGGAGAGTTGGGTATACAGCTAAGAATACGACACAACTGGGAGCACAGTAGGATCGAACAGAAATTTCAGAGGCTGCCGATCAGCCGTTCGCCTGCGCTCCTTCGAACCTTCTTGGTCAGACGTCACGATGCGGCTTTTTTGGGGCAGCAAGTTATTTTGAATATTCTGGGCGATCACTAGCTCATTGTGCAGCTGAGCTCGCTCAATCTCTTGGCGTGCGAGGCCCTGGATCTGGATATCGCGCGATTCGAGACTCCTAGAATTTCTGCAGCGGCGCCTACTGAAATATACATAGATGACTCATAATATCTATTATTAACAGCATGTTACAAGTCATGGCTAAGCTGAATAGATAGGTTCGTCAAGATATATTCTTGACTGCTATCAACCCTCTCGTTTCCCGAGACGCGTCTTTTCGATGACGATCAAAATAGGCAGTGGTTCGGCGTTAAACGTTTTGATCGAACCTCAAATGGCCGAATCCACATGCACTCAGCAGCAGGCGTTTTGCAGGCCAACTTTCGCCTCCC
>JACMPP010000002.1 GCA_014377445.1 Oligoflexus sp.
CGACGAATATTCCAAGGAAGAAGTTTCGATGCCTGCGCAGCGATATAACTCGAAGTCGCCATACAATCGAATTGTCCGTCGACACAGTACGGCATTGCACCGGCGACGCCACCTACAGTCATCGAAGTATGAATTTTTGTTTTGTTATTGAAAGCGGTAATGTAGTCGGCCGCACGATAGTTCGCTGTGGTCACGCAGCCCTGCTCTCCATCACTGGTACAGTCCGCGGGTCGTGCTGCCGCCGTGCCCGTAATTCCACCTAAGGAGAGGTTATTGACGATCTTGGCGGCAGCCCCTGTTTTATTGAAAGCAGGATAGCTGTAGGTGGCAAGGCAGTTCGTATCCCCGTCCACGGTACAATTCGATGTATTGGCGACAGCCAGAATACCCGCAACACCATTGATCGTCACACCGGATTTAATGTTTGCAGGCACGAGATTGCTTAGATCAGCGCCTGAGGCGGCGACAGTCGCGGTACAAACCCTGGTTCCGGTTCGAACGCTCCCGCTGGCATCATAGTATTGTTCGCCCGCACAGACTTCCGCTTCGGCTTTGGTGCTGATCGGCAGATCGCTCTTTTCACCGGCGTAGAAGATCGAGACGGATTGAGACACTCCGTCCTGTTCAACGGCGACTGTTGTCAGGCCGAAGGAAGTGAGGGATGGGGCCAAGAACGAGGCCTTCGAATCGCTCATCACCTTCAATCCACTTACTTTGCTACCGCCCATGGCGACGACCATGGTCGAACGGAAGTTGATGCCGTTGATTTCAATCGTGCCGTTCGACTTGACGAGGAAGGGCGCGCGACTGGTGACGCTCAGCGGTGCGAGTGCGACACTGTTTAGTTTGGTGAGGATAACCGATTTGGTATCGGCTTCTTTCTTCTCGGTTACGGTGTCTTTGGTTATCGCGGTCTGAAAAGAACCAAAGTGGGAGGTTGAGATTTGAGCGGCACCATTTTTGATTTCGATTTCGCTACGGGGGATAATGCCGATTACGTTCTTACCCTCGCTCACCAAAGTAACCTTATAGAACACGATCAGATTGCTCCAGTCATCGGCGAGAGCAAATGACACAGGCAGGGGAATGCTCAGTTGGAAGGGGATCCTGGTATCGGTGGCGGTTCCAGGGTTCACGGTGACAGCCGTACCGGATTTGGTCACGTCGGTTCCGAGATTTAATTCTGCAGCCAGAGCCGGAGTCGCAACCGAAGCACCTTCCTCTATGGTAATGCTTGTGCTGATCGCAAGGGAACCAGGAGGAAAGCTTAAGCTTGTTCCTGCGACCGCGCTTCTTGGAGAAGCGCTGACAAGTTGGGTGGATAGACTGCTGGCACTGATAGCGGCCGTGGTGGCGCCTGTGGCTGTCGTCTGCGTGGTGAGCTGCGTTTCCGCCTTCTCACCATTCCGAGCCGTGGTGCTCCCTATTTGAGATGTACTGGCCTTAAAACACGAGCTTGTGATCATACTTAAAAGTATGGTGACCGGTAACGTTCCGCGTAACATAATAGCCTCCGAGTTTTACTATCCAAAGCGATCGGCGGAGACCCCGTAAAGATGAGGTGGACGTAATAATCCAGAAGATTTAGAGACTTAGGAGCATGATTATTTCGTCAGTTCAGAGGGATTTGTAGGAAATTCACGTTAAGGAAAAGACTTCCCCTCCAGAAATGACAAAAACTTCGTCATGTCTTGTGGGTTTGATCGCGTGACCTCCGGTAAAGAACCCAAAGCTCGGCAGCACCCCCAGGGACGGGCTGAGCCAGAAACAGGGCAGACGCATGCGAGGGCGCCCAAGGTTCAACACGGGATGGATATGTCCACACCAGGTATACAATCCTTCGCTGCTTCCCGGTTCGTGCCGAAAACAAAAGGGCCCTTCCACGTAAGGTTCGCTAACCCAGGACATATTCCAGTGCGGAGGAAACTCACTGACCTTGGGGTCGTGATTGCCGCGAATGCTGACGATGGGAATGGAGCAACGCGTTCGCCATTGCTCGATGGTCTCTTGCACGGATAGTGGAATTCCTTTGGGGCTGTGCATGAGATCACCCAGGACCAGGATACGTTCGGTGCCAGACTCTTCCACGATTTCAGCGAGCTCTTCGAGATCACTGTTTAGGATCGTACTGGGAATGGGAATACCATGTTCCTGAAAAACTTCGGCCTTACCCCAATGCGTGTCGGCAAGAATCAGCGTTTTCTTTTCGTGCCAGTAGACCGCTTTGCGCCCGTAGAGGGTAAGCTCTTGTCCCCGTACTTCTGTCGAAATGCTTTTTGCCATTCTTCTTTTGCTCGCTCCAAGCGGTCACCTACGGTTTCGGAAGAGAGTCGAACGCTGGCCCTCTCAAGGAAGAGGGGGAAGCCGAGCGGCGAGAACATTTCTAACATTTTCACGTTTTTTCGTCCATCTCGGATCCGGGTAATCGTACGCTCCAGACGCTCCTTGTCGAAGTGGCCTTCCATGACCTCGTTATGGGCCTGCTTGAGGAGGAGATTGCTGGGATCAAAGCGCGCGAAGACATCATAGAGGAGCGAGGAACTGCTTTGGATTTGCCTTGTGGATTTCGAGGCACCCGGAACATTTTGCAGGACCAGACCCGCAATTCGAGCGATGGCGCGGAATTGTCTTTTCTCGAGTTCAACAGTGTTTAGACCACCTTCCATGTCTCGTTGCCAATCCGTGATGCTCATAATCGCCGTCCAGTCGACGTCTCTCGGATCAAGAGTCTTGGAACAGACGATCTCAAGGCCATAGTCATTGACGGCGACGATACAACTCATCGGCTTCAGGCGATTGAGGCGCGTGGTGATAAGAAGCCCAAGGCCCTCGTGGGTCTGTTTGCCTTCGAAGGGGTAGAGGAAGATGTGGGTGCCCTCGCGGCTCTGCACAAACTCGATCAAAGTCTCATCGCTGTGGGGCCAGGCCGAGATGTCCGACTGGGATTTGATGATGGGTTCCAGGCTGTGGAGTTCGGCAATGCTTTGGCGCTCCAGTGGATGATCTTCAGCGAGGAAGCCACAGATTTCGCGAAGACGACTCGAGAGTATCGGCGACCATGGAAGACTGGTGCCGGACCAGACCGAAACATGACCGTAGGTTTTTTTCGCCAGACGTACGTAAGCGGTGAGATCACGGATGGCGATCAACTCCAGCCATCGTCCCCCGAAGAGAAAGCTTTCGCCTTTCTTCATTTTCGCCAGAAAAGATTCTTCGATTGTGCCGAGGGTTTTGCCGCGGCCGAGTTTGATGAGTATGCTGGCATCGGACACGATTGTGCCGAGGTTCTGCCGATGGCGAAGCTCGATCTTCCGATCCGTGACGATGTAACGATCGTCCTGTAGATTGATTTTGCAATATTGAGGATAGGCCCTCAGGGTCCCGCCGCCGTCGCGCACAAAACTCAGAGCCCAATCAAATTCCTCGCGGGAGAGATCCCTGTAGGAGTAGGAACTGCTGACTTCCGCATAGAGCTCGTCTGGAACGAAACCTTTGGATAGGGCCGACGTCACGATGTGTTGGGAAAGGACATCGAGAGGCTTTTGTAAGGGGGAACGGGCTTCGACTTCCGCGGAAAGCACGGCTTCTTTCGCCGCGACGATTTCGAGCAGCTCCAGAGCATGAGTTGGAACAAACAACATCTGACTTGTCTTGCCGGGCGCATGCGCCGAACGTCCCGCTCTTTGAATGAGACGGGCAATTTGTTTCGGGGAACCGATTTGATAAACCTTGTCGACCTCAGGAAAATCGACTCCGAGATCAAGGGATGCGGTGCATACGACGAAACGAATCTGGCCGCTTTTCACGCCGTGTTCCACGCGCTCGCGTTCTTTCAATTCAATCGATCCGTGATGGATGGCGATGATATCCGTCCATTCCGGACGAGACATCAGGAGGGCTTCATACCATCGTTCGGCCTGGGACCGGGTGTTGGTAAAGAGCAGGCTTGATTCTTTGGGATCGAGTTCGGCTAAGACTTTGGGCAGCATTCTCAGACCAAGGTGTCCCGCCCAGGGCAGACGATCGTCGCCTTCTGGCAGAAGCGTGCGGATCTTTAGGCTGCGATTGCGCTCACCCGTAATCAGGCGCGGCTGAATCTTATTGCCAACGATCGCATCGGCGGCCTGCTGGGAGTTCTGAATCGTCGCGGATAGGGCCCAGGATTGGAGATTTGGGTTAAAACTTCTGAGACGCGCGAGATTGAGCTCCAGGAGAGACCCTCGTTTGCTGCCCATCAGCTCGTGCCATTCATCGACGACGACGGCTTTAAGATTTTTGAAAAGTTCGTCAGCATCGGAATAACTGAGAAGCAGAGCCAGGCTCTCGGGCGTCGTGAGCAGCACGTGAGGTAAACGTTTTCGTTGCCTGGCACGAACCGAGGCCTTCGTATCGCCCGTTCTCGTTTCGATGAGCAGAGGGAGTGCGAGTTCCTCGCAGGGCAGGCGTATGGATTTTTCCAGGTCGCGGGTTAAGGCCCTGAGCGGTGTAATATAGAGGATTTGGAGCCCCGACTGCCCCACCCCGATATGAGGAAGAAGACCGAAGAACGCCGCATAGGTCTTCCCGGCGCCGGTCGGCATTTGCAGGAGTCCGCTCTCGCCCTTGTCAATGGCCTCCCAGAGCGCGATCTGATGGGCAAGGGGCTGCCACCCGCGTCCCTTCATCCAGGTCGTCAGACGCTTCCGCATGGCGACTGGAGTCCATGAGGGAATAGGATCAGGCATCGACCGTGGGGGCATGCATTAACTCCATAGCCGTCGCAAGAGAATCGGCATCTTCAGGTTTCTTGTCAAGACGCTCGCGTAGAATACGGGGGAATCTCACAGCGATTCCGGATTTGTGCCGCGGCGAGAGTTGGATGCCCTCGAACGCTATTTCAAAGACCTTGAGTGGCTTGACGGATCGCACCGGACCAAATTTCTCGAGGGTGTTCTTGCGAATCCAGGTATCAAGCTTGCCGATTTCCTCGTTGCTCAGGCCCGAATAGGCTTTGGCAAAAGGCACGATCTGCCCATCTTTCCAGAGGCCAAAGGTATAGTCGGTATAAAGATTGGCCCGTTTCCCGTGACCGGCCTGCGCATAGAGCATCACCGCGTCGAGGGTCATGGGATCGATCTTCCATTTCCACCAATCCCCTTTTTTGCGGCCCATCTGGTAAACGCTGGAAAGGCGCTTGAGCATCATGCCTTCGACGCCTCGGGATCTCGATTCGCCACGGAGTGTCAGGAGTTCGTCCCAACTCTCAAGCAGGATAAGGGTCGAAGATTGAAGCGTTGGGTGATTCATATCTTTGACGATCGAATCGAGAATACGCCTTCGTTCGCCCAAGGGCTGATCACGAAGGTCGACGCTATTCGCCTGCAGGCAATCGAAGGCCAGGAACACCACTGGGTTCTCCTTGACCATCTTTTCACTGACTTTTTTCCTTTGCAGACGCTTTTGCAGATCGGCGAAGGCTTTAACCTTGCCTTCCGCAAAGGCGAGAATCTCTCCATCCAGGACCGTCCCGTCAGCGAGCTCTTTGCCCAAGGTCAGGAGTTCAGGAAAACTCTGGCTGATCAATTCCTCGCCGCGGGACCAGATCGCAACCTGACCCTCGCGCTTGACGATCTGTGAGCGGATGCCATCCCACTTCCATTCAACGGCGAAGTCTTGAATGGGGCCGAGCGCTTCCGCTTCGCCATCGACAGGCGAAGCGAGAAAGAAAGGGTAGGGGTAGAGCGAAAGGCCTTCCCGCTCGGCCGACCCAAGGCCTAGAAACCAGTCTTCGGTCACGGGCCATTCGCCAATCAGCTTTTCGCTTAGAATGGCTTCGTCCCATTGAAAAGCTTCAACCAATCCCCGAACCACGAGGCGGACGGAGACCCCGGATCGAAAGCCCCCGGTGATGAGCTTGGTCAGGATGAAGACCTCTTCGGTGGAGAGCTCCCGCCACCAGTTCTTCAGGATAATTTTTTGTTCGTCTTCATTTTGTTTAGAGAGAAAAGGGAGGCGTTCCTCGATCCAGACGTGCAGGGGAACGTCGCTGAAAACTTTGTGGCCGATACTTTCGGTTAGGAGCGCGATGGTTTCAGCGAGGTCGCCCACCGCGGTATAGCTTTGTTCAAAGAGCCAGTCGGGGAGTTCGCTTAATTCCTGGACGGCCGTCTGGATCGTCTTGCGTTTGACCAGTCGCTTTTGCTTGCGTCCAAGGAAATAATAGAGAGTCCAGACTGCATCGCGGGGCGGTGCCGTTTGAAAATAAGTGGCCAAGGCCGTGACCTTGGCTTTGGTACTCGTCGTCGTGTCGATCTCTTCGAAAAGTTGAACCAGTCTTTTCATCAGCCATCCTCCTCGCGCGCAAAGAGTGTTTCCAGCGGCTCGGCGTCATGCCCCAGTTCGCAGAGAAAGCGGGAGAGATCGTCTGTATACCCATGAGTCACGTAAATTTTTTTCGCGCCACATTCCCGAACAGTTTGCAGGAGTGCGGGCCAATCGGCGTGATCGGAAATGACAAATCCCTGATCATAGGCCTTGCGACGACGATTGCCGCGAATGCGCATCCATCCCGAGGCGAAGCCGGTTTCATAGGGACCAAATTTACGAGACCAGGTGCTGCCGATCGCACCCGGCGGCGCAAGGATGAGCTGGCCCGTCATGTCCTTCCCGTAGTCGGTCGCAGGCTGCGTCGCGATAAGCGGCACACCCTGCTCCCTGTAGAGGTCGACGAGGACCTGGGTGGCTCCGTGCAGGAGGACAGGTTGATCGGTGAATGCGGCCAATGCATGGAGCACGCGCTGGGATTTGCCCAAGGCATAACAGGCGAGCATCGAGTTTTTGCCGACTTCCTGATTCTTCTTCCACCAGCGATAGATCGCTTCGGTTTCTTCCTCGATGCCTTTCCAGACAAAGATCGGCAGACCAAAGGTCGATTCGGTTATGAACACATCGCAGGGGACAACTTCAAAGGCGGCACAGGTCGGATCGTAGTCGCGTTTATAGTCACCCGAGACGACCCAGACCTCACCTTCGCATTCCATACGGATCTGCGCGGACCCGAGGATGTGTCCGGCCGGGTGAAAGGAGATCAGGACATCCCCGAGAGTAAAGCTTTGGCTATAGCTGTGCGTAATATATTGGCCTTCGGCACCCAGACGTCTCTGGATGATGCCGAGGCTCTGCTCGCTGATGTGATAGAGCTGGCTGCCCTCCCGCGCATGGTCGCTGTGCGCGTGGGTGATGAGTGCGGTGTCAACACCTTCCCAAGGGTCAATATAGAAATCTCCCCGTGGGCAATAAAGGCCACGAGGAGTCACGGATATAAGCGGTATGCGAGGCTGATAGGGGCTCATGCTATTCCTTCGGGAGCTTGGCAGCCGATTCTCTTCTTCACTTCGACTGATTTATTGCGGCGTGAGAATCTGAAACTCGATCGGTTTAAAGGAATAATTGTTGGATTGCTCGGCCGAGCAGGCTGTAAGCCCGACGATCAGGTCCATCTCCGCCCGAATGATAATGTAGTCGCCCGCTTTGCTGCGTGGGGGTTCGACTTTAAGTTCACCCGTCTCGCTGTTGACGCTGACATTCATGAAGACGTTGAAGGTGATGGGAATATCATCGCCTTCGATGCCATATTCTTTCAACGCGTTACAGAGATTACCAAAGCAACCTTGATGCGGATCTTCGTGGCCATAAATAATGCGAAAGGTATCCGAGCTGCAAGGCGTCAAAAGAAAATCGTGGCGACCGACGGTGTCACCGAGAATCTCAAACATGACATTGCTGCGATTGGAATAGAACTTGTCCCCTGTCGACAGAAAGAGCTTGCTGTTGTAGTCGAGCGTTCTCCCTGACGACAGGACTTCGCGTTTATCCTGCTGGCTATAACAAAGAAAATCACAGACCTGTTCACCCTGCGGATCGATGATCTTCAGCTCTGAGCCACGTGGCAGGAGAAATGAAGTTCCAGTCCTTGGAGAAATAGTGTGTCGCATCAATTTATTCCTTTGTTGTGGAAGGGGCACTTCCACTCCCCACTGATCTGGCGACCGCTGTACTGGACCGCTTCGGAGTTGTCTCCAAAGTCTTCAAGCATCGGATTGCTGCTTCCCGAGAATGCCTCATCCCGGCGACGAATCAAAGAGCGCATCTTTTGATACTGACCGCTGGCACGCAACTGCTCAAACTGTTCATGCATGTTAAAAACCAAAGCTGGCAAGGGAAAACGACGGGCCTTGCGACTGCTGCCGGGATGCATGCCAACGATATAAAAGGCTTTATTGCCCGCGCTGAAGCTAAATGTCTTATCTTCGGGGTTCTGACTTACAGACGCATCCCATGGAAATATATCTTTGTCATTAAGGCTTTGTAGACGGGTCCATAGAGCTGACTCAAAATCTTCGTCATTTATATCAAGCTCGTCACAGAAGACGACGATAAAGCTGCGGAAGATGGCTTTGTCTTTTTGATATTCAGCGATGAATCGATAGAGCCCTTTAAGGATGTCATCATCGTTGTGACTGGAGAAAATGGAATCCGCGACACAGATTTCGATCTGATCTTTCGCCAGGGCGGTCTTCGCTCCCACGCAAGGAAATCCAATATTTGCCACGTAATCATGAATAATGTTTTTGGCCTCGAGATCAGAAAGTTTGGACGGGTACGAGCCCTTATAGGGACATAGCTTTGGATTGAGATTGTTTGCTGCTGCGTTGCCTTGCATAAACGCTTCTCCTTACGACAAATAAATCGAAGTCAGAGGAGCAAGATCCGTTCCCAGGCCAACGTAAATTTTTTTCCCTATATTTTCCGTCCGATTAGGATGGGTGTCTGACGGCTGAGGCCTACAGGTTGCTGCCTAGAAGAAACAGCGAGGATAAGAGCCATGAGTCAAAGAGTCGCGAAGCAGATAATAATAAAAAAAAGGATGAAAGACCCTGCGCTTTCATCCTCAAGCATCAATTGAATAATTTTTTACGGAACGCCACTCATGTAAAATATTTACGACTAAGAGTGAAGTTGCTGAGAGTTTGAATTGGTGCTCGTTTTTGATTTGGAAGATTTCGCAGGAGCCTTGGCATGGACACCTTCGGCAAACTCCTCAAGCATTTTTTTGTTGAAAGCAGGAATGTCCTTGGGACTCCGACTCGTCACGAGGCCCTGGTCCACGACCACCTCTTCGTCCACCCACATCGCGCCTGCGTTGATGAGGTCGGTCTTGATCGAGGCATAAGAAGTCATTTTGCGACCTTTGACAGCACCGACTTCGATCAGAGTTTGAGGGCCGTGACAGATGGCGGCAATGGGTTTGCCCGCATTTACAAAGTCCTGAAGGAAGGCCAAGGCATCCTCATCGCCCCGCAATATGTCTGGATTCATAACACCGCCGGGCAGCATGATCGCATCAAAATCATCAGCATCTGCTTCGCTGAGTTTGACATCAACAGCGATCGAATCGCCCCAGTCCTTTTCGTTCCAGCCCCGAATCTTGCCTAATTTTGGGGACACTATTTTGACCAGTGCGCCAGCAGCGATCAATGCTTTGCGTGGTTCGATCAGTTCGGATTGTTCAAAGCCATCGGCACTCATGATGGCCACGCGGCGGCCGTTCAACTCTTTGCTCATATATATGTTCCTTGTCCGTTTGGTTTCGTCGTACAAGTAAACCGTAGGAGCCAAGCCGGAAATTTGTCAATCGCTGCATTTCGATTGTTATCGATTAAGAGGCTGAAATTCAAAGGATAAAAAAATTTCGGAAAGATTCTTCGCGCGACGCGCTACGTAATATTTCTCGTCATGCCAGCCAGCGACCGAGCCAGTTTTAAAGCCGTTTCCAGCTCCTCCCTAGCCAGATCTTTTTCATCGGGATCTTGAATTCTCAGAATATGGGCAGGATGGTGAGTCACGATCACCTTCCAATTATCACCCACTTCCAAAACTTTATTTTTCACGTCCATCAATCGCACGCTCTGTCCGAGCACCGCGAGAGCAGCGGTAAGACCAAGACAAACCACGACCTCCGGTCGAACCGCCTTGAGTTCCGACTTTAGCCAGGCTTTGCACGTTCCAACTTCCCGCGGGGAGGGCTTTTCGTGAATGCGTCTTTTGCCTTCGATCCGATGTTTGTAGGCTTTCACTGCGTTTGTGAGATAAATCGTATCGCGATCGATCGAGGCCTCAGCCAAAGCTTCATCCAGAATCTGGCCGGCAGGACCTTGAAAGGGAAGGCCTGTCTGATCCTCGACCTCACCGGGCTGCTCGCCGACGAGCATGAGTTTGGCGTTGGGATGCCCCATACCGAAGACGCCTTGCGTGGCCTTGGCACAGAGTTCGCAGGCTCTACAGCCCGGCAACGCAGTCTTCAGTGAGACGAGATCCTCGGACTCCGGGAGATAGGCTTCGGCCGATGGCGGAGCGGCCCGGATCATGGCCTCAACTCTCTGATCGCTTTCGAAGATCAATTCCTCGATGAGGCGAGTCTCAGGCATCGTGTGCCAATACTTTCGTGGCATCTCCGCTTTCATCGCCTTGATTTTGACTCGTGCGGGATTGAAAATGGATTTGTAATAACAACCCCAGAGTTCTTCCAAAGAATCGTTTTGCGGCCCCTGTCCCTGCGCGCAGCCAGGTCCCCAATGCAGGCTCTTGAGGTCCCAGTGGACCGATTCATCCGGTGTGAGGATCGTCCATTTCATCACGGAGAAACGATCCTTGAAGAAAGGCGCGACGTAGCGAAGGAGGGGGTTCTCCGGCTCATGCCAGGCGCAGTAGATGTCCCCTTCCTCCGATTCTATTTTGCGAAAACGCACGAAGGCCTTGGCTTTATGCGCATCACGGCGCACGCCATGTTCCATCGAGAGGAAGGCCTGGACCTGATCGTCGATACTTAAATCCATCAGTTTTGGATTCTCGTAGGTCAAACGCCAGATGAGATTGTAGAGCAATTGCCACTTTTCCGGATTGCGATGATAGGAGACAGCTTCGGCCATTTCCAGCCAACGCCTTGAGACATTGAGGACCAGCTGCGGGCTGCTCCCTGCCATCGCGGGCCAATCGATTTCCTCGTTGCCCCAAAGCAAAGCGGAGCTATGGCCCTTGCCCCGTTCCTGCCACTCCAGGTCGCTGGGTTCGATCTTGTGAGCCAGGAGAACCCGGGCCGCATTCCTCCAGCCTTTAAAACCGTTTTCAAAGGAAACGGTGCGCACGCCCTTCACCCTCAGCCGCCTCCGTCACTGACGCCCATGAGCTCGAAGAGCGTGGGTTGAATGATTTTGGTCTTCTTGAGGCGGGCTCTCAGATGTTCGTCATCGAGCAGAGTCACACTTGAGTTGTGGTCAGCCGTCGTGATGAAATAGCGAGCCTTGTCGATCGAAACCTTAAGCTTGCTCAAGTCGGCAAGTGTGAGGCTGCGCTGCGTCCGTGTCTTGATAATTTTGTCGACAGTCCGTACACCAAAACCCGGGATGCGAAGAAGATGCTCGCGCGGCGCCTTGTTGACATCGACAGGGAAAAAGGCGCGGTGATTGACCGCCCAGGAGGTCTTGGGATCGAGCTGTAAATCGAGTTGCGGCGATGCGGGATCGAGCAGCTCTTGATAGCTGAATCCATAAAAGCGTAAAAGCCAGTCGGCCTGATAAAGCCTATGCTCACGAACCAGCGGCGCCTGCTTGAGCGGCAAGCGCGGATCGCCTTTGGGTATAGGGCTGAAGGCTGAATAATAAACGCGCTTGAGACCGTAGTCATCGTAAAGACGCGAGGAGGTCGCGAGTATATCGAGGTCGCTGCTCGGCGTGGCGCCGACGATCATCTGCGTGCTCTGGCCCCCGGGAGCATAGAGCGGCACCTTCTTCATCGTCTTCTTATCGGCGCGATTCTCAACGATCTTTTCCTGGATGGAGCTCATCGCTGTCTCGATCTGGACATGCGTCTTGGCTGGAGCCAGTTGATCGAGATCGGTCTGCTTTGGGAGCTCAATGTTCGCACTCAATCGATCGGCCCAAAGGCCAGCCTTCTGCACGAGTTCTTCGGAAGCGCCCGCGACGGCTTTGAGATGGATATAGCCACCAAATTTGTGTTCGGTGCGCAGCTTCTTGGCGATCGCGATCATCTCTTCCATCGTATGGTCCGGGGAACGAATCACGCCGGAACTCAGAAAGAGACCTTCGATGTAATTCCGTTTATAGAACTCAATCGTGAGCCACACCACATCGTCGACCGAGAACTTGGCCCGCTTCACATCACTGGAGATGCGATTGATGCAGTAGGAGCAATCGAAAATGCAAAAATTGGTGAGGAGGATTTTAAGCAGCGAGATACATCGGCCATCCGGAGTATAGCTGTGACATATGCCCGTACCCTGGGTATTGCCCAAGCGGCCTTTTTCGCCCGGACGTTTGCTGCCGCTGCTCGCGCAGGATGCATCGTACTTCGCAGCGTCGGCAAGAATCGCCAGTTTTTCTTTGATATCCATGAAAAACCTCCCGCCGGAGTATTCCATACAAAGGTATGGATGAAAAGGCTTTTGTCTTAGATTTTGGCTGTGCAAAGGCTATAACTTCGCATCTTCTCGATATCGGTGAGGAAAATATGGAAATGGTGGATTACACTGGAAGAAGCGCAAAGTCGAAGGCGTGCTTTACCGAGGATTCGGGCACGCCCTCGTCCGGAACGGCTCGGCCGTTATGCATCGATTTTATCGACGAGTTCGAGAAGGTGATGGGTCAATTCTGATTGAAGATTCTCTTCGAAACTTCTGAGCTTCACGTTCCAGCGGATGCCTTGGAAAATAAATCCGAGACGCGTTTTATATTTGCTGCCCATGGACGAGGCGAATCCCTGGCGATCCTCGCTTACAAACTCACCGCGCTGGGCATGGGTGCGGCGAAGGAGGGCGCGGATAAAAGCGACTTCGCGATCGAGAAGCACCCAGGGAAAATTGGGATTTTTATAAGGACCAATTGTGCGTTTCTTGCGGCCCAGTTTAAATCCGCCAAGTGCGGGCTCAGAAAAGGCGAGATAGGCCGAGCCCAATCCTCCCACGATTCCGCCGATGCCAGTGCCCACCATAAATGAGGCGCCTCCGACCATGGCATCGAGAGTTCCACCTGCGACAGCGCCCGAGGTGGTGCCGATGGTGATCAGCTCTTTGCGGCTGAGGCCGAGAATTTCCCAGGTTTCTTTGCTAAAAAGGTCCTGGTCCACAGCGGGTAAGTCAAAATCAACGGCATGAAGATTAAGATCATGAAAGCCAAAGAGGGCCGCGATTTCTTTCTGTGCCTTTGTTTCATGTTCACGCAAAGCGTTGAGAAACGCCTGGCTATGATCCGCCTCGCGCGTAGACTCCCTCTCATCGATTTTGAGTTCAAAGCGCAGACTTTCGACAATAAGCTTGGACAGCACGAGGGCGGAATCGCGCAGTCGATTGTCGAGCTGCCGTTTCATCGCCCGCGCGGCGGCTTTTAGAGGCTCGCGGGTGTCGTCGCTAAGAAAGGTAAGTTCCTGGATGAGTTGAATGCGATCTTGAACCCAGGCGGTGTGAGCGTTAAAGGTGAGAACCTTGCGAAAGTATTGTTCCAAAGCCCTCTTCCAATCCGCCTCGTAGTGACCTTCCCCGATCTGGTTGAGGAGAGCGAGCGAAGGTTGCCCCGTCCATTGGAGGATTTCAAACTCGCTCTCGAAGTTGGCTCGATAGGGGTGCGAAGCGTCTGCAACATAGAGGATCGATGCGCCGTCGAGTATGGGCTTTAAAAGTTCGCACTCATAACGGAATTGTCCGCTGCCTTGAAAGTTGTTGTAGAATTCCAAAACACGGCCCCGGCGTTCGTTAGCGGTCACCGGCACGGCCTTGAGCCATTCCAGGATGGTCGGCGCTTCTTCAAAACCCGGGGTATCGAAGACCGTGAAGAGAGGCTTTTCATCGACCTGAAAGGTGAAGCCTTGCGAGTAGGTCGTCGTGCGTGGCGTCGCGGCCACAGCGATACGATCGTTTTCTGTGAGTGTGGCGACAATGCTCGACTTGCCTTTGTTCGATCGGCCAACGACCGCAAAACTGGGAATCATAGGCTTTCTCCGGCGTCCAAAAGTCCAAGATAGGGATCACGAAAAGCCTGGATAGCATGTTGCCAGGCGGTCTTGTTGAGGGCTTTTGCTGGAAGGGCTTGACCCTCGTGTTCTTCGAATGGGGCAAAGAGCATGAGTTTAGTCTTGTTCCTTGACCTGAGTGCCAGTCGAATTTTGTCGAGAGCTTCTCCCGGCAATTCCCAGGGATCGCAGGCTACGATCAGGACGGCTTCGGGGTATTTGTCCAGTATCCGAATCAAAGCATCGGCGTCCGTGGCTAGGCCGCGCGCGTTGACAAAGGCCAGGGAATTGAGGGCGAAACGGAGTTTGAGACTCTCGTTCAACAGGGCTTCGCCGATGGGCAGATCGCGCCAGCGGAGTACAACGCAGTTCCGTGTTTCACTTAAGCTGTGTTTATAGAGCTGTTGATCACTGGGCGGTCGTGCCTGCTCAAGCCCGTCATTCGTCCAAATCGCCTTTTCCTCACTTAAACGAGCCCATAATGCTGCACTTTGAAAATCGTGAAAGTTTAAATTCTTAAGATCGCTTTTAATGAAGACTTCGAGGATGACCCACAAAATGAGGCGAGGCAGAAGTCCATAGACGGCGATGATGAGGGCAAGAAAGGGCCACCAGGCAGCTGTCACGCGAGCGCCAAGGTCGAGACCCTCTTCGACAAAGGATTTTTGAAAACGACTGAACTGACTTTTTTGAATGAGTTCAAGGCTTGGGCTGGCAAAGTCTCCGAGCCAGGCAAAAGGCAAAGCCAAAGTCTTCGTGATTTGATGGAGCCACTCAGGCTCAAGCTGCAGGGTCGTTCGCCAGCCAAAGGTGTAGTCGTTGAAGAAGAGCAAAGCGATGAAGGTCAGCAGAGAAGCCGCGTGACAGGCGATGCCGAAGTCTTGAATGATTTTCCAGGCGTGATTTTGCAAGAGCGGGCGATGCAGTTGGCTGAGTCTTCGAGTGTAGGCTTTGATCAGTTCTTTTTGGGGAAGATTGGGTGCGAGGGAGGCGCCGCGACGCTGCATCCAGCGACTGCCTGCTTCGCGTAAGAGATAGACGAGAGCGCCTCCGGGAATTCTCTTGAAAAGGCGATAGACGAAAGCCTTGAAAATGTAATTGAGAAGTAAAACGATTTGAAGGACTGCGTAGATGGCTACGAGGGGAATGACGTTGACTGGTTGCGTGCCATCGTAGTGGAGCATGGCTTGAATCAACCCACTCCCCGAGATGATACCAAGGACGATCGCCGCGAAAGCCAGGAGGTCATAGCTACGTTTTGCTGTGGCTCCCGCGCTATTGGAGTCCGTGATTTGAAAATGACGGGTCCAGGCCAGGAGAGTCTTGGTTTTATTCCCAGGGACAAGGATGTTTTTGAGCGATCGATCCCGCGCGATGAGAACGCCAGGCTCCGCAAGGGAATCCCGGGCGATTTGAGCTTCGTAGTCCAGGAGGTCAGGCATTGTGAATCTGTCGCTTCCCATCGGCTGCTTATCCTCGTCCTTAGGCATGGCGTGCCACTAGATGACAGTAGCTGAATCACAGACTTTGCACAGCTAGGTCATTTGAGCGGCCAGAAAGTTTGGCTATGACTCCTCGACTTTTTCCAGGACTTCAGCCATACATTTTATGGTGATCGAGGAGTGCGCGATGAACTTAGGCAGTCAGGACTTTATTTTCTTGGATTTTCAGACCACGGGGACCGTTGCTCTCACGAGTGATGTGATCGAAGCGGGCTGGGGCCTTTATCGTGCCGATCGGGAACCCAAAGATCAGGTCTGGACCACGCATCTCATCGCCCTGGATGAGGAGCGCAAGCTGTCGCGGACGATTCAGAGACTCACGGGTCTCCCTGCGAACTATTACCTAGAACATCCTTCCATCGCCTTTGAGGCCTTGAGCCGCGAGCTGCGGGCTTTTTTGCAAGAGCATGCGCAGACGGCAATCGTTATTCACTTTGCCCAATTCAAGTTGCCTTTTCTTTGGAAGGTGATCGCACTGGAAGAGGGTGACGAACGCACGGCGATTCTGGGACGGGTCATCTGCGTGCATCGCCTTTCGAAATTGATGATACCCGAGCTCAAATCCTTCAGCCTTCGTGCGGTGGCGGGTTATGCCGGTTACGCGACGGCGGAAAAGAAGCGGTCCCCCGATCATTTGATGGCCACAGCTTATGTTTGGCGCTTTTTGAAGGGCAAGCTTGACGAGGAAGATATTCCGGATGACCTGGTGCCGTGGCTTAGGACCATGAAGCCGCGCGAAGCGAAAGCTTTACCCATCCACGATCAAGCCCTTCGCAAAAAGCGTTTGGCCTTGCCCAACACGCCTGGTGTCTATTTCTTCCTCGATGCCTTTGCCAATATTCTTTATATCGGCAAGGCAGCCAATCTTAAGCATCGGGTGAATTCCTATTTTCGTGGGAAGAAGACCAAAGGGAGTCGTCTCAATGAGATGCTGACCCGAGCCGTGGATTTTCGTTTTGTTGAAGTGACGAGCGAGCTGGAAGCCCTGCTTCGCGAAAACGACGAGATCAAGCGGAACGACCCACCCTATAACCGTATGCTTCGGGTGGAAGGACGTGAGGTTCGAGGCATTCGTTTCAACGATCTGCTTCCCGAGCCCCAGCTCTGGGGCTACCGCGTTTGGGGGCCCATGTCCTCCCTTTGGATGGTGCAGGCTCTCAGGCCTTTCGTCGAAAAAAGCAATGCGATGGCGCTCGCTCCAGCCTTCATGAGCGGCGTGACAGAGGAGATGATTCGGGAAGCGATAGGCAACCTGTTTGCCTCCTACGGCATCGAAAGCATGCCGGATCCCTCGCCCGAAGACTGGCATCAACTCGCTCAAATCGTTTGGCCGATCGAGTATGCCCGCCTTTTGCGGGTTCCATCCACTGAAGAGGATGAGGAGGAGGAGGAAGAAGAAGAAGAGGTTTTGGAAGAGGAAGTTGTCGAGCAGAAGGAATGGACCGCAGAGGATGTTCAGGCCTTTCTCAGTCATGCCTTTCGTCACCTCCTCCGGCAGATGTTCCGCAGCCGTTGGTTTCTTCGCCTCAGTCATTGCCGCATTGAGTGGACCTTCGCGCACGATCCGGATCATCAACACGAGTTCCGAGTCTGTTGCGGGCAGCTCGTGGCCGAAGGCGGCCAGGAAACAGCCTCCTATTTGGAGAGGCTGCAGTGCTTTGACATGCAGGTCTACGATCGCGTGGGAATTCTTTATGCGGAATTAAAAAAAGGACTGAGGCGCGGCGATAGCATCCGATTGCATCTCGGGCCGAACCATGTGGTGGATCAGGATTTTTTGAAAAATCGTTTGCGTTGTTAGCTTAGGAACTCCTTCCTGATCGTCCATTTTTCTTGGGTCTCATTGTGGATGAGTCAATGGGTATCCTCCGTTGACGACGACGCGAATTTTCTTTGCTGTTCTTAGCAAAATTGTGAAGCCCGGCCGTTCGAAACTGCTGCCTTACCAACTCTTTATTACATCCCTATCGTCTAGTTGGCCCAGGACACCGCTCTTTCACGGCGGTGACCGGGGTTCGAATCCCCCTGGGGACGTCATCCATTTTACGCCTCCTTCAGAAAATCTAATTTTTTCTTCCCGCTTCTGTTCGTCCGTCATTCCTCCTTTAAACAAGTTTATGTTGACCTATCGGTTACGTTATCGATATACTTTTGGCACCATTGATTGCTCGGACGGAGACCTTTTATGAGACTAGGGAAATACGCCCTGTTGGTTCTTTTCTTGAGCCAAGGCACGGCTTTTGGAAGAAATTATGGGATGGCCGGTTGTGGATTAGGCTCCTTGATCATTAAAAATGATGACAAGTCCCAAATTATTGCTTCCACCTTCAATGCCACCGGTATTCAGACCGCAAGCATTACATCTGGATCTTCCAACTGCATTTCAGGTAAGCGGGCCGCAATTCTTCAACAACAAGAGCATTTCGTATTGATCAATCTCGAGAGTCTTCGCCGCGATATGATCAAAGGCGATGGCGAGTATTTGCAGGGCTATGCGGAACTGCTCGGCTGCAAGGCCGAAGCATATCCTGAGTTTGCGGCTGCGGCGAAATTCGGAAAATCCGATATTTTCCGGGCTCCGGGCGCGGTCGCAATTTTAGAGGCAACAAAAAGCATGATGCGGCAAGACGCTGAGTTGCAGAATTCCTGCATCAACCTCATTTAAGGAGAGAGTCGATGCGATGCAAAATAATCCTGCTCCTGACAGCGATGATATTCTCCAGCGGTGCGTTTGCGAAGTCCGCGAAGGGCAAAAAGAAAAAGAAACATCCGCCGGCGAAAGTTGAAGCACTGAAAGAGTCGGAGGCGATCGAGGAAGACTCGCCGGCCGATGCGGTCTCCACTGCGAGAACCCCTTCTTACCAAACCGCCTACGGAATGGCAGGCTGCGGACTTGGATCTTTGATCATCCAGGACAATTCCGCCTTCCTGCAATTTTCAGCGTCCATTACCAATAGCACCTATCTTCATCAAACCTTCTCTATCACCTCGGGCGTTTCCGGGTGCGCTGGCAGCAAAAGTAATCTCGCTGTGGAACAAAAAGTCTTTATTGAATCCAACCTGGTTTCCTTGAATCGTGAGGCGGTGACCGGGCAGGGTGAAACCTTAAGGGCTTTTGCTGATCTATTGGGTTGTGAAACCGAAACTTTCAGTAAGGTTTCCAAAGACAATTTCCGAGTGATCTATGGGGATCGCGAGCCCGCTTCGATCCTGGCTGGTTATAAGACCTTCCTCCCCGATCAATGTAGTCGTTTGATCTAGTTTCCAACTGACGGTTAAATGGTGGCCGTCGAAAGACGGCCCATTAGCCGGACTTGAGCTGGCCCCATTTCTGCTCTGAACTTTGTGATCCTAGGCCTGACAAAATTTCTCTCCTTTTCATCCTGCCCGTCTTTCCAATTTCAGAAATTTTCCATTTTTGAAAATCGGTTTGTGATACGAGAC
>JACMPP010000010.1 GCA_014377445.1 Oligoflexus sp.
CTCGGTGCAGGCCACAAACTTGGGCACCCCCGGCATCGGCATTGGCAAAACGGGAGTTACGGGCATCGAAACGGGTATACCGCCCGCTGGAATAGGGGCAGGTGTTACCGGTGTAGGTGGTAGGGGATCGCCATCACTCTCGTTTGGAGGCGGGCCTACAGGTAGCAAATCGTCGGAATGGTCGATTTTCAGAAGAACCGGCCGCTGGCTACACGAAAGCTCGAGGACCAGTGTGGACAAAAGCAAGGTCGCGATCGGCATGACTCTGTGGCTTTTAGTCCAATCCCGATTTTTATTTTTGGGCTGCTTTTGCATAGTGTACCATCCTAAGGTCGTATGAATTTGGAGCTTTCGAGTTCTCCCTTTTATCGGAATAATTGATCATGAACAGAGAAAAATCTTAAAAATCATAAATTATGCTAGATATATCAATTAATTGGATGATTCTTACTCGATAGGAATGATGACGGGATGAAGGGCGATCGGCTGGCTCACTCGATTGGAATCATTCTCCAATAGGCCAGCTTGTGCGGCACAACTTTTGAGACGGGTAAAATCGTTTTTCGCATCGGCGCAGGTGGTATTGGCGAGATTTTCGGCGTTAGTCAGGACCGCCTGAATATCGTTACGAGCCGACTTTACTGTTCGACGTTCGTCGTCTTTAAGATTGAACTCCTCAAGAACGGCGATCCGACCCAGGGCAATCTTAAGATTCGATTTAATCTTGGTTATTTGTTCCATGACCGCCGCGTAGTCATCGACTGCGGAGATGGTGTCCTTGATATTGACCTGAACGCGCTTGCCATTGCTTGGATTCAGGATCTTCTGGGAGCTATAGAAATCAGTCGTTAGATCGACGATCGCCAGGCCTTTTCCACCGTCCTCTTCCATCTTCATATCGGTGACTTGTGCAGTAAATCCAGTTCGTCCGTACTCAAGGAGTCTATCGATAGCGTCGGAGCAGGTTTCGGCATTATCGCCGGCGCAGCTGCCCTGCCGAATATCTTTCTTGAGCAGTTCCAGTTGTGAGGGATCGCCCCCTATCTGAAAGGCTTCCACGCTCACTCTTACGTTCTGCATTAGCTGGCGAAACTCTTTGGTCCAGGTCTTGGAGGATTTGATCAGGCCCCAGAGGAGAGACCCCTTCAAGGTGAGCATCACCTTTTCTTTGGTTTCTTTGTTGGCAAATGTATATTTCAGGCCGACGAAGAGTTGGGCTCCGAGCTTCACCTGCTCCACGAACTGATCACCACACTGCTCACGAAATTGAGTGAGGTCGTTGGTGTTGAAGGCGGAGCTGCCTTTGTTGTTGAATCTGCGGCTGTCGATGACGGCTGATTTGCCGAGGATACGGAAGTTATAGATGAAGGCTGCGGCGTCGTCGGTTGTGGCCAATGAAATTGCCATATCGCCTTGGACCTTGGCCCCGACCAGTCCGAGGAGATTAGCCTTGGCATAGATAGCGGCACCGACTTCATTCATGATTTGGTCGTAGCTGTAATCCCGCATGAAGGAGAGATCGGAGGTGTTTGCGCCTCTATAGAGGTAATGGCTTGAATCAATGCAAGGCGCAAGTTTGATGCGTTTCTGGCTATCATAGCCATCGCCCAGTCCCCGATGGAGAGGGTCGAGAAGAATGTCGGTTTCGGATTCAGTTGGTCCTGACTTCTTTACTTTGTCGATGATCACTGCGGGAGTGGATGCGGGGAGGTCGCCGACGCCACCGTAGTTTCCGCCCCGATCGCTCCCGCCTCCGCTCAGAGAGCGGCAGGAGAGTGACGCGACCAAAGGCAGAAGCAAAGCGGAAGTCATTTTGAGGGATTTGGGATTCAAATCTTTTACTCCAAAATGTTTGAGTGACCCAAACCCATCAGGGATTTATTTTACGCGCTCAAGGATGTGACGGAAGCTGGCGTCCTGCATGAAGACGCCTGTCATGCGGTCGACGGATTCAATTTGATCGTAGATCGTTGAAGGAACGCCTTTCACGTTGATGAAACGCAGGATGCAACCATCAACTTTCCAGGTCGTCTCATAATCAGATTTGTGATTTTCGATTATCCCGCTCGAGGCCAGAGTTACTTTGTCGATGAAACTGCCGTTGCTGCGTGTGAAGTTCCAGACGGTATTATCAATGTCCGCTTTCGTGAGACAGATATCCAGCGAGAGGATTCGTTGATCGTAAGTCTTTGCACTCGCTTTGTAGTCAGCATACTTCGCCACGCACGTCGCGGGGGTCTTCATGCAGACATCACCAACCACGGCGAGTGCATCTTTGTTGGCTGCTGTTGACCCCTCAACTTCCTCCACTTTCTTTCTTTGAAAATCAGTGAGGGTGAAGTCGCGAAGAAGTTTGGCGGCGCGCTCGTTGTCGAGAAGCATGACTTGAAAGGAGTCGTAGATTTGGCCGCGATTCTTCTCAATTTCTTCCGTGATCAGCGGAACGTCGATGGCAGGAATCAAGACGATTCCGTCGATTTTCTCATCCGCGTACTTTGTGGTTGAGAAGGTGATTTCAGCCCAACCTTTGGGATCGCCAACCTTGTTGTTCTCTGGATCGGGAAGTTTCTTGAGGCCTTCACGGAACCTGTCTTTTGCGTAGTCAACGATTTTGACAAGCATGGGAAGACACTTTTTATCGAACTCTTCAAGGGAGCAGGTGATGATCTCAGCCGAGAGGATCGAGCTGAGTTCGTCCGTGTTGCCACCGACCTGACGCGCTGTGATTGATACCTTCGAGTTTCTTTTGATTCTATCGTTCAGGTTTGAGATTTGACCGCCGAGTTCGCCGACACCAGCCAAACTCACGGCAGCGCTGCCTTTAAAAGCCAGCTTGTCTTGTGCGCTTTGGAAATCGAATTTGGCCACGACGAAGAGCTGGGCACCGTAGACGATCGTATCGAAGTACTCGTCACCGCAGGTCTTGCGAACGGTTTCGGTCGTCGTATCGCCACTTACTTCGGCTTGGCCGGCGTCGGTCAGATGGGGATTCTGCAGCAAAAGTTTTTTGAGTGTCACGTTGTTCGAGAGGGTGATAGTCGAACTGTACTGGTTGGATGCGTATTTTGAAGCAAATTCAGCTGCGCCTTTGATTTCAAAGACAGAAAGTTTCGCGCCGACGTTGCCGCCACCGGAAATTTCCTTCAGGATTTGGTCAAAGCTCAGATCCTGACCGAATTCAAACTTCGCATCCTGAGCTCCTCGCCAAACGGGAGTGCCTTCGACGCATTTGGTCTTTCTGATTTGGGTTTCGCTATCAAAACCAACGCCGAGCGAGCTCGGGAGCTTCGCTGCGGAGCCACTGACTTCGCTTTCGAGGTCGGAAACGGGTTTGTCTTTGGAATCGTGTTTACATCCGAAAAGTGAAGCCGAAAGCAATACGGAAAGCAGACTGTACCTGGAAATTGATCTCATGCCTTTTCCTATTCGTGAGTATCGCGATAGCAATACCTTTGTTGTGGCGATTATACTCTGGGGAAACTGCCCTTGGCCGCTTTCCCTCGCATCGATACCAAAATTCACTTGCTGGTCGGCGGAACGCAGATCGGTATGGAAAATACGTTTTGCCTTTCCTGAGCGACGAAAGAATTGTTCAAATTGCAAGTTTCATTGGAAAAGACAACTTTGTCGGCCAGATAAAGTCTCACGATAATTGTGTAGGTCTTGTTTTTTTCGATCTTCAGGACCTCGCCGAGCTTATAGTTGGGTCGACTTTGGTCAGCTTCGCCCTCTGTCTGGACGAGGAGGCTGGTGCGATCATAGAGTTCCACACCAGTATGGAGTCCCAGGGAGCTGACACGAAAGGTCGTACCGAGCATGGCCTTCGGATCTTCAGCGGGTGTCGTCGTCTTGCCTGGACCTGTTGGGATACCGGCCTTAGTCGTTGTTTTGCCGCCCTTTGACGAAGTTTGGGTGTTCGTTTTGGTCGTGGTGGCCGGATCGACTTTTGGCGTGTTCGTCTCTCTCTCGGCTCTTTTAGTAACAAAGTTCTCATGGAGCCCTTTGTCCGGGCGATAGGCCTTGCAGCCCGAAACTATGATACTGAGAGCGATACAAGAGCTTTGGCAACGAATCTTGAAGGAAAGCATAGGAACCCCCACTATCCAAAGATTGTACTGCATTTTTTGCGATGGGTGTAACTTTGGTCGGGTCAAAATGATGATATGTAATATTCGACGGATCCAATCGCCATCAGCAGTTGATGTGACATGAAGAGAAATCGAAATCAGTTTCTATTCGAGCGGGCGGTGTGAGGGCCGGTTTATGCCGTATCGTGTTAAGTTTGACGAACCGTACCTTGCAAAGTAACCTCTCTTTAAATTTGCGGAATCATTTTAAAATATTCATTTTTCCCGTAGAAAACAGAGCTTTCAGGCAATTAATCCACTAAGGGTAAATGCATTAAATCTCGCCCTTCAAAAGTTATTTGGATATGGCGGACGAAGACCAAACTTTCCGCTAGAGTTACTCAGTAGATGCCATGAAAGCGATATCGCTATTGAAGTTCATGCTTTTAAGCACTGCATTGGGGTTGAGCTTACAACTAGCTTTTGCTGTCGGTAAGGAAGAAGCCTCATGTTCAGATGAACTCAACATTCCCTGCGTTTCAAAGGATCCTGAAGTTCTCGTCTTTAGAAAAGCTCAATTCAAGGAGAAGCACTGATTCATTTAGACACATTCCACAGAAAATAGAAAAGAGCAGGTCGAATACGAAAGTAAGAACGAGAAATGCGTCTGCAGAGCATCTGAAATAGAGGATGAAACAAACCGGACTGCGATTTATTCCCTTCGCGTGTTACGACGACAGGTCTGAGGTCGTTGGCTGCACGGTGACGATCATTCGGAAATACTAAAGTCTTTGAAATGGGATAAGAGAGACGGGCGCGGGGAGCTGCGATGCGGGGAGGAGCCCACTGAGGCCATCAGTTATCCGGCCTCAGCGTCTAGAAATCACTTAGCAGGAGCTGGTGTTTCAGTTGCAGCAGGAGCTGCATCAGAAGCAGCTTTGTCTGCATGTTTTGCAGCTTCATCAGCGTGTTTAGCAGCTTTTTTAGCTGATTTTTTAGCTTTTTTTGCTTCAGATTTTGGTGTTTCAGTTTTAGCAGCTTCAGTTGCAGCAGGAGCTGTTTCTGTTGGTGTTGTAGCTGTTTGAGCGAATGCGCTAGCTGTGAACAAAAGTGCAGTTGCGAGAAGGCTTGTTTTAACGAGTTTCATATGAATTCCTTTTTTTTGTCTTCAGCCCAGACACGAAGTGCGCGAAGGCTTTTGAGGCTCCTAACGTAAGATATTCTACAAAGTTTGCAATAAGTATTTGATTCAAAATGTATTCATACTTTCACCAACTCGCCACTTAGTAGGTTTAATCAGTCAGAAAGGAGATGCTAAAAAGTCGACAGCTTGACTTAATATTCGCAGGGATTGCTTCCTGAAAAAGTCGTGTAAGCCTAGAGGGGTATGAGGTACAGACTATTGAGTGGACTTCCCAATCGTCCGACTGTGGATCCGTTTCTCCAATTTCCGGGAACCGGTCGAAATTTTGAGAGAATTTCTCAATTCTACCGAACTTTCAATGCCATTTGTGACAGGATGCCAAGGAGACGAAAAAATCTGTCTTTGGACTGACGCTCGAAATTAGGGGGGCCAAGTTATTTAACCAGCGATAGCCCTGTCATCAACGATGACTTCGTCTCGAAAAATGGTACATCGTCAATGTGAACAGGACCCCGAAAACTAGACCGGTGACTTAGTTAAGTTACGATGGCACACTCTGCCAGGAAGGTCTCGGAGGTCTCATGAAAAGAAAAGTTCATACATCGGAATTTAAGGCTAAAATAGCTCTGGAAGCAGTGAAAAGCGGTCTAACCGCCAACCAGATTGCCTCGAAATTTGAGGTCCACGCAGTGCAGGTCAGTCAGTGGAAGAAGGAGCTTTTAGCCAACCTGGCCAGTGCCTTCGAGGGTAAGCGGCAAGCCAAAC
>JACMPP010000094.1 GCA_014377445.1 Oligoflexus sp.
CAGTAGGTTCAACGATTCCGAGTATCTATAGCCGATGACATCAAGATCACTTAAAATCTCGTCATAGTAGGAGTCTGCATAGTAACCAAGGAGGCCCATCGTCAGGGAAAACGAATCATAGGTGAAGGCGGCGTTGAGGACTTCGATGCTCAGCTCAATTCTGCCTTCCAGGCTGATTGAAAACTTCGCCATGGTCGCGCGCGCATTGAGTTCGAGAAGCAGGCGTGAGATCTCAGGCCAGCTATCCCAGTCCACAGAAAGTTCTACAAAGGGTTGGACGATGAAACTAATCCAGGTTTCAGTCATGATGATAGACAGGGGGAAGATCTGCTCTTCACCTCGAAATCCGGTCTTCCACATTCCACTTCCATCTCTATTTCCATTTCCATCACCTTCACGCCGAAACGCCCAGCCATAATCAGCAAGAAAGGATTCTAGCATTTCGCTTGTGCATCGATTCATAAGTGATAGGCCCCGTTGTAGGTATATAATGAGGCTAGCGAGGAACAGCCCGAACGTCAACCATTGGTATTGCTTAGGAGTTTTAAAGCATGGTGAAGAAGGCCCAACAGCCACACTCCACGGGCTTTCGCGAAGTTTGGTTAGGTTCTCTGAAAAAAAATGGATTCTCTATTGACGAAGGTCGATATGCTCGTTCAAGCGGAGGCGAGGTCGCCTATCTGCTCATCGAGCATCCTGATAAAAATAAACTCAGCATACTCTTCCACGGCACTGGCAATGATCAGATTTTCACATGGCAAGCCTTGATTGAAGCCCTTTTGAAAGCCGGACGCAGTGTACTCACATTCGATCTTGATGGTCACGGCGTGAAGAGCAGTAGCACTCTCGTTCGCCAAAATTTTTGGCAATCGGCAGACGATCTTTATATGTTCTTAAAAGTTCGAGGGCTCGATGCCTACCCTTATGAACTAGTCGGCTATAGCCTCGGTGCCCTCCTCGCTTTGCAGGCCACGAGTCAGCACAGGCTTACGCCCAGCCGCGTTGTAATCATCGCCTTGCCTTTGCGCATCAAGTTGAGTCTGCGCTTTCTCTGGAACGAACTCCTGACCCTTTTCAGCAGCAGCTTCTACAGGCAATGGCACGACTACGGTTGGCGTCAGACCATCCCTGCGTTCGGGAGCTTTCGGCGACGATCATTTCCCCTTCGTCTCGATTCAAGATTCCGTGGCAGCTATCCCGAGATGGTAGACCTGCTTCTCCAGGATCAAGCGCCACTCGCTTTGATCAACTCATCAAGTCACAATTACTTACTCATCTTTGGAAAGCGGGACGCTCTCGCCTCCACCAGCGACATCGGACAATGGCAAAGCTCGTCGGGAAACCTGAAGATAGTCGTTATCGACAGAGCGAATCACTTTCTGCTACCGTTTCAAAGACAAACAATTGAAGCCATCACGCACTTGGAATGAATCATGAAATCAGCACCGAAAATCGATATTCACATTCACCTGACCGGATCCGGATGCTGTGATTCCGGCTGTTGGTTAGCCCCCAAATTTCAAAAGCGCCTGACCTTTCGTGCCATACGCATTCTGCAAGGCATGACTCAGGAAGTTATGGAAACGGATCTCGATGAGATCTGGGCGCAAAAGATTTCGGATCTGATCCGCGAGAGCCAACTCGATTACGGTGTCGTGCTTGGTTTCGATCAAGTCTTCAATCATGAGAGTGGCCAGCCCTGTCCAAGTCATACCCAAATGTATGTTCCACCCGAATGGGTCTTCAAAGTCTGCAATAAGTACGACAATCTCCTCCCCGGTCCGAGCCTCAATCCCTTCGCGCACGATGCGATGGACAAGCTCGAGTACTGCATCGAACAAGGGGCCGTCCTTATCAAATGGCTACCCGCGACTCAGGATATTGATCCGGCCAGCCCAAAGCTTGCGTCGTTCTATCGTCGCCTCGCGGAGGTGCAAATTCCGCTCTTGATTCATATGGGCGGCGAACGCACCTTCGCCGAGCTATCCCCTGATTTTGCACGTCTCGATCGGGTGGAAGTCCCCCTCGCGGCGGGCATACCTGTGATCTGCGCGCACTCGGTCACGCGGGTCCTCGGCACCAGAGAAGAAGACCAAACACCACGACTGCACGAGCTTTTACAGAAGTATCCACAACTCTATGTGGATAACTCCGGGATCTGCAATCCCTCCCGCTTTGCACATTTACCCCGACTGGCAAAAGATCCTCTCATTATGAGTCGAACACTTTACGGCAGCGATTGGCCTGTGCCCTCAAATGCGATCTACTTTATGAATCGCCTTCCGCTCAAACGCATTGTCGAACTCGAAAAAATCCACAATCTGATGGACCGTGATATTCAAACCAAGAAAAGTTTCGGCATCAGCGATGAAACGATGACCCGTGCGAATTCTGTGCTGGCAAATCTGGATCGTTGGATTGGTCGCAAGGTGGAGAAGAAGGGAGCGGCGATTTCAAATTGAATCAAGCTCAGATGCGTGTTAACCCTAAATGGAAAAGTTGTTTCACACTTAAAATTTAGGGATTTTTGTGAATAATCTATTAACCGCAGCACTCGCATCCGTTCTTGCTTTCTCCACCCTCAGCTTTGCCAAAGACAGTAAGAAGCCCCAGGCCGCTCAGGTAGCACCTGCAGCCGCAGCAAACACAACTCCGGCTGTGGCTGCCGCGGTCGCACCCACTCCCCCGGCAACAGCGGGCGAGAAGCTCGACATCAATACCGCAACCGAAGACCAACTCAAAGTTCTCCCCGGTGTCGGTGACGCTCGCGCCAAGGCCATAGTGAAAGGCCGTCCTTACAAAGGCAAAGATGATCTCGTGAAGAAGAAAATTCTTCCTCAAGCGACCTATGACAAGATCAAAGAGCAAATCGTCGCAAAACAAAAGTAATCAATTCGCAGCCGATGAAGAAAGTCGCCAAGATGCTCCACAATCACCGTGAGCTACTATTGAACTGCTTTCACGCTAAAGGATCGATTTCCTCTGGAGTCGTTGAGGGGCTTAACAACAAGGTCAAAGTCACTAGGAGAAAAGCGTATGGATATCGGAGCTACAAAGCCATTCGATTGGACTTGTATCATAACCTTGGCGGCCTACCGGAGCCGGAACTCGCCCATAGATTTGGCTGAGGAGGCAAACTTTATTTGTAACTATTCAAGGCTTGGCAGATGCCTCGCATATTAGAAGGTACATCGTAAGCCGAAATCAATAGGATTCCCGGTAGTTCCCCAAGACGTACCGGTGTACCAGCGACCAGCGTTTTGACCATGAGACCATGCGCCTCCCCAATTGGAACCGTGCAAGCCCCCAAAAGAAACGAATTGATCTCCATTTGCTGAAATCAATGCGGCCGCACCGGCAGTCTGGATAATCCCTCTCAGCAGGTCAAATGTGCTACCAAGGTTTGAAACGAGGGAATAACCACCGGTTAAAAGCTGCGTTCTTCCTAAATTTAGCCCATCTCTTCCGTTATCAAGGCCAGTCGCACCCAAATACTGACTATTGCTCCATTCCCAAACGTTACCGACCATGTCCGCCACCCCGTAGCGAGAGCGGCAATTAGAACTCGATCCAGCACCAGATGAATTGCTTAAGAGAGGACCACTTGGATTATTATCGGTATGGCAACGAATGGTCGTAGCATCTGAGGCTCCTGATTCCAAGGTGGTTATGAGAACCGACCCTGTGTAAGTATTTACACTGGCTTCTATGGTTCCATCTTGATCCGTATCACCCCAGTCCGAAGCCTTAATTCTCTCAGAACTGCTGATCAATTGCAGGTAATAATTTTTACCGTCGCTATCGTTAAATCCTGAGGATCGGCAAGCCTTCCAAGAGGTTCCTTGATCAATCGATGCCAATGGAGACGTTCCCTGTTTCGATTGAACTGTACCCGTCGATGCGCTTATCGCGGATCCATTGCCGCAGCCGCTAAGATCGAAGGTCCCACTTTGTAAAAAGACGTCCTCGCAAAGAGCCGCATTCTTTACCCAAGCTGCTGCCGAGCCTTGCAGGGGCCAGTCGGAAGCTCCCGCCGGACTATTATTAGAAACGCTGCCGCTGTAAAGAGACGATTCGTACTTCTGAACGAAAAAATCATGATCGAGCCCCGATTTCTCCATCGGAATATGGATCATAATCTGCGGCCGTGTTTGATACTGCTGATGATATTCATCGACGAGGAAAACACTGGCTCGCCGGAGCCTTGGCTCCAGTCGAAAGGCTGATGCTGCACTTAAAGCAGGGCCAGTAAAATAAGGTGACCGGTAACGCTGGACCAAGGGCGTGATTGCGTTACCTGAAGCGTCTTCCACTAAAAGAATATAGTTATAAACCTTGCCTACGACAAGGCTCCCGCCATCTTTGGTCGATAAATCGGCAAAGGTACAGTTCGCAGGAGTGGCCGTAATGCAGTTACTAACCGTCGCGATCAA
>JACMPP010000095.1 GCA_014377445.1 Oligoflexus sp.
AAACAGCTCGTCACACAGTCGGCTGCCGAGCAGAGCTTGACATTATGCCGTCTAAAATTCGCATCCGAGCTATTCGCCCAGTTTACCTGGAAATTAAGCGAAGAACTTTTAGCCGCTAAAAATTGAACGCTACTGGCAGGCGCAGGCGCGAGAGTATCGACGACAATATTTTTTTGTGCCGCCAGCATGCTTGGGCCCGATAAAAGAGGCAGCGTAAGATTGAGATTATTTCCAGCACTATCGCGAATCGTTCCTGCCGCGCCGAGGCTCAGGGCTGAAGTGGATGCTACGTTGAGATCATCGTTGATATCGCCAGCCTGAACTGTATAGCTAAAACTGAGCTTTGAGCTTCCACTCCCAGAACTATAAACAGCCGTCCGATCCGTCACCCCAGTCTCCATCAAAAGACCGAGATCAGCTCCGTTCGTCACAAAGACATTCTCTGAAAATGAAACATCGATGCTGAGGACAGCCCCGGCCTTGTAGTAGGCATCGGCATTGGAGCTCGAAATCGAAGTCACAGTGGGGACTGCCGTATCGATCGCAATCGGACTGACCGACGATACCCAAGGCGTGAGGTTGCCAGCCAAGTCTTCGCCCTGGACACAGGCATAAGAACTTGTTCCATGCACCCCCGTTAGATTCGCAGGCGATGAAAGAGAAGTGCTGATAGCGGTGCAAGACGATAGGCAATCGCTCGCGGCGCAGAGCTTCATTTTATGGTAACGAAAGTTCGTATCCGTACTAGCAACCCAGCTAAGAGGAACACTCAAACTCGTCGAAGTCGCCCCAGCAAAGCCAACGGCAGAGGGACTTACAGGCGCGGTAGCGTCGATGACAAGCGACCTGAGTCCTGCGAGAGATGACGTCGACCCAGTCGGGGGAAGCGCCGTCGAAACTGCAACGTTAGCAATCGTCTTGATAGCACCCGTCGCGCCGAGGCTGAGTGAGCCAGTCGCCAAATAATTCAAATCCGCCGCCGTGTCCCCTACTTGAACTGTATAGTTGAAAACTAAAGTTGAGCTGCCCGAACCTGAGCTGTAAACAGCGTTGCGAGAGGTCGGTGTCGTATTAAGGCTAAGGCTCAGATCGTTGGCATTGGTCACGTAGACGATTCCAGAATAGATGACAACGATAGGAACGATGCTGCCGACCTTATAGAAACCATCGACCGCCGAACTGCTCACCGAGATGATCGATGGGGCTGAGGTCGATACGGTTACAGGACTCGAAGATGAAATCCAAGCGGACTTGTTCTGGGCTCGATCGACAGCCTGGACACAGGCGTAATAGCTGCTGCCATCCACAGCAATTTTTGTAGCCGATAAAAGCGGAGTCAAACTTTCGTTACTGCAGGCACTCGAGCATTGCGCGTCGCTACAGAGCTTGGTTAAATAGCCCGACAGATTCAAATCGCTGCTCGCAAGCCAGCTAAAGCTGAGGGCCGCGCTTGAGCTCACGGCACTTGGGAAAGCCACGCCTAAGGGAGCTGAGGGAAGAACCGTGTCGATTTCTAGTTTTTTCTGTTCAGAAAGACTAAACCCACTCCCCGTCAAAGGCAGACCGTAGTTCAGATGCCGGTCCTTCTCATCGAGAATATCTGCAGAGCTGTCTTTGGAGACTAGGCTCGAGGCTTCGAGAGCGGAGGTATCTTCATCGGCGCCAACCGTATAGTTAAAAACAAGGGTGCTCGTCCCACTGCCGCTCGCATAAGAGGCGAATCCATTGCCTCCACCATGCTTGACGAGCAGACTGAGATTCACGCTATTGGCGACATGAACTTTACCCGAGAACCTCACTTGGATAGGAATCACGGTAGCTTTAGGATAAGCGCCCGGAGCAAGAGAGCTCGATACTGCCGTTACTGCGGTGCTCGACATATGTGCCGGGATCGATACGGGCAGACAGGTCTTCGACCGAAGAAGACCACGCTCCGAGAAAATACAGAGATCGTAATCACTCGCAGGCTGATAGCCCTCGATCATAAAAGAGGTCGAATTGACCTTAGCTTCACCACTCTTTAGCCCCCTAACCCCGTAAGAGCTAGCCCCCAGACTCGACGTCCAAGTCACCGTCATCCCAGTCGATGAGGGTAAAAGTTGAAAACTAAGTGGAGGATCGATTTTCGGCTGGGTCGCCACCAGGCGAAGCTTAGACTTTAAGGCTTTCTTCTCGACAACTTTGAAAACATAGTAGCTTCCCAGTTCGAGGGCCTGCGAATAGGTAAAATCAGACTTGTTCTTTACCGTCGCAACAAGTTCAAAGTTGAGAGTTTCATCGTCTTTCGTCAGATCGATGCGCAGAAGCTCCAGCGCCCCGCCCTCATTCAACGACAACCCAGAGAGGTATTCAGGAAGAATCGAAGTTTTTAAAAGATAAACGTCGTAGGCATGCTGGGCCTCATCCTGAGCCTTGGCCCACGTGAGCTCTAACTGGCCTTCGCTTGTAAGTTGCACGCTCTCAAGGCCTTCGAAGGAAGAACTATTCAAAGGTTCTCCACTGAAGACCGATTGTTCGTTACAAGCGGCTAGTGAAATTAAAAGGCTCAGCATTAAACTCTGTCCGCTCAGACTCAATACTTTCGTAAGGTATGATCTTATCGTCGAACGAACGCTGATCATAAACGATTCTCCCGCTTGTTCTTATGCAAGAACCTTCGGTCATTTGGGGAGATATCTGAGGGATGATCGGTAGGAAATATTTAAGCTATTGATAATCAATAGATATCTCGGATAATGAGGAATAAAATATCTTGCAATATCGCGGCTCGGACACAGATAAACATAGAAATCCGAGCGGATGGAAGGTGGGTATCTTCAAAGGAAGACCTGCTTATGAAAAGCCCCTTGGACGACAAGCCAAGTGCAACAGGCACAAGCCTATGGGGGTGAATTCTAACAAGGTAATCGATTCAAATTTTCCGGTTCGGACGGATAGGAGCACATTAGATATCCCACTGTCTTTTCAAACCAAGAATCAGCTCGAGCTTGGAGTTGAGCTCATCTGGCAGCTACAGATGAATTCCTACACGCTTTGGATAGCCGCTGCGAATAATCTTTCCGGTTACATTTTGAAAAAGCCCGGTGCAGCAAAAGTATTCAATCAACGTTTTAGCGGTGCTAGCCGCCAATTAAAATCGGACCACTCCGACAATTAAAAAGGGGCCAGCGATGGTCGCTAAATCGATTCGTGTCAATGACGTTGATGAGAGATGATTTGACCTGGACCTGTTCCCATAACCTATTGGAACTCTTGCTGACGCGCTTTGCTTGTCTCCGGCGGAGCGACCACTTCGCTAGGTCGCCACCGTCCGGTTTTATGGGATTTTGGCGGTCCCATTTTACTTGGCGGCAAACCTCATTTTGGCCCCAATTTTATTGGCGACCAACAACTGGTGCCCAAGTCCGGACATCCTTTCTTTTTTCCACAACGACAATAATCGGGACGATGTGATTTTTGAAGCGATTGAATTCGTCCTCAACAGTCGTCGGAGAGAGGTTGCGCTGAATGGAATAACTTTTCATGAATGATTTGACAAGGATAGTGGTCTCGTCAGTTTCAAAGAGGAGCTTACCCTGTGCCCGCTTAACCTTTGCACCTGGCCTTTGCTCTCACAGAGAAACCCACTCCTCGACTTCGGCGTTCGGGAGATCATCCAAAAATCGGATTTCTTAACGTGGGATGTCCTTCCAACTATTATCGTCCTAGGACCAATAGCGGATTCTGACTCGTTTGCCGTCTCTTTTGATGTTTGTCATGAGTTTTGTTCTCCCGGATAATTATCGGAGAACAGCGAGAAAGCTTGAGGATTCGACCTGCGCCGACTGGACTGAAATAAGCCCAGTAAGGGGAGACTCACTATCGTGATGAGCCTTCACAAAGAAATGGCGTCCCCAGGGGGATTCGAACCCCCGTCGCCGCCGTGAAAGGGCGGTGTCCTGGGCCGACTAGACGATAGGGACAACTCTGGGAGAAAAAAAAGTGAGCCCTGATGGACTCGAACCATCGACCCGTACATTAAAAGTGTACTGCTCTACCAACTGAGCTAAGAGCCCAAACATGCTGTGATGCCAGGAAAAACCTTGTCACCAGGAGCACTTCAGAGGTTCTTCTTCTACGTATTCCACGCCTGAGGGTCAAGATCTTTTTTCACAAAAGAATTCGCGATATGCGGAGCTTTTGCCACCCCGTATAAAACCTATTACCAAAAAGTATAGTCTGCTTTACCAGAGACTTAGCTCCCGATGACTGGATGCTCCTCATCCGGCCGTCCCGAAATGCCGAATGATCCCCACATAGATTAAGGCTAGGGTTCGTATGACTCAGGACGTTTACCGTATATCCAAAAGCATTCGCGAGAAGTTCAAGGTTTTCCCCTTGAAGCCTGAGGATCTATCGCGCCTGACCAACGTCGGGCTCGAGCATTTCAGTTATCTCAAGGAAGTCACATCCATCAACTTTTCCATATTTTTTCGTGTGAACATGGAACTCCTTGAGTTCATCACGCCGGCAAACTTCAGTCACGAGCTAGTCGAACGGATCATCGTCGCGCGCAACAAAGACTATCAAAACCTCGATATCTGCGTACGCGGCCTGGATTATCCGAAGTTTCAAAATCTCGTCGATAGCGTCCGCAGTAAAAAAATCACGACGCTTCTAGAAAAAGATCCCCTTCTCGATCGCAAGACCATGCAGATCTTCGGCAACCTCAGCGGTGCCAGTCAAATGATCGTTCGTGGTGGCATCAGTGCGAACGTCGCCCAGCAAGCGAAGAAATCAGCCAGCCAGCTGATCGACAATCTCATGGAAAGCCACGTTGCAATCGGAACTCTGTCACGCATGGTCCTGGCCGACGCGACCCTCTACGATCATAGCGCTTCGGTCGCTATGCTTGCGGGCATCATCGGCAAGAACCTGATGGGCCTTTCCAAGGACGACGCGGAGCGCTGCGCCCGCGGTGGCCTTTACCACGACGTCGGTAAAACCTGTGTGCCCAGTAATATTTTGAACAAACCGGGCAAATTCACGCCGGAAGAATTCGAAATAATGAAGACCCACACCACGCTGGGCTATGAAGAGCTCATGCGCGCGATTGAAAATGGGGCGCCCATTGAAGAGGAAGTGGCTATTGTCACGCTGGAGCACCACGAGAGGTTCTGCGGCGGAGGTTATCCCATGGGAAAATCGGGTCGACGCGAAGAACGTGTGGATGGCATCAGTCTCTATGCGCGCGTCGTGACGATAGCGGACGTCTACTCGGCTTTGTTGATGAAACGGGTTTACAAAGAAGCGTACGACCAGAAACAGACTCTCGATATCATGCGCTCCAGTGCTGATCGGGACTACGACCCTGCGATCTGGAAAAAATTCGAGAAGTCGGTCGATCGTTCCAACGTTCATTATAAAGAGCTTGAATCACGACCTGTCGATACTTCCAAAGGCCGTATATTCTTCATGGACGAGGATGGCTTCCGCCCATCGAATTCGATTAAGACGAATAAGTCTTCCTGATGTTTTTTCACTTTTCTGCCTCTACCGTGCTCGGACCCACATTAATTCCTCTATACTACTTCAATAATCATCAATTATTCTTCAGTAGAATCATGACGTTAGATCTAATTTTTATGAGTGCTAGATAATTCTCAAGCTTTTAGTGATCTTTTGCCGAGTCTTTAAGACCTCTCTAGAAGAGGCTTAGAGGAGAAAAAATCATGAAAACCTATCGACCGTTAAAGTCTATCGTCCTGACGATGTTCATCGGGGGATGTTCAGACGCCGCTCAGTTCAGCAATGCAAGCGCACCGAACGTCATCAACGCAGAACGCATAATCAATCCCGAAGGCAGCATGGTTGATCCCAGCGCCGATGCCACTGCACCGGGAGTCTCTACGAATCCGTCTGTGGCTGGTACCACAGAAGACGGAACTACCACCGTGGGCGGGGATGGCACCAGCACAGGCAGTAGTGGAGGTGGTACCGGAGGTAGTAAGGCTGGTGGAGGAGCAGGTGCCGCTGGTGGATCGGGAGGAACAGGTGGTTCCGGAACAGGTTCGGGAAGTACTGGAGGAAATACTTCTGTTGCCGGCTCTGGTTCAGGATCGACTTCGAGCAACAGCCCCGCAGCCGTTGCCACAGCCGTGGATAAGCTCAAAGCCGCTTGTATGAGTGGCGTGAAAAAGACCATGAAGCAAAGCATCCACTTTCCCGAAGTTCAACACTGTACGTGGAGTGCCAACGGCAACCTTGGTCGCCTCGATGCACATGTGCAGGCGATCGAAGGTCAAAAGGCCACGATCGAACTTCCCCTCAACGCTCAGCTTTGCGAACTCGGCATCGGCTCCGTTGCCACAACGATCCAATACGATGACTTCATGCTGCTGACCCTCAACAACCAGGTGCTCCTCTCGAGCAACAAAGATCTGCTCCAGGGTCTGCAAGCCGATCAGGCTCAATCTTTTGCCTGGGACTTCTCGAAAGTCCGCGGCAAAGCGATCAACTTTGATGCGGCTCCTTACTGCCTCGGTGATGCCTCGCTCTGCAAGGTTCCGGTCACTGACGTCCAAGGATCTTTCCAGTTCAGCATCGATCCGAGCAGTTTGGGCAAGGTCGCTGCGGCCAGTCCCAACAAAAAGAATCTTGAGTTCGCACTTTTTGCAACCGGTGACAACGACGATAGAGACTGTTGGCACACCGCGTTCACTCTCGACTTTACTTTGAACTACGTGGAATAATCCGCACGCAAAAAGAGAGCCTGGGGACGAATGGTCCACCAGGCTCTCTTGCTTCATTTCGTGTATTTAAGCCTACATTTTCGGCTGAGCCTTGACGTAGTTTGAAGTCAGCTCTTTCAAAGCTTCCTTCTCGCTCGCGATCTTCTGCTGGATGCCATCGCTTTCCATGACGAGATTGGTTTCCAGTGTCTGCTTCGCCTCCACCACTCGCTGATAGGCGCGATCCCTAATGCGCGCGCCAAATTCCGCATACTCCTGACTTAAAACCTGCTGAAGAACAGTGCGCAGCCGCTCGCTGAGAGGTGAACTGTAAGTCCAATGCATATTCGGCAATCGACCTTGAGCATTCGCATCCATTTGCAGGGAGGTCAGTGGTGCCAGAGCCTCGTCAAAAATCTTTTTTAGAGGCTCACTGTTCGTCTCCACTCGATAGATCACCTTATCCAAAACGGAACTCAGGTTAATGATGCCCGAATCTTTCTGGACCAGAAATTCCAAATTAAGACTGGCCGTCGCCTGCTCGATACCCATGCGAAGGCTGGGCGTCTTGACGAAATCAAGATCGCGCACCGGATAAGAGGCAATATTGAGCTGCAGGCGATCATCGACACGACCTTCTCTGTGATCGATCTGGGCCTCGAGCTGGACGTTGGCAACTTCGGCTTTTTTAAAGTTGGCCTGAAGGCTCAGGTGAGCCGCGACCTGATCGGGTTCGCTGCTCAAATCCGCAATGTGGCCGCTCACGTCACCGGTCTCACCGTCCGGACTTTCCTTGGAACTGATCTCCAGCTTTTTGATCCAAAGGCGGGGCGGTAATAGACGTCCTGAGAAATAGAATTCGGTCCCCTGGTTACGGCCGTAGGAGGGCCGGAGAGGCTGCTCCTTTTTCTCGAGCCATGGCAGGAGCCGAAAATAAAAGTCATCGACCAGACCGATCGCCGGTCGAGCCTGTTCAGCACCTAATTCTGCTGCTATCGTCTTGAACTCAAGACTCGGCAGTTTCACGTTTTGCCTGATCACTGTCACGTCGTGCGGGAGAAGTTCGGCCAGGGTTTGAATCTTATTCAAAAGGATGTTCCCGTCCGCTTTCACTTGTGTTTCGAGTTGCTCAAGTTCGAGCCGACTCTTCTCCAGCTGGCCGATTATGATCTTAACGTGAGCTTCCGCGTCTTTCTCGGCCGTTTGATTCTCGGTCCCCTTGATCGCTTCCGTCTGCTGTTTGTTCTCGTCGACCAGGCTATCCAGTTGTTTCTTCCAACCTTCCACCGCGGCAGAAATCTCGGAAGTCACGCCGTTTTTCGCTTGCACGGAAGGGACGACGCTCCACGCATCGTCAGGCGGCAATTGTGTGCGGGAAGGATTGGACAGAAAGTCGCTGGCGAAAGCCAGGGAATGAACCGTCTGAGAACCCACGAGCGTTTGGCCGTCGCCAACAACCGACAGGGGCGGCTGGATCGCATTAAGATGCACACTTGTTGCTGTACTATCTTTGACCACGAGTCGGTTCCGAAGCAACGCCGGCCACTCAAGATCCATCTGAATCTTTTCGATTTCGAATTGAATGCGTTCAGGACGCAAAGGATCTTTGAAAACCAGTTTTTCCAACTCAATCCGCGGGCCGTTCAGACGAAAGATCGCCTTCTCGATCGTCACTTCAGCCCCATTGAGCGCCGAGAGCTTTTGCGCCATCAGACTCTTCACATGGCCGTCGAGACCTAAAAAGGTATAAGCCGCAAGGGCAAGAACGGCAAATAAGAGATAGCCAAAGAAATTCCAACGTATCAGCCCGGGTCGTTTCATGCGAAAGCTCCTCCAAGAATAGGAATTTCTTCAGATCAGTTTACGGGAGCCCGTCGCCGAAGATTCCAAGCCACGTAGGCCCAAAAGGGAATCGTCAGGACGCCGAGGAGAAAGGCACCCAGTACCATACTGTTATTGAAGTGAAGCCAGGGCAGGACAGGGGCTTTGGCCATTTCCGTCCAAAAATGATCAAGCGCCGGCTGCCGGAGCAGAAGCTTGCCGACCTGATCCATCAACGGATCGAGAAGAAATGCTCCCATGGCCCAAGAGACCACAAAGGAGGTCATCATCCAGATCCAGGGGAGGCGCAGGAAGATAAGTGCGACAAGTAAAATAAGAACCTGAAGACTAAGCCAGGTCGGAGAAAAGCCTAACCAGCTTCCCCAGAGCAGGGCAAGAAATATCTGAAAAAAGGAGGAACGTGAGCTATATCGGGGCTTTATCGCCATCGGGAAACACTCCACCTTCAAAAAAACAAGACATTTACCGACAATTTTAGCCATTTAGGGTCTAACTCTTCAATATCTTTATCTCTGCCAGGCGATTTTTATTTTTTTGCTTAGGGAGGTTAATTTTCTGGGGGCTCGATCCGATACGAGGGGATAGCAGCCTACAGCTCGCTCACGATTCGTCAAAGTCTCCGAGAGGATATTTATGAAAGTAATTTTGTTAGTCAGCGCAGTCTTCCTTTCGGGCGTGATTGCCGGCTGCGTCAAACCCAAGTCGGTTGCCGCAGAGTACAAAGCGAAGATGTCTGCTGGCGATGGGGGAGCTGGCGATGGGGGAGCTGGCGATGGGGGAGCTGGCGATGGGGGAGCTGGCGATGGGGGAGCTGGCGGTACGGAAAAACCCACTCCTGCTGAGGGCGATGTGAAAAAAGGCAAAGCACTTCTCGTCCCATGTGCGGGTTGCCATCCTAATACCGCTAAGGTGGTTCTCAACGCCGATGCCGTTGCTCGACTCGACGAAGCCTTTACCGGCAAGCAGACTGCGACTCACGGAACCATGACGGCAGCCTTTGAAGATGGTCGCCTCGACCTTGAAGCGGCTTTGAACGCCATCCCCGGAGCTACACTGAAGCTTACAGCTCCCGTGAAACTTAAAAAATAATGCTCTCGAAAATATGATAAGAGAAAGCCTTCGCGACCACCGCGAGGGCTTTTTTTATGCCGTAAGCAACCAGGACACATTCACAGATCCATGATCGGGGCTCGAAGAATCGAAGGCACTAAGGTAGGCGGCAAGCTTTAAATCCTGAGAATTCCCGCCCGGATCCAGCAGGATGCAAGCCGCATGAATTGCGGTGTTGCCCTTCATCATCACTTCCATCATCCCGTGGCCGAAGAGACGGAAACACTCGCGGTGTGCTGCCACAAAAGCTTTCTTCGCTTCATCGTTTCGACTCAGAAGAAGACTCTCGACCTCATCACGCGCCATCCCATCCGAAAGCTCGAAAACAATCCCGCCTTCGTCGAAACACGTGAGACGATCTGCCAGGGGACAGCGTTTCTCACGTCCATGATCCTGCCACCAGAGGTTCTGAATTTCGTAGGCACGACGGTGCAAAGCAAATTTCGCAAGCGGAAAATTCAACCAGATAATCGCGTTAAAAAAATCGTGAAGATTCTCCGCGCGCGTGGGAATTTCCTGACGTTCGCAGATGGACGCTTCATAGGAGCGACCGGGTGCAGACGATTCTCGTTTGCGCCGGGCTCTCTGTCCTGGTTTTTCTTCGAGAGTGAAGACCAGGGTTTGGCCCAGACGATCCCAGACAGCTATTTCCGTGGCGTGACTTTGCCACTGATCAGGCGTAGGCCAGTCGCTGAGGCTTTCGAGGGCAGGCAGCGTCCTAAGGAGCTTCGACACAAGGTCCTGCTGCTGAAAGCTTTGCCAATTCGAAAGGGGAAATGAACGATCGGGATGCAAAACCTTCCTCCGGAGAAATCATGGAAAAGAATAGATAGCATAGAGATCGTGAAAAAAAAGCCTGGATTGACATCCAGGCTTCCCATCAGAAAATTGCTTCGAAAGGTCTTTACAAGCTCGCGGCGAAATTGTTAGCAACTCCGCCACTGATCTCAACATATTCCTATCTCTTTCAACGCACCAGAGGTGAGAGAACAAACTGTTCTGCAAGCTCAGTTCTCCCAAAACACCTCACACTGTCATATACGTCAAATATGCCGTTACTTATCCACAGCTCCAGTGGAAAAGTCCTCTTATTCGGTGATGAAACCCTTTCTCCTCTTACTTCACACAGAATTGCGTTGTTTTTGAACATCTCGCTTTTTTACGCGAAAAACACTGCTTTGGATCTGACCACCCAGTTTCTGGGAACCTACACTGGACAAGCAGCTTCGACCTAAGTTAGTTACTTCTGTCGCACGAAGATTTAGGAAAAACTATGCAAGACCATGAACAACGCTTTGGTGGAATCGGACGTCTTTATGGTCAAAAAGCCTGGCGCAAGATTAAACAAGCCAAAGTCGCCATAATTGGAATCGGTGGTGTAGGCTCGTGGACGGCGGAAGCATTTATCCGCAGCGGTATCGAAGACATCACTCTGATCGATCTAGACGAAGTCTGCATATCCAATACCAATCGTCAGGTGCATGCCCTCGATGGCAACATTGGCAAATCCAAAGCGGAAGCGATGAAAGAGCGCATGCTTCTCATCAATCCTCATGCGCGTATCACCTGCATCGTCGATTTCTTTACCCCTAAGACAGCGAACGAAATATTAAGCGTGCCCTACGATGTGATTGTCGATGCCATCGATAGCGTCGATAACAAATGCCTTCTCCTGGCTGAATGCCGCCGACTCGGTCGCCCCATCGTAACCTGTGGGAGTGTCGGAGGCCGTACGGATCCCACACTTATTCGTCGCTCCGATCTCAACGAGACAACGAACGACGGACTCCTGCGCAATGTCCGCAAGAAGCTACGCAAAAATCACGACTTTCCAAATGACGGATCTCTTGATATTCCCGCAGTCTTCAGCATGGAAGTCCCCGTCTTTCCCAATGCGACAGGCGAAGTTTGCTCGACTCGAGAAAAAGGCGTAAATTCCCGTATGGACTGTTCCACCGGTTTTGGAACGGCGAGCTTCGTGTCGGGCAGCCTCGGTTTTGCCGCGGCATCTGTAGCTTTGGACCTTATGCTGCGAGAGTCAGAGAATGAAAATGCAATGGATGGACGCTCACTGCCACCTCAGTGATAATGCCTTTGATGCTCAACGCGAGAGTCTCTATGAGGATCTTCTCGCCCACGATATCTGCGGCTTGGTCCTCGCCGGCACCGATCCCGACGACTGGGTTAAACAGGATCGGCTCGCGCCACCCCTTCCGCTCCGGATTGCACGCGTCTTCGGCATTCACCCCTGGAGCGTTGATGCCATGTCGGATCAAGAGCTGCAAAACGCGATGAACACTCTTGGACAAAGTCTCGGCTCCTGCCAGGGCCTCGGGGAAATGGGTCTGGATTACTTCCGCGCGAAGAGCGCCGAGGAAAGAGCGAAACATAAGCTCTGGTTCGATCGCCAGCTCGATCTGGCCCGAGGCAAAAATCTGCCCCTCGTTCTGCATGTTGTCAAAGCTCATCATGAAAGCCTGCCTCAACTCCGCCGTCATCAGAAAACCTATCGCGGTCTGGTCCATAGTTTTTGGGCCCACGCTGATGTGGCAAAATCCTATATTGATCTGGGTTTCCTTCTCTCGGTTCCCCCGCGCATCATGAAGGAGGATCCGCACCAGATCCTCAGCAAAATCGATCCGGAATACATCGTCTTCGAAACCGACACGCCCTTTCTCAATGCCGAAGCGGTCTGCATGAAACCGACTCTGATCCACGATTTTTTAGAGTTCATCAGCCAGCAACGCGGCGAGCCCCTGGCAACGACTGTGAATCGCCAGAGTTGTCTCCTCACCCAACTTTTCCCGGTCTTGAAAGGCTAAATCGTTATGCATTATTCCTATCAGAATCTCGAACTCTATCTCGTACCCCTACGTACGGACAATTATAGTTATGTGATTCACGACCGGGCGAAGAATAAGACTCTGGTAATCGATCCCAGTGAAACGGAAGCTCTGATCACATTCCTAAATCAACATAAGTTCGGCCTGGATCTAATCATTGACACCCATCATCATAACGATCATACCGAAGGCAATATCGGCCTGCAGAAGACCTTTGACAGCGCAATTGTCTGCTCCGATTATGATCACGAGAAAAATCGAATTCCGGGCAAAGTGAGACAGACGCTGAGGGACGGCGACACTCTTGCTTTTAGCGACTACAATTTTCAAGTCTATTCTACCCCCGGTCACACCCTCGGGCATATTTGTCTTCTTCTCGAAGGCGCCAACTGGCTTTTCTGCGGCGATACCCTTTTCGCTTTGGGTTGTGGACGCCTCTTCGAAGGTGATCCGACCACGATGTGGGATAGCTTTAAAAAGCTTCGCGCTCTGCCGGACGACAGTCTGGTCTTTTGCGGACATGAATACACGCTGGCCAATGCTCGCTTTGCCGAAGAGATCATGCCTCAAATCCCTGGCCTTCATGCTTATGTCGAGTCTCAGAAGAAACGTCAGGCGACGGAAGGTCGGACAGTGCCTTCCCGTCTCGCCGATGAGAAAACTTTCAATCCATTCTTTCTGGCCGATTCTCCCATCATGAGCCGGCTCGGCTCGAATCCAGAAGAAATCTTTGGGGCGATACGAAAGCAAAAGGATAATTTCCAATAGTTCCCGACTTAAAAGGGCTTTGGACATCCCTGGAACCTTCGATCTTAGCAATGGCCTTTCAAAGAGATAGCTGATTTGGGTCTTTTGCAAGGAATTAAGCCAAGCCGTAAGAGTGACTATACTGTGAACTAGACAGGTCTCTCGTAAGGTAGGGCGTAGATGGTCGTCTCGAAAGCTATCGCTTACAATCCCAAGCGCTGGTCAGCCGGTATCGTTCACACGATGCCAGCGGCGGGCCCTCGATAGTTCGAAACTCGTCCCGTCCGATAGTCGGATCCATATCCTCATGAGCGAAGAGGATCGTGCCCTGACCCTCGGAATCGAACACTGGAAAAATGCCTGGTCAATTCCAAATCATTGAATCGAGGCGAGGGAATTAAGCCTTCGTTTCGGCTGCGCGCTCATCCCCGGTCTTCGGTCTCTTTTCAATTTTGCGCATGAGGCCTTCCTGAGCGACCGACACGACAAGTACCCCATCGCGGGTAAAGATCTTGCCTTGATTAAACCCTCGCGCACCGTAGCTCACAGAACTCTCGGTCGTGTAGAGCAGCCATTTATCGAAACGAAAATCTCGATGAAACCACATCGCGTGGTCGAGACTGGCCATTTGAATATTGCCCTGCATAAAGGAGTAACCGTGAGGGAGCAGCGATGTGCCAGCCAGACCAAAATCGGACGTATAGGCAAGCAGAGCGCGATGGACCAGCGGATCATCGGGCAGATCGCCTGCCGTCTTGATCCAGATCTGTTTTACCGCCTGAGCGGGCACTGGTTTAAAGGGATTCATGGGATTGATCTCCCGAAATTCGATCGGCCGGTTCCGGGTGAAGGCTTCGCGCGATTTCTCAGGAATCTTATCCTTGACCGCGCGCGCCCGGTCTTCTTCACTCTCAAGACCTTCCGGCCCTGGAACAAGGGGCATACGGGCCTGATGCTCAAGTCCCGGCTCCGGCGTTTGAAAGGAGGCCGACATACTAAAGATCGCCAGACCGTTTTGTTTGGCCACGACACGCCTGGTCGAAAAGCTTCGTCCGGAACGGATCAGATCGACTTCATAATAGAGCGGGTCCGCACTGTTTCCCGGACGGATGAAATAACCATGAAGAGAGTGAGGAAGGCGATCACTCTGCACGGTTCGACCCGCCGCAATCAAAGCCTGTCCCAAGACCTGTCCACCAAAGAGATTGCGAAACCCAAGGTCTTCGCTGAGACCGAGATACACGTTTTTCTCGATTTCTTTGATATCTAAAAGCGCCAAAAGTTTCTCTAATGCTTCAGCCATACTAACCTCCTCAGTCCCAGCTATCCTCACAGATTGCTTCGGGAAATGGAAGATACTTTGCTTGCAGGCTTGGCTCTTCCCCGGAATTTGCGTTATGCTCCGGGAACGGCCGCAACCCCATTCGTGAGGACTTTATGACTGGACCCCTTGTCTATGACGTGACCGTGCAAAACTTCGTAACGGACGTCGTGCAAAAGTCTGCGGATGTGCCAGTCCTCGTGGATTTCTGGGCGGAATGGTGCGGCCCCTGCAAGACCCTGACCCCGATGTTGGAAAAGCTCGCGGCCGCCTATCAGGGCCGCTTCGTCCTTGCCAAATGCGATACCGAAGCCAATGCCGAGCTCGCAGCTCAGTTCCAAATTCGCAGTATTCCGGCCGTGAAGCTGGTGATCGGTGGCAAGTTGGTTGCAGAATTCAATGGTGTGCAGCCGGAAGCCGACATTCGAAAGTTTATTGAGCATTACTGTCCGGCACCGGCCCAGGATCTCTTCGAAGTCGCCCGACAGTTGATCGGCGAAGGGGAACTGGGCGATGCCCTCGCCGTTCTCGATCGACTCCTGAAGGACGATCCATCCCATCTCGCAGCTTTGCCATTAAAGGCTCAGCTACTCATTCAATTAAAACGTTGGGATGATGCTGCGGCGTTCGTCGCAAACGCGACTTTCCCAGAGGCCGATTCTCTGCGCAAGCAACTCAAGATGTTTGAAGAGGCCCGGACCTACGGATCTTTGGAGGCCTGTGAAAATGCGGCCAAAGTACCTACGGATCTTGAAGCGGGCTATCGATTGGCCATGGTTTTGGCTCTCGAAGGTCGTTTTCAGGAATCGCTCGAGCAGCTCCTGGTCGTGCTGACGAAGGATAAAAATTATGGCGAGGGCAAGATCCGGAAGAGCCTATTAGGAATCTTCGAACTGCTGGGTATTCACCACCCCCTCAGCGATGAGTATCGCCGGAGGATGGGCCGAATTATTTTGTAAGGGGAGGAGATTTACTGGTTTGGTTTTTTTCCGTGGTGGTGGCTGGGAATTTGTAATGAGTAATTGGTAATGAGTTGGGTATCGAATTGAGGCTACGCCTCAGTTCGGTACCACCCCTGGAAAACTGAATGTGCTGTGGCAGCGCTCGCACTGGAAGTAGCGCACGGTTTTGTGGTCGGGCATTACTACGGCTTCGGCGTCCTTGAAGTGACAGGAACGGCAATCGTTCGGCAAGCCCTGATAAACTCCCTGATTATGACAAGCGCGGCACTCAGTCACTCGATGCGCACCCTGCAACGGGAAGCGAGTCGTATTGTGATCGAACTTCGTCTGATTCCAGAAGTTCTGCAAATGACAATCCGAACACATTGGCAATTGTCCATTGTGATTGTCTTCCTTGATATGACAGGTGCTGCATTGCTGGCTGCTGCCCTTGAGCGTTCGGCCCGTGCTGTGACAGGACTTGCAATCCGTTAGCAAATGCACACCCACGAGCTCCATATCTTTATGGAAATCTCCGGCGGTTTTCCATCCGGCTTCTGTGTGACACTTCGTACACTGTGTTCCGTTGCCACCATTGTGCGGATCTTTGTGACAACTTGCGCAATTCTTGGCTTCCAGATCCGGGAAATTGTATTTGCCCTTGAGATCTTTCTTGCCCTGAGTGAAACGCTCCTTGGTGGGCGTATGACACTCGGCGCATTTCACCTGCTTATGCTTGAGCTTAAGCTCAAAGCCAGTCGAATCATGATCAAATGCCTTGCGCGGACTAAACGCCTGAGTCGTATGACAGCTCACGCAGGGTTTGTTCACAAACTTCGCATCGAACATATCTTTGTGTTCGTTGACGTGACAGTTCTCACAATAGCCCTTGTTTTGGCCTGGAAAAATAAACTGTTTGCCATTCTTGGGTGGTTTGGTCGGCAAGACGATGTCTTTCGACGGCTTGTGACATTCCACACATTGTTTCGCGAGCTTCTCGTGACTGCCGGTCAACTTAAAGTCGGTGATGTCGTGATTGAATGCGTTCAGCTTGTCAAAGCCCTGGGGTGTATGGCAGCTAGCACAGGACTTCTTGAGATATTCCTCTTTCAACTGTTTCTTATGAACCGTTGCATGACAGTTGGAGCAGAGATTCTGATCCCGCGTGTGATCAAACTTAAACAAGTGAGCTGGTTTCGCCACCTTTAGAAAAGGAATATTCTGTTTGGTGGGCACGTGGCACTTCCAACAGCTTTGCACCTGATTGTGTTTGCCAATCAACTTAAAGTCGGTCGTACTATGATCAAAGGTCGGCCTTGGATCAAACTTAATGGTCGTGTGACAGGTCGAACAGGCTTTTTCCTGAGTCGCTTCCTGGAACTGATTTTTGTGCGGCGTCGCATGACAGTCGACACAGAAGTTCTTTGTAGGGCTTGGGAACTTATACACTTCCTCACCCTTGACCTGGTGACAGGTCTTGCAGGAGAGCTTCACATGCGTGCCTGTAAGAGGAAAACGGGTCTTGTCATGGAAGGTCGGATTCGAAGCGATCTGCCCCTGCATGTTTTGAATATTCCAGCCTTCCGTCGTATGGCACTGGGCGCAGGGAATCGCTTTAAATAGCTTATGGAACGCGGCCGGATGCGGCGACTTGTGACAGGTCTCACAGGTCTTGGCCGGTATGGTTTTAAAGAAATAGCTGCGCAAGGTATTCGGTGTCGCTTTTAAGCGGGCGCCGCCTAGCGGTTTGTGGCAATCAAAACACACAATTTTTTGGTGCTTGCCGGTAATTGGAAAACGGGTCTGCGATCCATGATCAAATTTCAGAGGCGTCTTCCACGACAGATCGCTGTGACAGGACGCACATTTTTGGAGGGGCGCATTCAGCTTCTCTGCAATCTCCTTGCCGTAGCCATGATAGTCGGCATGACAACTCCCGCAGGTCTTTTGCACAAGTTTGAAATTGAAGTTTGGCAGCGTCTTACCTTGGTTGCCCTTGTGGCAATCCACGCACTGAATCTGAGCATGTTTGCCCTGCAGTTCAAATCCGGTTATGTCGTGCTTGAAGTTCGGCAATTTCCAGTCAGTCTGCGCCTGGCTGTGACACTTGAGGCAATTGCCCCCTTTGAAACGTGGCGTAAAGTTGTCGCCGTGCTGATCCTTGTGGCAAGCCAAACATTTTTGGGTCGGTAGTTTGGGCCAATCGTACTTGATATTGTTTTTGCCTTCTGACACGTGACACTTCGCACATTTAAGCTGAGAATGATCACCGACCAGGGCGTAGCCTGTTTCTTTCGTGTGATCAAATTTTTCGACATTTTTCCAACTCTCGGTCACATGGCAACTGCTGCATTCTTGGCCCTTGAACTTCTTGGTCTCAAAGAAGTGAATGTCATCTTTTTTGTGACAGGATAGACAGGAGGGAGTTAGACCGGTAAAATCCGGATCACCCTTACGGGAAAGCTTGTCGCCTCGCGTATCAGTGTGACACTTGGTACATTCCGCCTTAACGTGCGCCCCATCCAGTTTGAAACCAGTGAGATCATGATCAAAGGCAATCTTATCGATCGGGCTGATATTATTATTTCGGCCCTTGTGCTCTTTGTGGCAGTCGATACAGTTCTTAGGCCCCATCAATCCATGAAAATGAGCTTTGGCATCGATATCCTTTTGAATGTCCTTGTGACAGGAAAGACAGTTCTTATTGGGAACGCCCCCACCCGCTTCATGGCACTTCAAACAATCCTTATGTTCGAGATATTCGTGACCCAGGGCCAGGGGACCGGGTGCGAGGAGTTTATTGAGAAGTCCTTCGAATTTAGTATTTTCGCCACCCTGGGCGAAAGCTACCGAATGGAAGCTTGCGAAGGTGAGAAAGACCGAGAGGATGAAAAGAATGACGAAGGCAAATATTTTGCGCATTCAAATCTCCTCAAATAAAGCAGGTTTGTTGCGAATCGGAGGCACCGAACTTGACCCAAATCTATAGCCGATCATTACAAAAAGGGCACTGGCCGAAACCTTGTCGTCTTGTTCTATCTGGTAGCCCAAAGAACCACGAAGACGGTCGCTCAAGAAGAACCCACCATCGATGTTGGTCGTCTGGCGATTGTTCTTCGTCTTGTCATCAAACTCTTCCGCCGAACTTGTATGGATGAGAGAAAGGCTGAAGGATTGATTCCAATAATCATATCCGCCCCGAATGAAGCGGTCTTTGCTGAAATAGTTGTCACGGACTCCATATTGGGCCCGAAACGACCCCGTCGGCAGGAGCAGCTTTGGCAAGACAAAGCCGATTGCGATTTCACTTTGGCTTTTCCCATCGACTTCACGCTTGGAATAGCCTCCGCTATAATCCATCGAGATCCAGTTCAGCATCCGGTGCCGCAGATCAAAGCGCAAGCTTTGCTCGGCGCTGGGCGGCAGGGGATCGAGTATATCCTGCTGGATAAGATAATCTTCGGTATTGGTCTGCGAAAGGCTCAGGTTGGTCCGAAACTTGGGGTCAAAGTACGAGTGGCTCAGGCTCGCCCGCCTCAGACTCGACGTGGGGACAAAGTCCTGCTGAACGAAGCTGCTGATGCGGTTGCTGGGATTCAGATTCCAAAGAGCCATGTGGTAGAAGTAGCTGTGGCTCTTCTTATCGGTGATATTGTAGGTCGGTCCCATCGCAATAGCGTTGTTGGTGTAGAGCGATCGCTCGAGACCATTCTTTTTCTCGTAAGAGAGATACACTCCGCCCTGGGCGTTGTTGACGTCAGAGGTCGCGTCCGGATCCACATAGTAAGGCGTGACAACGTCCTTGGGAGCGATACCCCCAAAGACCGAGAAGCGGAGGCTTTTGCTGAAGTGATAGCCGAATTCCGCACCATCATTATCGATGACGTTAGCTTCGGGGAGCGAGAAACGGCCCAAGCTAAAATAGAGCTTATTCGTTTCGAAGGGACGTTTATAAGCGAGTTCACGAATCTGCATGCGATTGTAGGTGTCGAGAGTCAGATTCGAGGTCTCGAGCTTACCGTAGTTATCGACCTTGTCCCTGAGGTCCATAACGATCGTGTCTTCGCTGGAACTGAAATCGTAAATTTCCATTTTGAGTTGGGCGGAGAAGACCTTCTCATCGTTGGATGTCTCTCCATTCAGCGACTGTTCAAATTCAACGGAACGCGTGTAGCTCCCCAAGCGAAACTGCCCAAGCACGTCGACCGCCAACGCATCCGATCCGATCGACAAGGCGGACGCGAAAAAACTTAGAGTCAACAGCAAGGGCTTTGCTGAACGCTGGGATCGCAGTGTATGGCGACGAGGGCGAGGAATCAAAATGGGCAACCCACTACAAAAATTCGATGGTCTCTATATGGTAGCAGGTTAGGCCAAAATTGGGGGGACTTTGAGACAATTTTTTATGCGAAAAAGCGGCTTAAAAGGGAGCCCAAGCGGCTCCAAATCGATGGCAGCCCGCACATTCTCCGCGTGCCACATGAGATGTTTTCGCTGTAACCCGATCATGGCAACCCATGCAGGCTTTCGGTGGAGGAACGTGGGTTTTCGCTTCCGCTTTGATAACGGTAAAGACAGGAAATGCGTGACAGTCAGAACAATCGGCACCGAGTCCATGTTGGACAGTGACCAGGTCCACCGCAGGCGCTTTGCGATCCGGCTCATGACACTGCGCGCAATTCGAAGTTAAGTTCACGTGACTAATGCTGGACTTGGGATTTTTCTGTGATTCATCAACCACCGTAGGCTGCTTATTTCCACACGCTGACAGGAGGGTCCAGAGGAGCAGGCTCCCAAACATCTGTTTCCAATGTGCGAAAATTTTAGACACGGTATATCCACCTCTAACAATAGACTTGATATCAGCCGGCTTTGACCGGTTCACCAAATTTGGTTTCGATCTGCACACCGATGCTCTTAAGAAAGGCGAAGGGCATGATCGCACCCGCGAAGACAAAAAGAAAATCGTTTTGAAGCTTCATGACTTTTCCGTCACGTTTTACCATTAAATGGTCTTTTTCAATGGCGTCAACAGAAGTGTTGTAACAAATCTGCACCAAACCTTTCTTCTCATAATCCAAAATAATCTTTTGGTTCTCTTCGTTGCAACGGTCGAAGGTATCGCCTCGCACAAGTAGAAAGACCTTGTTCTTCAGGCTGGCTTTGCAGAGATACTGAGCGGCTTCTACACCGGCGTTCCCGCCTCCGACCACGGCCACCCATTGGTTTTGATACTGATCGGGATCGAGGAGGTTGTAGGTGACCTTGGACATCTCTTCGTTGGGTAGACCAAGCTTACGAGGCGTGCCCCGCACGCCCATCGCCAAAATCACTTTTTGTGCCGTTATTTTCCCACCTGAAGTCTCCACCTCAAAAATATCGCCCTTCTTTTGAAGGTTGATGAAGCGGGTTTCTTCCTTGACATTGAGACTCGCCTGCTTGCGCACATGATGCCAAAGAGATAGGAGTTCCTCTTTGGAGACCTTGTTCTTGTTAAATTTGTATTGGCCAACCATGGGCAGGTCGAGAGCAAAGGACATGACGACCTTTTGCTTCGGGAAATTGTAGATCGTCCCACCAAACTTGTTTTGTTCGATGCAAATGTATTTCTTTTTTTCCAAAGCGGCGACCAAAGCCGCCGAGAGTCCGGCTGGTCCAGCCCCCACCACGATCACATCGAAATCTGTCGAAAGTCCGGATCGGAGATTTTTGGTAGCGTGCTCGCCAGCAAGTTTGCCTTGTTTCACTGCATTTCGAATGAGACCCATGCCACCCAATTCTCCCGAGATATACATCCCTGGAACGTTGGTCTGAAAATTCCCGTCGATTTTTGGCAACTCCATTCCGCGCGTTTTGGTACCGAAAACCAACTGTATCGCATCGAAGGGACAGGCCGCCTGACACTGACCATGACCCACGCATTTGGATGGCTCGATGAGTAGAGCCCGGTGATTGATGAGTTTGATGATATCGCCTTCGGGACAAGCAGCAACACAAGCACCGCAACCCCCGCAAAGGCTTGGATCAATTTCCGGATGGAGGCTGACAGGCTCATTCATTTTCTTCGCGACGGCATCATCCCACTGTCTTTTGGCAACGACTTGATGCTTGGTCCGCTTTCTTGTTCCCCAGAGACCAAGTCCCACGAGAAAAGCGAGCCCGATGAGCCAGGCGAATTGAGTTACGAGATAATAAAGCTTGTGCAACATGGATCGCATTCCCGAGAAAAAGTGCTTCTCTGATAGCCACGTATCGTCAAATTCCCAATTAAATTGAGTTTTCGTACGAGTGGACAGGCACAATTCATGACTCGATAACTGGCCTGATCGTCTTGATGAAGTCCAAAGATGCGGGTATAAAAGCTGCGATCAACGCACTTTAAAAATGAGCGAAGAGGCAATATGGATGGCGGCCACGACATACATCCAGATCGCAAAGGGGGAATGGAAGGACCGCCAATATCCAAATAATAGCTGGTAATAATGCATTGATATCAGTCGGCGACGGAGCAGCGCCCATTGCTTGAGATTTTTCCGAAGTCTGTGGGAATTATCGTTCCAATTCAACTTTGGCAGAAAGAAGAGCATACGGAACTCGCCAAAACTAGAGCGAGCGAGAAAGGAAATGAGTGAGCTTTCTTTCAGGCTCTCGCCCTGAAGACCACCGGCCATCGCAAAGGCGCCGGCCTTGGCCGCCAGCATCGCCTTGGGATGCAACTGACCCTTGTGCGCCTTTTCATAAGCATCGAAGCGTGACTCCAAATCATCAATCGATTTCTTGAGAGCCACTTTACCCTGCAAAAGCTGGATATAAAAGTAACGTCCCACGATACCGGAAAGAAACGAAACGACCATACTCCAGAACGAAATCGCGACAAGACCACCCACCTTAAAATTCGAATGGAAAACCACGAGAGTCGGCCCCAACAGACCAAAAAATATGTGCCAGTTCATCCATCCTTGCAGCGTTCCGAGTTTTTGCAGATGAAGAGAACGCTTGCGAATAATATAGAGGTTGGTTGCCGCCATCGTACAGAAGCCTATCCAACCCAAAGCATAACTCAGCGGTTTACCTGCCTCGGGTGATAGTTTTTTACAAGGTTCCAAGTATCCGCAAAGGACGGAACTCAGAAGACTCGGACTATGAATGGACCTGTTGAGCACAAGGTACTCGTAAGACATGAAGAAGAGTATGAGTAACCAAATGATCGTAAAGTGACGAAGCTTCATTATTCGCTCGATATGTAATTTACGGCTGGTTTGGATTTATTTTGAATTTTACCACGAGAGAGCGTCTCAATGAAGACTCTGAGTGTGTAATAGGGAGGGAGCTTGGCTCGATTGAATTACAATGCCAAAAAGTGATGACCGTTCCGTACCATAAAATGTTGCAGCTTCAGACGCTTAGCCTTAGCCTCTGATTCAGGGCATAAATAAATTAGCATTCCGTCGACCTTGCATAAAAGTAATAGAACGATCTGAAAGAGCAGGAGTCGAGGGTAAAATTGCTGAAAAGCCGTAAAAAAGGAGAAATACCCAATACTCTCCATGCCCAAAGATCTAGACATTACCCAAAGTCAGAGTATATTGTCTGTTCTTGTTTATTTTTAGCAAACACACTGACTGTAGGGAGATAAACTGTGAGCGATGTAAGTTCGTTGATGGAACAGTTTAAACATTTTTTCAAACCACATCCTTGGCACGGCATTGCCGTTTGGGCGAAAGCCCCATATTTGAACGTGTTTATTGAAATCGTGCCTACCGATACGGTTAAATATGAACTCGATAAAGAAAGCGGTTACCTTAGCATCGACCGCCCTCAGAAATTCTCCAACATCGTCCCAGCCCTCTACGGCTTCGTTCCGCAGACTTACTGCGGAGATACAACGGCCGCGTTCGCTTCGAAAGAATCCGGCCTCGGCAAACTCGAAGGTGACGGCGATCCTCTCGATATCTGTGTTCTGACGGAACGCACGATCACGCACGGCGACATTCTCCTCCTGGCAAAGCCGATCGGCGGATTGCGAATGATCGATCAGGGTGAAGTTGATGACAAAATCATCGCCGTTCTCAAAGACGATTCGATCTATGGCGATATCAACGACATCAGCCAGGTTCCACCTAAAGTGCTCGATCGTCTTAAGCATTACTTCCTTACCTACAAAGATATCCCCGGTGTGGGCGGAGAGCGCAATATCTCGATCGAAACCGTCTATGCTGCGAAAGACGCATTGAAGGTCATCGAGCTTTCGGCCGGAGACTATCGCACGAAATTTCCGCAGTCTTTTCCAAAGGGCTAATGCGTCGTAAAAAATGTTCGATCAGTGCATAATAAAGCGCCCCGCCTCGATTGAAGCGGGGGGCGTTATTATGTTCCCGGGGGCGTTAAACCCCCCAAACACAAGCTCTCAAATT
>JACMPP010000096.1 GCA_014377445.1 Oligoflexus sp.
CATAAATGGTCCATAATATGTATTATTAACAGCACTTTACTAGGCATGGATAAGCGCAAAAGACAGGTTCGTCAAGATATTTTATTGACTGTTGCTTGCCCCCAGAAAACTCCCGATTGTCGAACGTGGGAAAAACGTCCAGAAACTTTCGCCCCGACGCGCGCTCGCCGGGTCTTTCATCGTGGCAACGTTCGCATGATGCCCGTAGACATGTTCGATCGAAAAACTTGTATCCCCGCTTAAGGCTAGGAGCCAGCGACCTGTGATCAAACTCTTCTTATCCCAGGTTCTGTGCACGAGCTCATGAGCCACGGTTGTGCCGGCAGCCGCAATAAGCAGACCGAGGCTGTAGTAGGCCCCGAAAGTTTGCGGTCCACTGCGCAAAAGCTTTGCCGTCAGAACATCGATTCCAAAAAGACTTTGAAGATTCGAACCGATTGCGAGGAAATCCCCATCGGCGATCTGCCAATTGAAAGCCAGGATATTAAGATAAAGGAGAGGCAGCGTTAAGAAGAGGAAGGTATTCATAAGCCAGGGCTTCGAATCAGCATGCGAAGTCAGGTCATCAGGCAGGAAAATATCGAAGGTGACGGCACCCAAAAGCAGAAAGCCAAATCCCAACCAAAGCCATGGTCCTCCGGCGAGAAAGCTCATCGCCGTAAAAATCAGAAAGATGCTAAATAAACTATGTCTTAGCATACACGTATGGACCTCCAGAAGACTGAGAAAGATATTACGCATATTTTACTGAGTATTTCAATTTTTACCAAGACCCGGAAAAAATTCTTTTCGCAGAACTGGCCTGCTCCAGGCCAGGCGCCCTGTTCAGCGGCTACCCGGCTTGATATACTGGAAATTCCAGACTCTCACTTCTTTCGTATTTTCCTTAAATCTCCCCTTCTCGCTCCGGGATATTCAAAGCATGGTTTCTCGCAACTATCGATTCCTGACCTTTATGCTCGACCAACATCTCTGTGCAATTCCCGCTCGCAGCGTGCGTGAGATCAATCATATTTCGCAGTTGTCGACCGAAGCCGCAGACCCACTTCCCGGGAGCATCAAACTCCGTGATTTGGTATTGCCACTTATCAACTTTCGTCAGAATCTGGGACTGAGCTTTAAAGCGAGCAACTCCGACAGTCGAGTTATCATTTTAGAAAGCCAGGCAGGATGGGTTGGAATCTCTGTTGATTCCGTACAATCCGTTATAGATCTACCTTCGATCCCCATGGATTTTACGGGCGATGCCAATGCCCCCATCTTCGAAAGCATCGAGATCCGAACTTTCACTTTGATTCTCATCGATATTCAGCGCGCCGTCGATCCGAGTCTGTCCAATCTCGCCGACTCCTTTCGATCGGCAACCGCACAACTCGCCCGCGTCGCCTCCTAATACCAGACTTTACAAAAAAGCGGCTTTGGATCACTGTCCAAGGCCGCTTTTTACATTGCAAGAACTCAATCAGCTCAAGATATCGAAAGGCCCACCGGCCACCAAAGCCTTCTGATAGGCTGAACGCGCATGAATCCGATCAAGAAAGCCCGAGAGCCTGGGCCGCGATTTACCCCCGCTACGAGCCAATCCCGCTTCGATAACAAAGCTCATCTGAACATCAGCCGCAGTAAATTCATCCCCGGCGAACCAATGATGGGTCTCGAGATGTTTCTCAAGAAACTCGAAGTGACTCTTGATCTGAGGGTTCACAAACGACTTCTTGACCTTGTCCGCGATACCCTTGACGATCGGCTTCATGAAGAAAGGCATAGGCGCCTTGGGCATCTTCGTGAAGACCAGGCTCATAAGTAAAGGCGGCATCGCCGATCCTTCGGCATAGTGGAGAAAGTAATTGTAATCTAATCGTGCCTGCGTTCCGACTTCAGGGCGAAGACGGCCTTTGCCGTAGGTGTCGATGAGATATTCGATGATGGCGCCTGATTCGGCTAAAACCAGGTTTCCATCGGTGATTACAGGTGATTTACCCAACGGATGAATCTTGCGCAGCTCGGCTGGGGCAAGCATGGTCTTGGCATCACGTTCGTAGCGTTTGACTTCGTAGGTCAATCCAAGCTCTTCGAGAAGCCATATAATACGCTGCGAACGGGAATTATTCAGATGGTGAAGAACGATCATATTTCAAAAGCCTTTCTGATAGCGAAAAGTCAGAGACTTAACCCATATCATCGGCGGCTTGCGTTTCGCTAGATAAAGTAATGAATTCGCGATTCCGGCTAGCTGATCGCTCGAGACAGCCATCAAAGATGCTTAGCATGGATACGAATGCCTTCATCGCGCCACGCTGCACACCACTGCTTTCGATCGCTCCCGCCGTTTCCAACTCACCGAGGCGGCGGCAGAAATACGGCCAACGCAGACGGGAATGATGGCCACGCCTAAGGAATTGGCTTGGCCAGGCATCGGAAAGAGTGCCAGCGACCTGCTTGCCCCCAAGGCTGGAGCCTTCCGTCACGTAGAGGAGCCCCCAGAATTCAGACAGGTTTTCAATATCGGGAAGCAGGGTAGAGAAGCGCTCAGCAAACTTGAAATCGTCGCCTTTTGGATAGGCCTCGAGATCAGATTTCAAAGCGATTGACCAGGGTTCATATTGCAGAACATTTTGGTCGCCGGTGGTGATGAACTCGTGTTCTTTGGCCGTCACCAGGCGAAGATAGAGCGAGAAAGTCTGCAGGAAATTCTGGTAGGCCGATACTTTGGCCTGACTCATAAATTGAACCAACAAAGGATGATCGTCGAGTGATTGATGAACGGAATGCGTCAAAGCTCGAACGTCCGATAAGACTCCCACAGTCACCTCTTAGATAGAGTAGGAAGCTGAAGATTCGCTTCGCGGAGTTGCGGACGAAATCTCCTGGCGACCACAGTAGAAAAGAATCTTTTGCACAAGGTCATCCAAGGCTATTGGCTTCACGAGATAGCCATCAAAGCCAGCCGTCGTCAGCGCATCTTCGAGGTTATCCCACGCGTGCCCGGAAAGGGCCACGATTTTACCGTCGTAACCATCTTTACGTATTTGAATGACCGCTTCCATGCCATCGACATTCGGCATCTCCAGGTCCATCAAAGCGATGTCGTAGGTTGTGGCGGCCATTTTTTCAACAGCCTCTTCGCCGTCTTTGGCGGTCGAAACGCTGGCGCCGTAGCGACCAAGCAAGCGGGAGAACAGGACACGAATGTCTTCTGCGTCTTCGACGACGAGAATTTTTAAGGACTCGAGAACTTTATCGTCAGTCACCATGTTGATCTCCAACCTAGCCAGTATTGTCCGTTTACCCGAGCTATAACACCGCTAAAACGACATTGAAACATTTTTCATGCATCTTTGACATTAAACATAAGCATTTAAATCTACAAAGAAAATTTTAAAGCTATCCCTCGAAGGTAAGGACTAAGGGTCAACACCTGTATCGAAATTCGTACGGATTCATCGCCATCGATCGAAACTCTAGCCTGGCAACAGACAGTAATGCAAAAGCCGAGCCACGTTCTTTTCCACAGGCAACCCGGAAAAAAGGGACAAAGTTTCTCAACTTCCTCCCCATTTTTATCTCTGTATCGACCAAGGCCGTCCACAATTCTTAGAATTGATAGTAACGGTCCGAGAGGAACACGCCCTGGATCTTCCCATCGAGCTTCTCCCCGAGAAAGCAGCTATTTTTGGAAAGACTGTAAAGGTCGTCTTCGGTCACGACTTCCAAGCTGTCACGATTGACCAGAACGGCTGCCATCGGTCGATCAACAGTGATGTCGCCGATCTCTCGATCAATGCCCAGAAATTTTGCGGGGCGGGTGGAAAAGACCTGGACCAGACGTTGAGGGGACAGACACCCTTCCCGAACCAGGGAAAGGAGGACCCGAAGACTGGTCTCAAGACCAGTGGTTCCAAAGGCCGAGGTTTTAAAGTTCTGGCCTTTCGCACTGGCTTCATGTGGTGCGTGATCCGTTGCGACGAAGTCGATGACACCTTCGGCCAAAGCTTTGCGCAGGGCTCTCTTATCGTCTTTGCCCCGAAGCGGCGGATTCATTTTGAAGGAGGTTGCATCGTCTTTGATTTCATCGCTGGAGAACCAGAGGTGATGGGGCGTGACTTCACAGCTCACATGCAGGCCTTGTTGTTTAGCCGAAGCGACGAGCTCCAGCGTTTCATGAGCCGAAACGTGAAGCACATGGTAACGCGCCTTAGGGTAGTCCCTTAGAATCTGGATGTCCCGCGCGACCATATCCGCTTCTGCAGCGGCCGGATAAGGCGTTATCCCGAGTTTTTCCTGAAGAGGACCTGCGGCGAGGACGCCTCCGTGACCAGGAAATTCTGCATGTTGAAGAATGGGCAGACCGGTTTCTTCGCTCGCTTTGAAGGCATCGCGCATCAAATCATCATCCACCACGCCCAAACCGTCGTCTGTGAAAGCTTTGACGCCCCAGTCGGCAAGTTCTTTAAACGGGGTGGCGGTTTTGCCCTTGAGGGACTGCGTAATCGAACCGGTGAGATAGGCTTTCACGCCGGTCATATGTTCGGCTTCCTCGAGTTCGAGGACTGCCGCTTCACAAACTTCTGTGGAATCGATAGTCGGTTTGGTATTCGGCATCGAGAGCACGGCTGCTATACCGCCGCGAAGGGCTGCCAGAAGTCCTGTCCCAGCTGTCTCTTTTTCAGCCTGACCGGGAACTCTAAGGTGAACCTGCGGATCGACACCGGCCGGAAGCAAAGTCCAACCCCGCCCATCGATTAAATGTGCGGACTTCGGAACGGCGATATGCTTCTCGATCGCTTTGATATGACCGTCCTTCACCTCGATATCACACTGCGGGATGACTTCGCGTTCGGTCCACAATTCTACGTTCTTTATCACGTAGTGCTCATAGGCGTGATACATGGCGGTCCTCCTATTAGAGATCGATGCTGAGGCCGAGCATACATCCAACCCTTCGCCTCCGGCAAGGCCTCAGCTCTAAGTCCTATTGACAGAAGTTCGGCTGTCGGGAAGAATCCTGGTTGAAACAGAAGGAGCAGTCAGGAATGGCCGAAAAAATCAAGATATTCACCACGGGCGGCACCATCGACAAAGTGTACTTTGATGCACTGAGCGACTATCAGGTCGGTGAGCCCACCATCGGCCAGATCCTCGACGAAGCCAACGTTGAGTTGGATTTTAGCATCCAGAAAGTGTGCAAAAAGGACAGCCTCGAACTCACGGATGCGGATCGCGAAGCCGTGGCCGAAGCCGTCCGGAACTGCAAGGAAAGCCGTGTCCTTATCACTCACGGTACCGATACCATGATTAAGACCGCCCAATATCTTCGAGGCATCGCCGGCAAGACTATCGTATTTACCGGCTCGATGAATCCAACCAAGATCCGAAACTCCGACGCATTCTTTAACGTGGGTTGCGCGATCATCGCGGTACAGACCCTTCCGTCCGGGATCTACATCGCCATGAACGGTCAGATCCTCAATCCGGAACGCGTCGTGAAGAACCGCAAGGATCAACGCTTCGAACCTATTTAATTTTAAGCCATGCTCGCTCGGGCCAGAGTCTCTATCTGCGCCCGGGAGAGATCGAGCCGCGTCCCTTCCGATACTTAACTGCTTGGCCTTTGGGCTAGCCAGGCAATCCACCCGCGCTCTTTCCTCGCAGCCACGACCTCAAACCCGATACGCCTCAGTTCCGCCTCAATGCCTTCGCAATTGGCCTCATGAAAGCCAGCAAGATAGAGTTTGCCATCCCTCGTCAACAGTCCAGCGAGTGCCTCAAGGAGATGGGTGAGCGTTGGCGGAAGGATATTGCAGGCAATCGTATCCCAGACCTTGCCAGCCGGCGGCAGGCTCCCAAGATGCAAGGTCAGCGGCAGATTATTGCGCAAGGCATTGGTCCGCGCGATCTCGATCGCATGGTCCTCGATATCGGTCCCGACGATGGGCGCATAGCCGAGATGATGAGCTGCAAAAGCCAGAACGCCCGTGCCAGTCCCCACATCTAAAAATGATTCTTGCTCGGTTAATGGCGCCTGACTCTCCATCAGTCGAATCAACGCCTGCGTCGTCGCATGCTGGCCCGAACCAAAGACCGCGGCCTCGACTAGAGCGATATGAATCCTGGAAGGATTTGGCGCAACACCTTCAGGACCTATAAAAAATTTTTGAGTTTCGAGGGAACAAAAGTCAGGTTCCCAAGCCTCCTGCCACAGACTGTCGGCTATCCACTTGCCACTGATCGTCATCCCCTCGCCAAAATGCTCTTTGAGCGCGACGATCAGGGTTTCAAGATCAGACGCTTCCGGACGGTAAATCAACAGAGGGGAGTCGTCCTTCTCGGTCCAGTGGGCGAGGACTTCTTCCCAGTCGACATCATCAGCGTCGATCGTGTCAGAAGCGGCTTCGACAAAATCTTCGATGCCAAAGGCATGGAGAAAGCTGATGAGCTCATTTCTGAGAAGACCTGGATGGATAGTGAGCTCAAAAGTTTTGGCGTGAGACAAGGCTGAATCCTCGACAAAAGTTCGTAATCCCCTCTCCTTACTCGCTCTCCCAAATCTAAGCAACTGATGAGAGACATATAGATCGACCCAAGCTGCCGCTTTATCATCGCGTCTTGCATTGAATTTCGCTATCATCTTCGAAATGGTTTTTAGGCGTCATGTATACCGAATTAGTTTGACGCCCTTAGTCCTCTCGATGGAGTCAAAAGGTATGAGTTCTGGTCTCCTTATTTCTGTCCTTGTTGGTGGCCTCGGTGTCGGTGGAGCAGTGGGCTACGTAGCTGGCACTGGAACAGCGGGTCGTTCAGGTTCTTCGTCAGCTTCTTCAGGCTCTGATACAGCCTGGTTTACCTACGAAGGCAAAACATACAATACAAGTTCTCTTCCAGCTCAAGTACAGGCCAATCTGTACCAGGCGGAATCGGAGACTTATAATCAGAAGATCGCTGTCATTCGTGAGTTCGCAGTTCGTCTTGCGCTCGCTCAAGAGCAAAAGAAATTCACCAGCCTCGACAAACTTCCTCCAGTCGAAGAGCTTCTTCCAGCTTCGGCTGTGACGGATGACCAGGCCAAAGCTTTCTTTGAAGCCAACAAAGACAAGATTCCTCCCGGAACAACTTTCGAGCAGCTCACGGGCCGTATCAAAGAGATGCTAGGCAACGAAGGCCGCGCAAAAACCTTTGAAGAAACCTGGCAGAAGCTTACGACTGGCAACAAGCTGACCCTTCTTGTCAAAGAGCCACAAGCTCCAATCGTTAGTATCCCTGTTGCTGGATTCCCGGCACGCGGCGCTAACGATGACAAAAACGTTGTTGTTGAAATCTCGGACTATCTTTGCCCTCATTGCCAGGAAGTTCAGCCAGATATGAAGAAGTTGATGGATTCTCACAAGAACATCAAATTCGTTCAAATCAACTTCGCCCTCCGTCCTGATAAACTCAGCGGCGCGATGATAGAAGGCGCTTTCTGCGCAGGCAAACAAGGCAACGAGTCGTTCTGGAAATTCCACGATGCGGCGTTCTCCAAACCATGGGGTAGCTTCGCGGATGCTTACGACGTTGAGAAAGTTAAGCCTATAGCTGAAGCAGCTGGCGTTAAGATCCCAGACTGGGAAGCTTGTATGAAAACTGACGAGCCAAAACAATTCGTCAACAAGACGAAAGACATTGTTAATGGTCTTGGCGTCACAGGCACACCGACCTTCTACCTGAACAACAAACGTCTCAACATCCGCAACCCACAAGAGCTCGCGACTGCTGTTGAGAAAGATCTCGTTAAGTAAGATCTAACAGTCCTACGATCCCTTTAGGGGCAGTCCATGTGGCTGTCCTTTTTCTTTACAAACCGCTCTAAATTAACTGTCAAAATCTGTCTATGTAGACATTCTGATAGTGCGGGGGCTGAGCAGCTAGCCCCCTAGCCCATTTTCAACCAGCCGAACGACGCAGTTCAGCCAAAGATTGCTTTTCTCGAATCACGATGAGGGATTTTAGGAGCGAGGGCTTGGCTCTCGCTAGAGAAATAGCACGCTTTACGGGAAGAAATGGGCGTCTATCGCCTTCAATGAAAAGCTGGCGTATCCTTGCTTGATACTCGCTGTAAAATCCCCATGTATGCCTCGACGAGGTTTTAAAATTCGTCTTTTCCGTCATC
>JACMPP010000097.1 GCA_014377445.1 Oligoflexus sp.
AGATGGTCGGGGCGACAGGATTCGAACCTGCGACCTCATGGTCCCAAACCACGCGCGCTACCAACTGCGCTACGCCCCGTTTCTTAGGAAACATCTTGTACCAAATAACTTCCGCGCTCGTCAACAGATGAGAATCAAAAAGCACTCGCAAGATCCTAGATTTGATTCTAAGAAAGAAATACTGGCGCTCAAGCTATGTCAGAGATGAGGTATAGCTGTGAAAAGCTTCAAAATCGATCAGGTGCTTACAGATGATGGAAGCTTCACCATACGCCATCCTGTCTATGATGAGGAATTTCACTCCAAGACCGGCGCCAGGCGCGAGACCCTCGAACTCTACATGATGGCTAGCGGCTATGCGGACTGCCTGCAGGATTGCCATAATCCCATCGCTGTCCTCGATGTGGGCTTGGGCTTGGGCTACAACGCCCTCATGACAATTGAGTTCTGGATGAAAAGCCCTGGGTTCTCCGATCTCAGCATGTTGAGCCTTGAGCATACCGAGGAGCTTCTGGAGGCCATGACGGCCCCTGACACAGCCTGGAAGGAAGGTTGGTCAGACGAATGGAAGCTCTGGTCCAGCCAGTTGCTGAAGCAAGCCGATGGCAGCTGGAGGGCTTCGTTCACTCATCCTATGACCCAGAAGACATTTTCATGGTCGACCCAGGTTGTGGATGGAACGTTGGCAAATTTCACTGGCTATAGCTTTGACTTCGTCTGGCAAGATGCTTTCTCATCGAAGAAGAATCCCGAACTTTGGACTTCGGAGTGGTTTGCCAAGATCGCTGCAGCCTCGAGCACGAATGTCAGTCTCGTGACCTATAGTGTCGCGCGTTTGGTCCGCGATAATCTCGAGGCCTCGGGCTGGAAGCAGGAACGCATCGAAGCCGGAGGCACAAAACGCCAATGGTTGAGAGCGACGCCCCAGACTGGATCGGTCTGTTGACGCCGGCAGGAAATTTTGCGACGAAGAGCTTGCCGTTTTCATCTTTCAGGATTTGGGCGCGTGATTATCCGCAAAATATTCATTGTGAAAAAATATAGGATCATAATGTATTATCCACTTATCCGCTCTTTGAGCTCTTTCGTCGATTCATTCAAGAGCCTCACGTACTTGGAGGCTTCGTCAATAGCCTGCTTCAGACCGTCGAAGTTTACTGGCTTTTGCAGAAAGTTGAAAGCGCCGTGCTTGAGGAGTTGAATTAATTCGTCTCTCGATCCAAATCCTGAAAGTACAATAAAAGGCCTTGAAAAGCCGATTTTCCGAAGCTCTTCAATTAATTGTGAGCCTGACATGTAAGGCATATTCAGATCGGAAAGAACTATGTCTACTTTTACGGTTTGCGCTTTGACGAAAGCAAGGGCCTCGCGGCCATTGAGAGCGTGAAAGACGCTGTAACCCATTTCATTCAAGTCATCCTGAAGAGCCTGCGCCAAATCCGGTTCATCTTCGACGAGCAGTATATGTATGCGCTCCACTTTCAAACTCCTCTGACATTTTTAGGCAAAGATAGGACAAAACAGGTATTGGGCTGAGCATCATCGATATAGAGCGATCCCCTTTGCCCCTTGGCGAGGTTTGATGAAATGCTCAAACCCAGTCCTGTGCCCTTTCCAACCGGTTTCGTTGTGTAAAAAGGCTGCATGATTTTCTGTCGGAACTCAGGGAGTATGCCCAGTCCGGAGTCGATCACATAGATTTCTGCGAAATCTTCGGTCTTGCTGGCGCGCGTACCGATTTTTATCCACTTGTCCTCAAGGCCAATGACCGCATCGCGGGCGTTGCTTAGTAGATTGGTGACAATTTGCAGGGTTTTCTGTAACGAGCAGCGAAGATTCACATCCTCAAACCCATCGATGATAATTTCGACACCGATCTGATTGGAATTGCCGCGAAGAAGAGAGACAGCGCTATTGATGATCTGGGAAGCAAGGATGGAATCGATGTCATCGACCGCTCCATCGCGCGAAAAGAGCAGCATGCCTTTGATGATCTCCGAGATCCGCGTGACGGTCTTCGTGATCTTGGCCAGTTTATCGAGGAGTTCCTGATGATCGGGATCAAGACTGCTTTCCAGACGTCGCGTGATGAATCCGGCATTGAATTGAATAACCGAAAGCGGGGTGTTGATCTCATGAGCGATTCCGCCGGCTATTTCACCGAGGGATTTCAGCTTTTCCGCCCGAATGAGCTGGGCTTTTTGTTCTTCAACTTTCTTACTGCTGTTTTGCAGCTGGATGAAAAGTTCTTTGGAAGACTTCAGCGATTTGCGAGATTCGAATTCGCGCATTACGATTTTGGAAAGGCTTTCCAAAGCCAGCTTTTGCTCGACAGTTAAGGCTCCGGGTTTGGGAGCTATCACGCAGAGGGTGCCGATGGAAGTGCCGGTCGGTGTGAGCAGGGGGGCACCTGCATAGAAACGTACAGCTGGGCCGCCTGTGACCAAAGGATTATCAGCGAATCGTGGATCGAGGCTTGCGTCTCCAATTTCAAAAATGCCCTGATTGTTGATGGCGTGACCGCAGAAAGAGATGTCGCGAGATGTCTCGGAGGAGTCGATGCCCACCCGGGCTTTAAACCATTGACGATCCTCGTCCACCAGAGAGATGAGGGCCACCGGCGTCCCACATATCTGAGAGGCCAGCCTAACAATGTCCTCATAGGAAGACTCAGGCTCGGTGTCGAGAATCTCGTATTCGAGCAGATCTCGAAGGCGGACACTCTCGTTGGCGGGACGTTGCGGTTTTTGCATTAAGTTCCATCCAAATGGTTTCTCAGCGACGCCTTGTCGCTTCGATGCGGGCTAGGGCATAAACGGCTTCTTCGAGCTGACCATTGATTTTCTGGTCGCCCACACCGAGCGAAAGTTTCACTTCTTCGCGGGCGTTGTTCAAAATATTTCGCGGTCTTAGAGAGAGTGCCCTTCAGATCTTCAAAAGCGACAGGCTTGTTTAAGAAAGTATACGCACTTAGGCGGAGAAGTTCTACCGCTTCATCTCCAGTCCCGAATCCGGACAAGACGATGAAGGGCTCGAGCAATTTCTAAAATATCTTGACAAATCTATACACTGATACTAGTCAGCGACCAGTACTTAAATATGGCTAAAGTATTCGTTAATCGAGCATCTCATTCAGTCGTTATTCATCTTTAAAAAAGCCTCGGAGACTTTCATCTCCGAGGCTTAGTAACTTCTAAACATTATTCCCAGCGAAAGAGTGTCGCGAGACGAGACTTCTTAGGAGCCTCGGCCTTAGGACTTGCACCCTTGTCATCAGCAGGACGTTCGTTGCGACGAGGCTTCGTTGCACCTAGATCGAAGCTCTCTTGAGGGCGACCGCGGCTGATGCCTTTGTCGGCTGGAGCAGCTGCGGCTGCGACGGGAGGACGAGCGCCGCGTGTGCGGGAGTCTTGACGATCGCCGCGGGGAGCCGATGGACGACCTCCACGGGAATCAGAAGCAGGACTGCGGGAATCACCACGAGGAGCTGCTGCTGCCACAGGACGATCCCGTCTTTGGCCTTCCGAGCGAGGACGTTCGCCACGGCCTTCAGAACCGCCGAATGCGCGACCGCGACTTGTCTCAGGACGACGGCCGCTTGGAGCGCCCGACGAAGGACGACGATCATCACGACCGCTGCGTGAACGACCTCGCTCACCGCCTCCTCCACCAACACTGCCGCTGCTTGGGCCGCGACGTGATGGGTAGGATTCTGGGTCGAGCAAACGCATGAGGCGCATATCTTCATAGGTTACGAAGTTAATCGCGATACCTGTACGACCATAACGACCGGTACGGCCGATGCGGTGAATATAGTCTTCGTGAGTCTTAGGCATATCGAAGTTCACAACGAACTCGATATCATCGATATCGATACCACGACCCGCGATATCCGTAGCGACGAGAATTTGAGTCTCGCCTTTGCGGAAGTTCTCGAGAGCGCGTTTACGCTGCATATGGGTACGGCCGCCGTGAAGGCGATCCGCGCGGTATCCGGCAGCGCGAACGACCTTGGCCAAACGCTCTGTACCGTGTTGAGTTTTAACAAACACGATCGCTTTGCCCTGGATCGAAACAAGTTCTTTCAAGAGGAGCTCTTGCTTGGAATCCTGTTGAGTCTGAATCATTTTTTGCTCAACCGTCGTGGCAGCTACGAGTTGTTCGCCAACTGTAACGCGGACCGGGTTGTGCAAATAACTTTCAGCAAGCTTCATGATTTCAGGCGGCAATGTTGCCGAGAAAAGCATGGTTTGACGTTCAGAGGGCAAATGCGGAACGATCTGCTCAAGCTGAGGCGCAAAACCCATATCAAGCATACGATCGACTTCATCGAGAACCAGGATTCCGACGTTGCCAAGAGCGACTTTACGCTGCCCCAGAAGGTCGATCAAACGGCCTGGCGTTGCAACGATGATGCGAGCGCCCTGGCTCATCATACGAATCTGCTGGCCTTGGGAAGCGCCACCGATGATCAAAGCAATACGGAGACCGTAGGAGCTGAAGGCCATCGAAGCGAGGTTACGGTTGATCTGATCAGCGAGCTCACGTGTCGGAGCCAGGATCAGAGCTTTTTTATCGGGATTGAGGAGCAAATACTGGATGAGGGGAATACCGAATGCACCGGTTTTACCCGTACCTGTTTGCGCGCAACCAAGAATGTCACGCCCTTGAAGAGCCGATTGAATCGTTTGTTGTTGGATGGGAGTGGGCTCGAGAAAACCCATTTTGTCGAGAGCGTTGGTCAGGGATTCTTCGAGATTCAGTTCGTGGAAAGTAGAAAAACTGGTCATAGGATCTTTCTGGCAGGACGTATAACGTCTACCTGGTCGAAGGCGCACTTCGAACCATATGCGGACTGAGGACTTGCGTGTTTAAGGTCGACCAGGCCTAGTTTGGAGAAATTAAATAGAGCTGTAGCTGGAATATTCAACGCTCTTACTTAGGATTAACTCCAAGGACACGCAGGGCGCTGAAAATACACGTTACCCATTCGGGCTTAGTTTGATAACACAGTTTGTTGGAGAAGTATCGCCTTATATGTAAAGCTGAGGCTAGAAAGTGCGGGACTTCTTGAAGGAAATTGCGCGGTCTAGACTGGGAAGACCCCTGTATGGAAGGGGCCTATACCGACTCAAACAAATTTTTCGATCAATTTCTGAAGGTTTTGGGGCGGCTGTGCACCAATGACGCTTTCAGCCACTTTGCCTTCTTTGAACATAACAAGGAAAGGAATCGAACGAACGCCGTAACGAGCTGAGACTTCTGGATTCTCATCGACGTTAACTTTGACGATCTTCACTTTGCCCTGAAATTGTTCTGCTAATTTTTCGAGGCTTGGCCCGATCGACAGACATGGACCACACCAAGGTGCCCAAAAGTCAACGAGAACGGGTTCTTGCGATTTCAATACTGTTGATTCGAAATCTGAATCACCAACCGGTTTTGTAAATGTAGCCATGTAGTTCCAACCTTCTTCTGTAGCCTTAAGGGGCGTGACCTAAGCTCTGTTAGTAGAGTAAGTCCGGGACAGCTTCTGTCAAGCTATGATCTACTTATCGGATTTTTGACCAATTAGTGTACTAGTTTCGGATCGAGCGCATCACGGAGGGCATCACCCACAACGTTTAGTGCATATAATATCAGGAACATAGCCACTGTTACACTAAGAAGGGGCCACCAGATTCCGTTGCTCAATTCTCCTGTTGCGTACTGAATCATCATACCCCAACTCCCATCACCTTTTACACCCACACCGAGGTAAGTGAGAATCACTTCGAACTTGATTGCGCCCAACATACTGAGGGATGCACTCACGATTGCGAGGTGAAAAACGTTCGGGAGAATGTGACGGAAGATAATCTGCGCGTCGCTTGCACCGAGAAGTCGAACCGCTAGTACGTATTCCATGTTCTTATGCTTAAGAACTTCGGCGCGAATCAGACGGCAAAGCCCGACCCAACCCAGGACTCCCATCGCGATACACATGGAAACGAGACCGAGATCGACCGTGTCGGCGGTTGCGGCGGCTGTTGGATCCTGACCAAAACTCGAACGAACAGCGTAGGAGATTCCCACCAGCAGGAGAATGTTCGGGATCGAAGAAAGGATTGTGTAAGTCCAGGCGATCAACGCATCGAGTTTGCCGCCGTAGTAGCCGGCCAGTGCGCCGAGAGTCATGCCTACAGGAATGCTGATAGCGGTTACAAACAAGGCGATAGTCATCGCGGTTTTGGTTCCGGCCAGTACTTTATAAAGGATCGATCGACCAAAGATATCAGTGCCGAGAATTTTAGCAAAGTCGAGGCTTGGCGGCTCATAGGTCGCGGCTACCCTTTGTTGATAATCAGGCAGGAGATGAGCGTAGCCTGCAAGCGCGATCAGAAAATAGAGAGCCATAATCGCGAGGCATACGACCGTCATCTTCTTGCCCAGCAGGCGCCTTATCGCGCGTTGCGTGACGCTCTCGCCCTCTTGCTTCAAGACTTGGGCGCTGATGCCGTCGTTCACATCCTGATTTTCTGTTGCAGCCGTCACTGAACTCTTCCTTCTCAAAGTCTTGTCGTTAACTCATCGCCCGAAACAAAGTTCAATCGAGCTGAACCCTCGGATCCACGTAGGCATAGAGGAGGTCGGTGATGAGGTTAAACAGAGTAAAGGCTATCGCAATCAATATGGTCATGCCTTTGATTACGGGAAAATCACCATTGTTGATGGCTGTGATCAAAATGTCTCCGGTGCCGGGGATCGAGAAGAAACGCTCCATGAGAAACGCACCCAGGATCAGGGCAGGGATTTCGATCACAGTATAAGTAAGGATGGGGATCAGCGCATTGCGCATGATGTGTTTGAACATCACCTGACGTGGAGAACAGCCCTTGGCCGTTGCCGTGCGTACATAATCCGCGCGGGTTTCGTCGAGGAACACAGTCCGGAAGAGCCGAATCTCTGGCCCGGAAGTGACGACGATCGTAATGATCCAAGGGAGGATCAGATAAGGTATGGCATCCAAACCCGGTTCATATCCATTGATTGGAAACCACCCGAGCAGATACGAAAAGATATATTGAAACGACATAATATAGACGAGGTAGGAGATGCTCATACCCGCCACAAAGAGGATTGTACTGTAGCGATCGATCCACGAGCCCCGGTAAAAGGCGATGAGCACAGCGAGCGAGACGTTCAGGAGAAGTCCCGCTAAAAAGGGTGGGACCGTCAGAGAAAGGGAGACAATAGCTCCGTTGGCAAAGGTGTCGCTCAACTTCTCGTGCGTGGCGTAGGACTCGCCGAAATCAAAAGTCACGATCTGCTTCAGGAAGTTTAAGTACTGAATGGGCATCGGTTGATCGAGACCCCATTTGGCACTTAAGGTCGCTATAGCTTCAGGTGTCGCGTGAGTCCCGAGCGCAACCCGCACAGGATCCTCGCCCACCTTCGTGAACAAGAGAAAGACGATGAGGGAGACCCCTAGTAGAATAGGGATCATCTGCAACAGACGCCGAGCGATATAAGCGAGCATAGCCTACCCTTATTCTTTCAGGTCGAAGTACTTGTAAGGATATTCGGACATCATATTACGCTTAAAGTTCTTCACATTATTCTGCGTCATACCCATGGCCAATTGCGTAAAGGTATTGATCAATGGAACTTCGTCTTTGACGATAGCGTCCATCTCCGCAAAGATCTTGTAACGCTCAGGACCGTTCGGCATATCGCGTGACTTCAGGTAAAGCTCGTCGTATTTCGCGTTCTCAAAGACACCATCGTTTGGCAACGGCGCTTTGTTCGGCCCATATAGAAGAGCATAGAAGTTTTCGGCATCGGGATAGTCTGCATTCCAACCGAAGTCAGCGATTTGAAAGTTGCCCGAAGTCGATTTTTCAAGAAAGTTTGAGAAGGTTTGAAAGTTGCCGTTCACAGTGATGCCAACTTTCGCCAGCTCATTGCGGGTAAATTCAAAAGCCTGACGCTGGTCTTTGGTTGAGGCACGATATTCGATCGTGAAAGCAGGAAGACCTTTGCCTCCTGGAAAGCCGGCTTCTACCAGTTTCTTCTTGGCCAGTTCAAGATTTACCTCGGTGTAACCCTTAGACCCTGTGTCGCGAGCTGCACCAGCGATTTCAACAGGCACGATGGAATTTGAAAGGATGCCGCGGCCATTAAGAATCAATTCCACATAGCCAGCGGTGTTGAGGGAGAGAGCAATCGCCTGACGCAATGCCTTGTTCTTGCCCAGGAGAGGATCGCGCATACCAAACTTCAGGAAGCTGGTGGACAACATCGGTGCGAAGTAGAGCGAGAAGTCTTTATTGAATTCCGGCTTCAAAGAGAAATCTTTAGTGCCCGGGGCATGCTGCACAAAGCTGCCGAAGTCATCTTTACCAATAGCCACCCAATGCAGCTGGCCTTTTTTGAACTTGAGCATCGCCGGTTGTGTCTCTTCGATCAGAGGCAAATGAACTTCGTCGACGAAGGGCAGTTGTTTGCCACCCGCATCCGCGATCGTGTCTTTGTCGCTTTCCTGACCCTGGGTTGGGAACTTTTCCCAGTAGTTGGGGTTACGGGCCAGAACTGTGGTTCCGCGGCGTGAGTAACTCTTCATAATGAAAGGTCCGGTTCCGACAGGATTTTTTGCGAAATCGTCACCGTATTTTTCAACCGCTTCATGCGGAACGATAGACATGGGCGTCGCAGCCAAAGGGAAAATATTCAAAGGCGAATCTTTGGTGAACTTGATTTTGAAGGTATAGGCATCAACTTTCTTGATACCGGCGATTTCGTTTTTGGCATAATCGAAAGGTTTTGGCGCCTTTTTGGAAAGCTCGCGGAAAGCATCCATTCCGTCGATAACACCCTGCATCAGGGAGTAACTGCGATCGTTGACATTGGCATCGGCAAAACGCTTCAGAGTGAAGATGGCGTCGTCCGAACTCAACTCACGCCCTTTGCCGCCTGGGAAAGCTGCGTTGTCATGAAACTTGACACCTTTTCTTATGGTGAAGAGATAAGTTCCATCCGCCTGCTTCTCAGGCATTTTTTCAAGTAGGGCTGGCTCAAGCTCATAGGGGCGCTTGAGATAATTATATTGTACGAGAGTATCGTAAAGGTTTTCCACAAGCTGCGCCGAGATCGAATCGAACTGACGCTGAGGATCGATCGTCTTCGCTTCCTGTAGCATGTAGTGATAGAAAATCTTAGGGGCTTTGCCACCTGAAAGTTCTGAAGGCTTTTTCTTCGTACAAGCCGAAGAGAAAGACATGCCTAGGGTGAGGCCAAGAGTTAGACAAAGAGTCCGACGGTTTAGGTATTTCATCAGTGGATAGCCTCCTTCATTAATTCTTCAGCAAAGTGACAAGCGACCAGATGCGCGGAATCTCCGCGAAATGGCCGGGGCAAAGGGAGTTCGGATCTGCAGCGCCCTTGAGCGAAGGGACAGCGGGTGTGGAACGGACATCCGGAGGGCGGACGACTCGGACTGGGGACATCCCCTTCGAGCATTGCGGTGATCGCTGTCTTGCGTGGATCGGGCACAGGTGCTGCGGCCATTAGGGCTTTAGTGTAGGGATGAGCGGGTTGACGATAAATCTCGTCTGACTTCGCCAGCTCCATCACGCGCCCGAGATACATGACCGCGACCCGATCCGATATGTAGCGCACGACGTTTAAATCGTGGGAAATAAAGATATACGTGAGTTTGAGCTTTCGCTGAAGCTCGATCAGCAGATTGAGAATCTGCGCTTGAATCGAAACATCGAGAGCCGAAACGGCCTCGTCACACACGATAAGACTGGGATTGAGCGCGAGGGCTCGTGCAATACCAATACGCTGACGCTGACCGCCGGAGAATTCGTGCGGAAACTTATTTATATCCGTGACCCGCAACCCGACCAGAGCCATGAGTTCCTTGACCTTCGCTTTGCGCTCGGTCGAATTCCCAATGCCATGAAGACTAAAGGGTTCTTCTAGGATTGAGGCGATGGTCATCCGTGGGTTGAGGGAGGCATAGGGATCTTGAAAAATCATCTGGATTTGACGACGAAAATCCTTCAGTTCCTTCTTCTTGAAGCTCGCGATATCGACGCCATTGAAGTTTACCGTTCCCGAAGTTGGGTCGTAGAGGCGAACGATAGTCCGCCCCAAGGTTGATTTCCCGCAACCGGATTCACCGACGACGCCGAAGGTCTCACCTGCCTCTAGCTGAAAGGACACATCATTTACAGCATAAACATTCCCGACTTTTCGCTTGAGAAGTCCCCCGCGAATCGGAAAGTGCATATTGAGATTTTTGACTTCAAGAAGAGTGCTCATAGCGTCTTAAACCTTATCTGCAAAATAACAAGCAACCTTATGGCCTCCCGCGAGTGTCTCGAGAGGAGGATGCTGCTCAAAGCAGATACCTTTCGCCAATGGACAGCGCGTATTGAAGCGGCAGCCTTTAGGCAGATTGCGGAGACTCGGCACAGTTCCTTCGATCGTGTAGAGCCGATCCTTCTTGGTGATCGTCGATGAAGGGATCGAAGCCAGCAGTCCCTTGGTGTAGGGGTGCTTGGGGGTTTCGAAGATCTCAAAGACGTTGCCATGCTCGACAGCTTTGCCGGCATACATAACGACGACATGATCCGCCATCTCCGCAACGATACCGAGATCGTGGGTGATGAAGATGATGGCCGTGTGCTTTTCTTTTTGGAGCTCTTTCATCAGACGAAGAATTTGCGCCTGAATCGTCACGTCGAGAGCGGTCGTCGGCTCGTCAGCGATCAACAGACTGGGTTCGCAGGCGAGAGCCATCGCGATCATCACACGCTGCCGCATGCCGCCTGACATTTGAAAGGGATATTCGTTGATGCGTTTTTCAGGATCGGGAATATGCACAAGCTTCAGCATGCGCAGCGCTTCGCCCATCGCCTGACGGCTGGACATGCCCCGGTGATTCCGAAACACTTCGGCGATCTGATCACCGACGGTATAAACGGGATTCAGAGCTGTCATCGGCTCCTGAAAGATCATCGAAATACGATTGCCTCGTATCTTGCGCATTTTATCTTTGGAATAGGTAGCGAGGTCTTCGCCTTCGAAGAGGATGCTGCCGCCCTCGATAAAGCCGTTCGCATCTTGTACGAGACCCATAATGGACATCGCGGTCACGGATTTTCCGCAACCGGACTCACCAACCACAGCAAGCGTTTTGCCACGCTCCACTTCGAAGCTCACGCCGTCGAGAGCGCGAACCTGGCCTGACTCGGTATTAAACGCAGTCTGAAGATTGCGTACTTGCAGCAACGCATTCGATTCTTGCATTAGCCTGTCCCTATTGGCTTGTGAGACCACCCATTTGGTGACATTCCTTCTAATCTATTTTAAAGGGACTTGCAAACAGGATGCACAGCCAGTCAGTAGGCTATTCGATGAGAAAAACTCATAGTTGACGGTAACTTGCTCGCAGTGAGCATTTCCCACTGGTCGCCAAAAATGATGATAAATGACGGGTTTTTTTAGGTTTGAGCCGATGTTTGTTCACCTAAGCGCGGGAAACGATTAAACACGGCTGCAATTACAGCGGGAGCCTAGATTCTCAATCAAGGAAAAATCCAGTCTTATTGGCTATGATATCTGTCCCGGTTTTTAGATTCCGGGTCGGAAGTGTTTTTAGATAAGTGTCATGACGAACTAAAAAATGGGCATTTAAGCCAAGGTGGCAGTGCCGAGTCCTTCCAGCCATTCGGATCCCAGACAACAAAGTCATGCAAATCGTCTGGAAATAGATGACGAGCAGGTCGGGTAAAGAATTTTTCCAAAAGAAAGACACGCTTCCTAGCGTTTTTGCTTTGTTTTTCTTCGACACTCCGCTAATTTTATAGTGGCGAAAGATATTATTGACGCACCATACTCTTGAATGCCTTCTATGCACCTAGCGAGGACTTAGCTTTATGCTTTCAACTCTCCTTCTTGCTTTCATCGTCCTGCGCATCTTGCAGCAGGTCATCGAGTCGGCGCTCGCTTACCTGAACGTCAAATACGTTTCGAATCCTGCAAATCAGGTTGAAGCGAAAGAGTATCTTTCCATAAGCACGGAGAGCATTGGTAAAAGTCTTGCGTACGCCAGGGATCGCTTCAGCTATGGACAATTCTCCGCCTGGGTTCAACTCGGTTACACACTCATCTTTTTGGCTCTCGGTGGTCTTGGATATGTTGAACGCATCGTGCTTCACACTTTCCCCGGCGAGCAGCCTATTCTTCACGGCCTTGCGGTTTTTGCTATTCTCGGAGGCTTGAGCTTTGTTGCCAGCATCCCATTCGGCTACTACCACACCTTCGTGATCGAAGAACGTCATGGATTTAACCGGCAGACGAAAAAAGGTTTTTGGCTTGATCAGGCCAAAGGCCTTGCCTTGGGCGCGGTTTTTGGCGGCCTTCTTCTCGCCGTTCTTTTGGGAATCATGGAACGCATGGGATCCTCCTGGTGGTGGATCGCCTGGCTTGCAGTCTTCGGCTTTAGTCTTCTCACAGCCTGGCTCTACCCGACGCTCCTCGCACCGCTTTTCAATAAGTTCAGTCCGTTGGATGAAGGCGACCTGAAGACTGAGATCTTTCGTCTCGCACAGAAAATCGAATTTCAGGCCGAAGGTATTTCCATCATGGATGCCTCGACCCGGTCCTCTCACGGCAATGCCTACTTCACCGGTGTCTTCGGCAAGAAGCGGATCGTTTTATTTGACAATCTCGTGAAGTCGATGAGTCTTACAGAAGTTGTCGCTGTTCTCGCCCACGAACTGGGTCACTTCAAATTGCATCATGTCCGCTGGGGTCTTGTGCGCGGGTTCTTTACCACAGGCCTGATGTTCTATGCCCTGAGCCTCTGCATTCCTCTTTTGCCTTTTTACGAGAGCTTTGGCCTCGTCGGCGTGACCAATTACGGCGCGCTCATCGTTTTCTCCATGTGGTTTGGACTTCTTGGATTCGTGCTGCAACCCATCTCGTCTTTGATTTCGCGTCGTCATGAATTCCAGGCCGATGCCTTTGCCCTGAAGAATATCGAAGATCAAAGGGCCCTTGGCGATGCGCTTCTAAAATTGCGCGAAACCAGTCATTCCATGCCAATCACTCATCCTTGGTATTCAGCCTTTTATCACTCTCATCCTCCATTGCTTGAACGGTTGAAAGCAATGAATTACATTGGCGGTAGGTAAGCGCCCGATTGAACAAGGAAGTCAATATGCAAAAGCTGACCTCACGACAAACCAAAGCCTTTGACTTTATCCGTTCGCATAGCGACGAGCATGGATACGCTCCGACCTTGCGAGAACTCTGTGAGTATATGGGATATAAGGCCGTTGGTTCTGCCCAGGACGTGATCGCATCCCTTCGTAGGAAGGGTTATATCATCACGCCGAACAAACAAACGGCAAGGTCTCTGGCTCTTACGGACCGCAGCAAAGAGTTCTACAATGTTCAACTCGAACATCAGTGGGACAACTCGCTGCTCGTCCCCCGTCTTGGTTCTGTTCCAGCTGGTACCCCGATCGAATCGGTTGAAGACTTTTCCGGTGCCATTCGCGTTTCAAGCAATATGTTGCCCCGATGGGCCGCTAATAAGCCTGAAAAACTCTTCGCTTTGCAGGCCAAGGGCGAAAGCATGGTTTACGCGGGGATTTTGGATGGCGACTGGCTGATCGTATCGCAGCAGAATGATGCTCCAAGCGGCACGATCATCGTCGCCGATGCGCAAGGCAGCTCGACTGTGAAGCGTTTGATGCATGATGCTGAGAATGGTTGGTATCTCAAGCCAGAGAACCCGGCTTTCAAGAATCTCTACGCGAAGGACGAAGCCTTTACGATCCTCGGCCGCGTCGTCGCTCTTCAACGCATGATGCCCGACACGTTTTCAACGGCAAGTGCGCGGCGCTAAGTTGAATAGGGCTTAGCTTTTTTCAAGCGGCCTTTACGCTAGACTCAGTCTTGGTTTTGACCATGAGGAGGGACCTGTCGTCCTCGAGACGGAAGAGCTTCCCAACTTCATCCAACATGACCTGCAGATCGGAGAATTGAGGGGCCTCGTCCATTGTCCCAAGTTTGGTGATGAGACGTCTGAAAGCCCTTGCTCCCTCCATATACCCATCGGTAAAGGTAAAGAGAAAGCAGCCTGGCGTGAGCGTGATTTTTTGACGTGCAAAATAAGCCTCAGGACTCATGCCCAAGGTCGACGAACGCATGGATATATGCCGGGCCTTGCCTTCGCCACGGAAGAACCAACCGGGGGATCCGGCATTGTAGAGTTCGATTTCCATCGTATCTTTCATGACGATCGCTGAAGCACTGCAGGTGATCTGCTTGCCAAAGAGTTCAATGATACGGCGGTTGAGATAATGGAAGGTTGCCTCCATATCCATCGCGACCTTCTCGCACTCCCCTAGAATACCTATGAGGATCGCGACGGGAATGGCAGCCGAAGGCCCCTTACCCACGACGTCGCCGATGATAACTCTTTTTTCTCCGTCCTTACCTTCCCAGACATAGACCCAGTCGCCGCTCATCTCCTGATTCGGGATGTAGCTCATCGCAAAGCTAAAAGCACCGTGATCCTGCGCGCCAAGCGGCGGCAGAAGAATCTGCTGAATGGCTCGACCGAGGTTGAGGCGTTCGGCGAGTTGGAGGTTGGTTTTCTCTTCTTCGAGGCGAAGGGCGCGTTCGACGAGGAGCTGGTTTTCGGTTTCGATACCTTTGAGTTCGCTGCCGAGACGCTGCTTCACATACTGTATCGTTCCGGCTCCGACGAGACCGAGAAGAGGTAGAACCCACGAGAGCATTGCATCTTTATAGGCGAAGAGATAGATGGCGAAGGCAAAGTAGAGAAGGCTGACACCGAGAATCGCCGCCCAGTACATCACCAGCCCTGTCGAGCGGGCCAGAGCCACACCCAGAAGACTCAGGATCAGGATCAACAATGAAGCGTGTCCCAGCGGAGTGATCCAACGGTTTTCCAGTACGGAGTCGACGAGAGTGGAAACGAGAAGACCACCTGGGAGGTTCCCGAAAGGAGCTTCTTCAAGGAAGTCTGTTGAACCTGTGTAGAAGTTAAAGAGAACGACGACGACATCACCTTCGTTGATCCAAAGCTCTGGTTCACCGGCGCGAGCGCGTCTCACACCATGCTCGAGACTCTTCATATGCTCGATGCCGTCAGGACCTTTGGTGTAAAAGTTGGATGGAGGCCTGTGGTTCACGACGACCGCACCACGATCCGTGAGCGGCACCTTATGATCGTTCACCCAAAGGTTGTTATCTTTGATGGCAACGGATTCAGCGCTGTACATGGAGAGATGAGGAATCAGGCGGTCGCCGGCAACGACGAGGGGATAGACACTGCCGACGCGATCGAAGGTGATGTGGCCCATGGACTGGAACATACCTTCGTAGGCTGCGTTATAGCCATATTTATAGCCTTTGAAATTATGGAGCGAGTCTTTGAGGAACAACTCCGAATCTTTTGGATTGCCTGGAATGAAGCGCTTGAGACCAAATTTCTCTTCACTGAGTATGTTTTCCGCACGATAACGAATCTCGGTTGGACTCAAGGAAAGACCGTTGTAAACGGGAATATTCAACTTGACTATGGCGTCGACATACTTCATAGCGGTGGGATCAGAAGGAGCCATGGCGAAGAGTTTATCGAAGAGAATCGCCTTAGGCTTCTGACGTGCGATATTAGCGAGGAAAAGACTGAGGTCCTTATTGTCGATTTCGGGCGCACCTAGAAATCCGATGCTGCGGTCATCAAGGCCGAAAATTTTGAGTCGCGGAGATATCGGTGGCGTTCTCTTGAGGTACTCGCGGGTTTTGAAAAACACGGGATCAGAAAACGAAGCCTGGATGTTCTCGTATACCGAACTCGATGCGATCCCGAGGAGCGTTACGACCCAAAAAAACCACATCAGCGTAAAGAGACGTTGGGTCCCTTTTCTAAGTTGATGCTGACCGTTTAGGTTATCCACGCTTTTGTCCTCCGAGAGTCATGGGCTTCATCGGCAGAATAGTTGGGATTATTGATCTTATTGTGGGCTGTGGGTTTGGGTGGAGTGGATAATTGGGGGAGGGAGGGGTTTGGTATTAGGGGGATAGAGGGCGGAGAAGATGTCTAGGAAGTGAATAGAGTCCTTTGCGCTGAGATCAATAACTATCTTCGGAAAAAGGCGCGAAAATTTGGTATCAGAGCTGGTGAAAGGGGTATCGCTTCCTATTTGCAGCGGGCCGGATCTGCGCTGAATCTTAATCTTCACTTTCATCTTTTGGCCTTGGACGGCATCTATGCGGTGGATGAAGGAGGTGACGCGATTTTTCACAAAGTCACAGGAATCCATGAGCACGAGGTTTCTCGTGTGTTAGAAGGAGTATCCCGTCGAGTCATAATGCATTTGCGAAAATCGAGAAAACTCTCTTCGGAAGCGTAGAACGTCTATACTGGCGATCAAACGGATGATCTGGATTTGACTCTGTCCCATTTAAAAAGAGCATCAATCTCCAGCCGCATAGCCAAATCTAAGTCACGCAATCTGCTGGAACGCCTACGTGACTTTGAAACCGAGACGCTGAGATTCATGACCAACAAGATCGTGCCGTTTACGAACAATCAGAGTGAAAACGATATTCGCATGACGAAGGTTCAGCAAAAGATCTCTGGTTGTTTTCGGTCCTTTGAAGGAGCGAAAATCTTCTGCCGGGTGAGAAGTTATCTTTCAACCTGCCGAAAGCACGGCATCAGGCCGACCAGGCCCTAGAGATGCTGTTCTCCGGACGTCTCCCCGATTTCCTCGTCAAGCTGGAATAAAAAATCAGGCGCGAAAGTTGGCTGCGATCAGGTGGCACAACATGACGAATCATGCTGGATGCTCATCGCCCGGTCGCGGCCAACTTTCGCGCCGCCCCGGCCTTTGCATCTGCCAAGTACTGAATAGTTACTTGTCTAAAATGATTGTGCATTTTACCTTGAGATATACTCTTTAATATACCTTTTATGTCGTAATGACATTATATAATTGCATCCAGAGAGGTATTTTCGTCAAGACTGAGTGGTATGGGAACACGACGATGATGCTAGGTGGAAGGAATGTACTTGCGATAGAAACGGAGCGGCTAATCTGCAGCTTTTGAAAATTCTGTTTCGCCATACTTTGCTGCCATAGGTACGGCGTTCCTATCGGTATGCCGCGAATCTCGGCTAAGCTCTGTTAGGTCAACGCCTTGCTTCATGAGTTCTACAACTCGCATTCAGCGCGAGCCTTTGGAAGGACGGAAGCTACTCAAGCCCATCCCCTCCGATACTTCGACCATGATTATTTCCATTCTTTTGATCGTTAATGCGCGTATATCTTTTCGCGCTGTCCCTCGAGTCCTTTCCTGTCCTGGCTTTGAGGGTTGGATTCCTCATTTCAGCTCGACAATTAACTGGGTCTGCCGGGTGGGGTTGGCCTCGCTTCGATACATGAAGGCCCCCAAAGAGGATTGGATTGCCATCATAGATATGACTCTGGTATCGCATACAAAAAGGCTTTGGTCGTCTTAAGGCTTCCTCTGGCGATCTACCTTAAGCGAGAAGGCTCGGTCACACTTGAAGATGTGACTTGTGCTGGAATAGTCGTGAGAGGATCACGGAAGAGTGAGGACGTAGCCGAAGCCCTGCATGGCTTATTGGGCGATGAACCTCATCTGAAAGCCATCATGAAAGATGGGGGCTATGACCTCGCCAAAGGCGTTCGACTCTGGAAAGCTGAGGCCAAGCGAAAAGATATTGCCGTCATCAGCGACATCATTCATGAGGCTTCAAATGCCTTGAAAGAGGATTTTATAAACAAAAAATCGTTCCAGCAGCTTACGAGAAAGTTAAAAAATAATGCGACTAAAATCTATCAGTCACCTCTCGCATACCTTGCTCCGCTCAAGCTTCGGCCAAAGGGAAGATTCATGGGAATATCGCGTTTGGGACGGTGGCTCGAAAAAATTCAAGAGTTGATAGGCGGCGCAGGCCGGGCGGAGAAAGGATCTCTGGCTTCTGACCTTAGAAAATTGTTTGGCGGCCTTACATACATCACAGGTGGACTATGCAAAAGATCAGTGATCTTAGCCGAGATGATGGATCTTCTAAAGGTCAAGGGACTCAATCGAGTGACCGGACATTTTCCCTCTGTTTTAAGTACGGGACATTATCCCTCTGTATCTTCAGGCATGTTGTAGAACTTTACCCGAAAATGGAGCTTAAAAGCGACCCGAACCGGCTTCCAATGCGTTAATATTTCTATACATTTTAAATTTCCTTGCCAATGAACTTAATTTTCTTAGAAAAATGACGAAGCTGGGTTCATGCGAGGGAAGCCATGCACAAGCATCTGCGAGTCTTTTTAGGTCTGATCATCCTGCTCTTCGCTTGTCAGGACAAGCTCGAGTACGAAGTCGTCGATTTAAATCGGCCTCAGGCTGAATTCGCGATTCAAAGCGAAGCGAATCTGGTTATCAACAGTGACTACACCGTAGTTTGGGCAGAAGTGCCCAAAGCCAAGAGCTACTCGGTGAGCATCGCCAGCGATCCCGAGTGCACCCAAGAAATTCTCCGTAAAGACGGCATCACCACCACCAGTCTTACGCTGAGCTCTTTGAACGACGGGACATACTACATCTGTGTTTTTGCGACTATTCGAAAAAAGATAGTCCCGGCTCTCAACAATGGGATCTTGCTGTCCATCGATCGCATCCGCCCGGTCGTGCAGACGACTTCAGAGGTAAAAGTCTATGCCTTGCCCTTCGATCCGGAAATGGCAATCATCGATACGTCTCATGTTTCCATGGTCTGGTCGCAAACGGCTGGCAGAGGCAAGATAAGTTTTGCTGACTCTCATTCGAATCATCCTCAAATAAGTGCGGATCAGATCGGAGCCTATACAGCATCTGCTGAAATTATCGATGAAGCTGGCAACCGTACAACGCAGAATTTTCAATTTATTTGGGACCCGAGCCTACCCATTTTCCGAAGCTTTGCCTTCCTGGACGCTGCCAGTGATGGGTACATCAACGCGCAGGATAGTCTGATGGCCGAGGCTCCAGTCGGTGAGCTTTCCGCTGCCGCTTTCGAAAGTGCTGCCTATGTCGTCGTGGAAGCTTCCACAGCCTGTACGAAAGATCTTAGCTACAGCAAAGGTGCTCCGACAATCTTGGCTTTCACCTCAGGCATCGATGGGACGAGAAAGGTCTGTATCTTATTAAAGGCAGCCTCTGGACTTGTGACCGTCGCTTCCAGTGGGCCTCTGATCGTGGATCGCGTGTCGCCTGTCTTCAGCTCCATTCCGCTTGCTGGGGAGGCGACAGATGGCAATATATCGATTGCTGAGCATGCGCAGACCGGTCCTATCGTTGGCAAGCTCGTCGCTCAAGATGCGGCCCTCATTGAATACGCATTGACGACAGAAGGAACGTCCTGCGGAGGTCCACTGGCTTATGTCTCCACTATTCCTAAAAGTGATGACGCTCGCCTGACAACTCGTGCTGCCTATCGCATTTGTCTCCGGCTCACCGATGCGGCTCAGAATCTACCGACTTATGGCCTAAGCCCCCTGTTTACCTACAATAGTGTTCTGCCTACTTTTGGATCGCTTGCTAAAACAGCTGAGGGACTGGACGGTTATGTCGGTAACATTGAGAAAAATGCAGTCCAGGCACTTTGGACGCTAAGCGCATTTGGCTCCAACACTACGACCTATACAATTCCTCTCAACGATGCGGGCAACGCCCTCGTCTGTGACGGGTCGAAAAATTATGACCAGACTTCCATAGCCACGGCTCTCGCTCTTCCTAGCGATGGCAGCTGGGCGATCTGTGTGAAGCTGGATGCTGGGTTAGGAGCTGTGACCTACGGAAAATCTGAGCTGATCATCCGTGATACGGTAGCGCCTAGTTTCACGTCCCTCGTCAATGCCTCTGCAGCCAGTGACGGCTATCTGAATGAAGCCGAACGCCTCTTGGTCTCTCCCGCCTGGACGCTGACGGCCTCAGGTCATTCCTCGGCGCTCTACACTTTGCCCCTTGCCGATGCCACGAACACGGTCGTCTGCGATGCTGCTCAAATCTACAATCAGGCTACCGTACCGTCGCCTTCTACTTTCACTGTCGATGGAAGTTTTATCATCTGTGTGCAGCTGAGAGATCTGGCCTCGAATGTGACCCATGGAAAGTCTCAGACCCTTATCCGCGATACGATTGTGCCCGTCTTTACGTCCCTGGCCGCTATCAACGAAGCCAGTGACCTTTACATCAATAATGCGGAGAAGAATTCAAGTGCTCTACTCTTCAGCTTGAGCGCTTCAGGATTTGTGAGCAGCGCCTTTAGTCTGCCGCAAAACAATAGTGGTAGTAGCCTTGTCTGCGATAGCAGCCTGGTTTATAGCGAGTCGAGTCTTCCGCTTATATCGTCTTTGACCACGGATGGTGCGTATGCAATCTGTGTGAAACTCACCGATGTTGCCGCTAACGTAACTTATGGCAAATCTGCCTCCGTTATACGCGATCTTGTGGCACCGATCATTACCTCGGTGCTGGGGGCAAATGAAGCGACGGATGGCTACATAGGGCCTACAGAGATAGCTTCCGTTCGTCCTGCTTGGGTGGTTAATGGCAGCGGTATCGACAATGTGAAATCAACAGCATTGCAATATGATGACGAATATTTGACTTGCGATGAGACTCAAACTTACTCATTAAATGCCATTCCGCTCATCAATTCTTTTCCTTATGAGGACAGATTTGCAATCTGCGTGAAAGTCACAGATTCTGCTGGAAACATTGCTTATGCGAAAAGTTCACGAGTATACAAAGACACGACGAATCCTGATATCTACGGAATTTATGTAACGAATGCAGCCAATGACAGCTACATAAACGATAGTGAGAAACTCCTTATCTCACCCATGTGGAGAACTGGCGCTTATGACGATTCACCTCTCACTTATTTGTACAGCGTTCCCGTTGAAGATAGTGGCGCTTCGCTGGTCTGTGATGCATCCAAAGTATACAATCTAACAACTATTCCTTCTCCCTCTATTCTCACAGCTGATGGTCTCTACCGGTTTTGTGCTTTAGCAACGGATGGTGCGGGCAATAAAGCCTATAAAATTTCGGACCCCGTCACCCGGGATACTGTCTACCCTATCTTGACTTCCTTCAACGCCGTCGGGGTAGCCAGCGATCTCATCATATCGGTCGACGAAGAGCTCTCGACTGCAGCCGTATACAGCCTCGTCTCATCAGGATCCAATTACGCACCCGTGTTCACCCAAGCGCTCAAGGACAGTCCAAGCGCTATCGCCTGTGATTGGAGACAAAACTACCTCAGCACCACTGTGCCCCTGATCAACAGTATGACGACCGATGGTGATTATGCAGTCTGCGTTAAGCTTGAGGATACCGCACATAATCGACTCTATGCCAAGTCTCAGCGGGTCACGCGATCATCAACCGTGGCCACGACCAATGGGCCGCTGGTATTCAGCTCCTTAGATCTCATTGGTTCTGCTGCGGATGGCTTCATAAATGCGGCTGAGCGCGCTGCGGCCGCGAGCGACTTGGGCGGCAATCTTCTCGCCAGTGGGTACACGACGGCTGGCTATGTACTCGTAACCAGTGGTCAGGCCTGTTCTTCGAGCTCTTTGGTTTATGGAGTCATGCCCAAGTCGGATTCGAGTGCTCTCTCAGTGGCCGGGTCCTACAAAATTTGTGTCAAGCTCGATAATGGTTCGGGGACGATAACTTATGGATCGTCAGCCGTCTTAATCTACGATGACAGCCCACCAACTTTCAGCGGAGTAGGGCAAGTATTTTTAAGCTCGAGTGGTACGGATGCGACTGTCTTCTGGCCCGTGGCGAGCGATAATCTAAGCCTTCGTTCCGATATGAGCTATCAAATTTGCATGAGCACTATAGCGGGTGATTGTGCGGCGAACTTCACCGCCAATTTTAGCGTCGGTGCCAACCTTTGGGACAAGAAAATTACTGGACTCAGCCCCGGAACGACCTATGAGTTTTTAGTGCGAGCAGTCGACAAAGCCGGCAATCGGAATTCTAACACTAAAGTATTGAATAACGCGGCAGGTCCTACAATTTCCATGTTGAGTGTCGGGCCTAGTCATAGCTGTGCGCTTTTTACCGATACGACTGTTAAATGCTGGGGATCAAACTATGCCGGACAATTGGGTCAGGGAGTCTATACGGATTTTGAAGGGCCAGCAACTGTCCCGGGTTTAGGCGGAGTTGTATCGGTTAAAGTAGGGGGTTCTCATACCTGTGTACTCTTGAATAATGGCAATGTCCATTGCTGGGGCCAACACGGTAGCGGGCAGTTGGGTCGAGGAACGCAGTCGTACACTTATAGTGCATTTATCCGCTTTGCGGTGACGACCAATGCTGTAGCCATTGAACTGTCGAACGATAACAGTTGCGCAATCTTGGCCAATGGCACAGCCCAGTGTTGGGGAGCAAATTGGTCCGGTCAGGTGGGCGATGGGACGACTGTGGACAAAAATGTTCCCACTCTCGTCTCTGGATTGTCAGGAGTAACTTCCTTGACCTCCGCAGACTATCATAGCTGCGCCCTGTTAGGAGACAAAACAATTCGCTGTTGGGGATATAACTATCAGGGCCAGTTAGGCAACGGTACGACGACGAATAGTTTGCTCCCAGCCGCGGTTATAGGAATTGGCAACGCTTCCGCAATAAGTTTAGGCAGCAGTTTTAGCTGTGCTCTTTTAGACGATCAAACCGTCAAATGCTGGGGCAATAACTCATCCGGTCAGTTAGGCAATAATTCTACAACCAGCTCCTCACTGGCTGTTGCCGTCACGGGCCTATCGACTGTCATGAGTATAGTTGCTGGAAATAATCTGGCATGTGGGCTGCTCAGCGACCAGACTGTTAAATGCTGGGGTAGTGGTTTTGGCAGTACACCATCGGGCGTTGCGAATTTAAGCGGCGTGTTGGCCTTTCAGGGAAGTTATGACAGTTTTTGTGCGAGACTCCTCGATTCTACTGCCAAATGCTGGGGAAATAATTCCTCGATGCAGCTTGGTGATGGCACGAATACAAGTTCTTACAGTACTGCGGTCGTCGTCGCGGGCCTGACCAATATTATTGGCCTGCCGAACCGATTAAAAAATTACAACTTGAATTGTTTCATAATATCGGGCCAGAAAGTTCGATGTTTCGGATCCACTTCCAATATGGGAACCAATATCAATGCCTCAGCGCCTTCACAAATCCGAGGCCTTGCCACTGTCACATCCATTGCAACGGGAAGCGGTCATGGCTGTGCCCTATTGCAAGATGGAACTGCGAAGTGTTGGGGCAGCAATAGTTACGGGCAATTGGGAATCGGGGTGAACGGTAAACTGTTAACAAGCCCAGCTTCGGTAAGAAGCTCATCCACTGACCCAACAGCCCTCGCTAACATAATCCAAGTCGTGAGCGGTGCGGATCACAGCTGTGCCTTGCTCAGCAACGGAACCGTAGAATGTTGGGGCAATGGTTTATACGGACAACTGGGTGACGGCACGGTCGTTTCCAAAAACAGTCCAGTCCTGGTAAGCGGTCTCAGTGCTGTGACGCGAATCGCTGCGGGCGCCTATCACAACTGTGCTTTTCTCAACGATCTTACTGTCAAATGCTGGGGATATAACGGGAATGGTCAACTTGGGAATGGGAATACGATTACCCAGTCTGTACCCGACCTAGTACTCGGCTTGAGCAATGTTAGCAAAATTTCTGCTGGATCCGATCATAGCTGTGCCACTTTGCAAAGTGGCGAAGTAAAATGCTGGGGAGATAACTATTATGGTCAACTTGGTGATGGTAACTCAAGCTCCACCAACACACTCAGCCCAAACCTAGCCGTTTTAAATATCTCCAATCCTACTGCCCTTTCCCTCGGTAGCACCCATAGCTGTGCAATATTAAGCAGCGGTGGAGTCAAATGCTGGGGATATAACGGAGGCCAAACCACAAACACTCTAGGAGCGGCACTCTCCGAATACATGAGGGAGATTCCAGTGAACGTAAACAATGTTGCCAATGAGTCTTCGTTAAGTGCCGGCTACAATCACAGCTGCGTCGCCTTGATAGATGGCACCGCCAAGTGCTGGGGAACGAACGACAGTTACCAACTGGGCAATGGCAGCATCACAGCCTCTTCAGAAACAAACGATGTCCTAGGGCTTAAAAATGTAACAAAAATTGGATCGGGAAATTACTTCAGCTGCGCAGTGCTCAGCGACCAGACGGTTCGATGCTGGGGGGCGAACGATAATGGTCAATCGGCGCCTGAGAAGGTTTTGGGTGGTATTCCGGTCTTATGAGGGTCGACTTCACATGGTCGCCAATGCTTGGGTCGGACCCAATAGAACTCTCATTATAGCCTAGACAGTGTTTTGTTTTTATCCCTAATCATCTCGATGGCTTTGCCAAAAATATTCTAAAACCTTAATGTTTGCAGGCAGAAAGCCGATGTTCTAGATACGACAAAGGTGGGGATCTCATGATAAAGGCCGTCTCTCTGATCTTGAATGTTACACTCTCGCTTGGCCTCTTAGGCTGTGAGGGTAATGTTGACCTTGCAGCAGTCAGGAACGCCAATACCAATAAGCAGAGCCCCCTCAAATATCGACCCGGAGCAAAAATCGTTGTGGAACCAAAGGAAGGTGAAACAGCAGTAAGCTATCCAGTCAGCCTCCTCGATCCCGCCCTGGTTTGCACCAACGTCACCTTCTATAACAAGGACGGCGAAGTCGTGCAGGGAACCCGCATTTGTGATGGATCTCCCCTCTTAGGGTTGGACCCAAATCTTAAAGCCGAAAATATCAAAGCTGGGATAAGCATCGGCAAAATTGTAGGGACTCTCAGGGCCAGACCTGAAGACTGCGGTTCTGATGGATCTATGGATTGTGTCGTCATCGGCCCTACGTATGCAGCTGCCATCACCTCAAATATTGCTGCGAAGGTGGTATCAGGCCAATCCGTGGCGGGTATCTTAGGTTCGGCTACGCCTCCCCTCCCTAACTGTTCTGCCGACGGTCAGACCAACTGCGTGGCGATTTCCAGCTATCCAGCTTTGCAATTATCCCTTCTTACGCCAGGAGTCTTGAAAAGCGGGACAGTGATCAACTCTGTGACAGGAGCTTATCCGAATGCGACTTATCCCCTGGCAGCAGGCGATGCTTACGTGGATCTTGACGCTGCGACTTTTAATGCCAAGGTGAAGGCTTCTGCCAACTTTGGATGGTTTGATAGAAATGGCACTCGCTACAGTGCTGTGGGAGATACGGATATTACATCTGCGAATATAAAATCGGGGATAGATATCTTCAATAGTAACGGTAATTTCGGCGGGAACTGCACGGCCGATGGGCAGTTGGGATGTTTGACGAATGGCCCTTATAGGTCCGTGGATACCTCAGCGCTTTCTACCTGGGATATACGGGCGGGTAAGACGGCAGGTGCGATATCCGGGAGTCTGAGCTTTTATAAAAACTTGGCACAACTTACGACCTTCAACCGGACAACTGGAACCGACTCTAACGCCAGTACCACCGTTGCAGACATTTACGATACGATCGATGACTATAATAGTGCCGGAGCGATGCCTAGCCAAGTCCCGACTGGTTTTACGGCGCCTGGCTCCAACTGGTTACGTGACAGCCTCTCAGACAGCAATGCAAATGGGACCTGTGACGGTAGCGAAGCTTGCGTCTATAAAGATTTGACCACAGGTCTGTTATGGGCCAAAGATGATACCTCAACCTACACTTGGGAAAATGCGATCAGCTATTGTGCTGGTTTAAATTATGGTAGCTACACGGGCTGGCGCTTACCGACCCAGAAAGAGCTGACGCAATCTTACATCAATGGGATATGGGCTCAAAATACGCCCCTTAGTTTATCATCTAATTACTATTGGTCGTCCTCAACCCGTTCCAACTTTACGACCAACGCCTGGGTTGTATACCAGAGCCTTGGAAGTGTGAACTACGCTCCTAACAGCAATTATTTCCGGGTACTTTGTGTTCGATGAGTTGGGCACAGTCAGCTCATTTATGTCCTTTCGCAGCAGCGTCTCTATTTGCAAAATAGCATATAAATCCGATGGACCAAGAGTCATTCCCGACCAAAGGCGATCTGTTTTTAAATCAGCTTCCCCAGTATTTACATAAACTCGAGAGTCTCTGCTGGTGCAATATCGCCAGGTATTCGAAATGTTCAGCATTCCTGCGCGTAAGAATAATTAGACATAAAGGCTTAGGGCCTGTTAAAATAGGGCGACTTGATCGAGAGGAACGCCCCATCTATCTTCGACTCTACATCGCTGTCGCCATTATACAGCTTTTGACAGGCTCCATCGCAAGTGCACGTCCATCCTCTGAGCTGAGGCTGGATGCGACGATACGCTTTGAATCTGTATTTGATAACCGTGATGATTTTAAAAGTCAGTGGAATCAATTTTGCGAGAATTTTGGAAAGAACTTACTGATCAACCAGCATGGATTTCTCACGACATTTACCTGTATGTCTTTGACTCATACCCACGCTAAAGAAAGTGATTGGGACATCCTCTTCACTGAAAATGCCGATGGTTTGCAAGTGCGTGTGAAGCAAAATCGAAAGGATGGAGTGGCTATCTCAAAGACCTACGAGTTTCCGACTTATGGTCAAGTCCTTCCGCATCTGACAGGTCGAATTTTGCCGCTTGCTATGAGCCGCCTTCTCATCGAGTCCTTGCCATTCGGCATGGCGTTCAAGGTGAACGGGAAGTCTGTCTTCTTTCCGAGGTCTAATGATCTTCCCCCTCACTCTAAAGAACTCATAGTCTATGGCCTTCGCTTTGATGAGAAGAGTCAGTTATGGATGCCCAAAATCTATGCCTATCTGAAGAGGTTGGAACCCTTAGACGGAGACAAAGCAATCCAAGGAGATGAGTATGAATGGACTGAAAACCGAAAGCCATTGGAGAAGAACAAAATCTATTGGGCTCAGGACAGCCAGGGTCTTGGCCAGCGTAGTGCGGACTACGAGGTAGTTATCAATAAGCTGCTGCATAAGTCGGCAGGTTCTGGCAGCAATTTTATGAGCCAGATTTTTTTTGAAAGCTTTCGTTCGAGTTATACAGGAATTCGCTTCGGAAAATCGCTACTTGGCTCTGGTTCGATTGTCACTGAGGGCAACTTGGTTTCGGGATTAGTGGAAATTCGCGGAGGTCCACTCACGGGTCTGCGAAGTTATTACGATATCGTACCCCTAGTCTCCAGGAATGAGGGTTCAGAAGAAGAGCATTTTAGCCTCAAACGGGCCTCTATCGGTTGGTGCTTCAGTGCTTTGATGCCTAAATCATACCGCTTCCTTTTAAGCAGTGTGGACGTTCAACCCAAGCTGGGTCTACTCGATATCGATTCCCGATTTCGTATCAATCCCGAGGAAAGCGATTCGGCCCTTAGTTTTAAGGCAAAGAATATATATGACCTAGCCTTAGAGTTTGGCATAGAAAGATCAAGTCTTTACTATCGCACCCGTCTCTGGGCTTCGATCGATGCGGCTCCTTCCGTCCTATCCGCAAAACAGGGGCTCTCAGTTCTAAGTACTCGTGCGGGTCTTGATTCATACATTAATATTTTTGAATCGAGAGGCGGAGGGAATGTGAATATTCTAGCCTTCGCTCTAGCCGAAAACCTGGCGCTCACGAAAGAACGAGTCAACGCCAATGAGGATGAAGATCTGGCTGTTTCAAAATTAAAGTTTCAGCTCTTTTTTGTAGGGCTCGGGTTTACGGTCTCGTGGTGATTCTCTTGCGCAAGCAGCCCCCTCAAATCATGAACAAGAAATGGAATCCTGAATAAGTAGACCAACAGCAGTTGCATTACATCCAATCCGCATTGGGCTTGCTCTTTTAATCGTGTTGGCACTCATCGCCGAGGCATGCCTTCAATTTCCAGTTTATTTTGCCTTGTCCTTTAGCCTTCTTTGCCTACCGACCCTAGCACTCATTTACGCCAAGGTGCTTCCTCCGTTTTACAAAAAATACTTCTCACCTATCAAAATGCTATCGGTCGCTTTCCCCGTCTTATTGCCGGCAACGGTTATTCTCAACATTGTCAGCATTAAGTCGCTCGAGATGATTCTGCTCGTGACCTTAGCGCTCAACATACTGGAAGCCGCGTTGACAGATTTCAAAGGGGGAAGTAAATTTAATGCCCTCACCGGACTGGTTTTGATCGCGTTGATTCCATCGTGCATCCACTTCAGCTGGACTGAAAGTTACTAACTCATAGACAAGCCCGCCGCGATTTATTGGATTCTCGGTAACACTTGTGATGACTGGACTCGAATAAATAAGTCATACTTCGTTGTAACTTAGACTCGCATTATGCGCGAATTTAAGGACATCTCGCCATTCCCTTGCAGTTCATGATGTGCATTGGCTAGCAGGCAGTGACGCGAATTTGAGTGGGTATCGGAGTAAGGTCTGTTCGGATTCGGCTTGTTCGCTTGCCTGTAGCACCGCAAATGCTTTGAGTCCTTCGCTTACGGCTACAAAATCAAGTGTCGATGGGACTTCTTACTTTGCCTGTGTGCAAGCGGAAGACTTGGCCGCTAATACGAGTGCCTGGGTCTCATCGATCGCAGCTGTGACGGTTCAGACATCGGCCTCGGTTGTCAGTTCGGTGGCGAGTCCTATGGCGAACGGCTTTTTTAAGCTCGGAGATGTCATTCCAATTCAGGTCATCTACTCGAGCAATGTTCATGTGACGAACGGCAATGATTTTACCTTGACCCTTGAGACGGAGGCGACCGATAGAAATGCTCTCTATAGTGCGGGGAGCGGCACGAATACGCTTACATTTCTATATAGCGTTCAGGCCGGTGATACGGCGAGTGATCTGAACTATATTTCGGCAGGGGCTCTGAGTTGGGGGAGTTCGGGCGCTCTGAAAGCCGCTTCGGGAGTGCTGCTGCAGGATCCTTGGGGGACTCTGAAGAATTTTGTCATCGATACGACGCCTCCTGCCTTGCCAAGTTCGGTTGGTTTTGGATCAGCGTTTAGTACAACGACCAACCTTAACTTAAGCTGGAGCGATATTACAGATACCAACGCTCGCTATCATAAACTCAAGATCTGTGCTGCGAAGGACTGTACTTCGGGCTGTATCGGTTCAACGACTAATGTGTCGTCGCCGCTCATCATTGCAGGGGTAAATGGTTCGACCTATTACGGCTGTGTTCAGGGAGAAGATCTCGCGGGTAATGTAACTCCTTGGGTATCTTCACTGAGCAGCGTGACGATCGATACGACTCTGCCGACGGTGACGACTATTTCAAGTCCCACAGCGGATGGTTTTTATAAGGTCGGTAATACGGTTTTAGTCGATCTGAGCTTCTCGGAGCCTGTCTATGTCACGTTCGGCGGCACTCACGCTGCGACTCTTCAAAAACACCAGGTCTTTTATAGTGCAAATTCTACTTATGGATCTTTTGATCTCTCCAATCCAATTGCCACAATTAACTACGGGGATGCGCCTTACGATGCCACTCCCACCGATACCAAGGTCCTCGTCTCTGTACCCATTGCCAGTTTGAAGGACGGCTACTATTACGTCCGCTACTACGATGTAAATGGGAAATATGTGGACCCCAATCGGTCGGTCTCAAGCATCGTCTCCGTTTTGAAGGGCACGCCGGGCTATACCCTCATCCCCAAAAAATTCTCTAGTCTTGCTTACGATTATTACATCATGCGTTACGAGGCTTCGCTTTCTTCCAGCGGAAGCAATGCCGGTGGCGATACCGTTACGACTACTTCAATTCGTCAGGAACGGCTTCGCGGACGTGACGCTTGCGCTTACGCCAACCAACATAGGCCTTTTCAAGCTGATCTAAGCTCTCTACTTTCATAACTTGCCCTCTCGATGACTGCATTGTCACCTGCGCAAGTTTACCTTCGATGCTGAGCTGAATCGGCTAGGTTTGCCAGAACAGTAGAATTGACGGAATTCTTTATTCTTTGAATGGCATCTTCGGGCGGAATGCCTTTAATTATAGCATCAATATCACTCGTAAACCTTGGTGACTGGTAAACACGAAGGGCTACATAACCTCCCTTAAATATCAAATGCTGTTGAAGCATTGAATCCATAAGCATCCGAGCCGTTGCTCTTTCCAAAAGAAAAAGTGTTCGCGCTTCCATAGACGATCGACCCGTTGCACGGGCAATATTCAGTATTTTTGCTTCGATTGATTTTATCTGTGAGCTGGACAATGAAGTTTTCATTTGGTCGTAATTGCCTCCCAGTGTCTTGTCATTAGAGGCCACAGATCTAGTCTCTTCGCAGCTTTGTGCAGCTTATCTTCTGTGGTCTTTTCTTCAACTAAGGCACTTCGGGCTGCGGTCAAAGCCGTTTGATATCCTATCTTTGTGGAATAGGCAAAGGCTTCGAGAATTGATCGTTCGACATTAACCATTCTCCAGGTCTTATGATTTTCTATCTCAATTTTCGGATCATGCTTAGTTCTTAGGATGCGATAGTTTGGATAGGTGCCACGGTTTGAATTTGGAACCATTACTCACATTTGTGTGGGAACTTGCTCGGCAAGCGCTTAATAAAACTACTTTCCCTAGCGTAATATTTCGAAAACCGGATTTTATGCACGCCTAAGCCCTCAATTCCAAAATGGTTTAGATTACCCAAAATTTTTATCTTCAATACCCCTGCTTTCCACCGATAGGCTCACTCTAACTTGCGGGTTGTCCAATGCTCCCTCACATCCTTTCCATCGCAGCATTCGTTACCGCCTTCCTTACGGAGGCGATGCGATCGAAATTATTTTTCACGATGCTCGGCCTTCTGCCGATCGCTGTCTTCTTTGGAAAAGTGTTGCTGCAGGTACGTGAAAAATAATCTGACATATCTTCTCGCACAGTCCTTCTGGCAACTGACTTCCGCCTAAAAAATAAGCTAATAAATACCGCTCTCCCCAAAAACTGCACAAAGAACCGCTTGACCCGCTTCGCCCTCTCTCATTACCATACCTTTGTATGGTTTTAGGGGTACGATGCATGGAAACAAATAGCTTCAATAGACTTCAAGAGTTAAAGCTCGCGCCGCAGTTTAACCGCCGGCTGTTGAGCGGTTTGACAGCCCTCGACTCGATGCTGGACGGGGGTTTGACCGAAGGTGAGCTTAGCGAATGGGGAATGCCATGGGGACAGGGTCTCCGGGAGTTGATGCTGCCATTTTTGGCGCGGGCGCAACGTGATTATTCTTATTGGGTACTCTGGGTTTACGGCCGGCAACACGTCGCTATCAATCCCTGGGCCTGGCATGCACGCGCCATCGATCTAAACTCGACCCGCTTCGTTTACAGCCAAGATCCTATGCAGGAGCTCAGAGCGCTCTTTCTCTCCGACTTTTTTCGCGTGATCGTTTTGGATCAGGTTCCCCATCTGAAAGAAGAGGACTGCCAACATCTGGCGCGTAACGCCCGAACCTATGGTCAAAGCATTATCATCTTACGCCCTGGTCTTCTTACGCATGAGCAAGGGAATATCTGGACGCGTCTTCGTCTGAATTGCCATTACGACTTTGAGAGTCAGAGGATTGCAGTTCATGTTTTGAAGGGACGCGCCCCGAGAACAATTTCTATTTTTCCGTCAGACCTTGCCGCTCTTTCACGAAACATTGTGTGAAGGAATAGATTCATGGCCGCCGTTCTCAGTTTATCACCAAGCTCACCACGCGATCAGAATGATGAAATTCTAGCGTTTATTGCGATTTTTTGTAGCAATGAAAAGCAAGCTGACGTCCTACAAAACCTCAGTCCCAAAACGATGCTTTGGGTGGATAGCGACAACTTGCGTTTGATAGACATGCGCGCCTGTTCTGATTTCTGGCGGCACAGCGCTCGGCAGCGCGGCATGGACGTTTCTTTATACGTTCAACAGCAGATCAGCGAGATTTTTGCGGGTGAAGATTATTATGGAGCGGCGGCCTTTACACCCTGGGAAGCCTTGTTGCTGGCGAAAGCTGCGCGTGAAAAAGGTTTTCGCGGCCTGATTCATTTCTCAAGTCGTCTGGGAAAGAACCTTCTGCGTGGTCTCTCTTGGGATTTGTGGTGGGAGAGCTGTGGAGAATATGCGCTGCGGAAAAAAATCCCGGATTCACTTTTAAATAAAGCGAAAAGCGCCATGTCGATAGCAATGCGGCGCCTCGGCTGTCAACGTCCGGAGCAGCTTCGCACACTGCCAAGTCCTCATATTCGCCGGCGATTTGGGAGTTTGGTCGCCGAGGTTTGGCAGCTTTCGTTTCCTGAGCGCCAGGGCCTCGAAAGAAAAGATGCCATAAGCTTTTTCCCTTGGGAGGCCTATACAACAAGCCAAAGCCCTTGCGTGAAGCGTCATCTCGATCATGAACTTCGCGAATGGAATTCGATTGAAGAGTTATTGCGGGAAGATTTAAATCGTCTCTGCGTCTTAGGATCTTTTAAGAAAGAAGAGCGTATCCTAATTTTGGAGTGGCGGATTGTCCTCTGCAACCTCCAAGTCTACCCAATCGTAATCCTCTTTCGCCATCCTCATAGTCTTCATCAAGACTGCCCAAGCCAGAGGACAGCTCTACTCCAGATCAACTATGCTTTTGAAAAAAACTTTTCCCTTAAGGCCAGCTCACTGGAGACCGGCCTCATTTCTTGGCAAATCGAAATCATGGAAAAAGCTCCGGCGCGCCTACGGCAAGGGAGCCTTTTTCATGAAAGTAGTGATGACCTGCAATGCCTTAAACAACTCGAAAACATGATCAAAAAACCTCTCGAATTCTTCACCTTATCGGATGACTGGTTGGCTGAAGACTCCTTTCACAAAGAGGCGTCTTCCCTTTCCGTCGAAGCCTCCGAAGAATCCACCACCAACTATCTTCCGCTCGCGGCCGGTCGCCCGCTCTTCCTCTACCCCGATGCCCAAAATTTTCTTTGCGATCAGCTCACACGTGTAGGTCATTTCCAAGAACGCACGATGGATAAATGGTGGAAGAGTGGCAATCGAAGTCGCGATTACTATCGAATGACCCAAAACGAAACCATGCTTTGGGTTTACCGCGACCAACAGGGAAGCTGGTACACGCAAGGCATTTATGGATAAGAGCTTTATTTGGCATGAATGGATCTGCCACAGCAACTACAGCTTTCTCAAAGGAGCATCTTACCCAGCGGAGTTTGTGCATCGCGCAGCGGGCCTGGGTTATCGCGGCGTTGGTATTTGCGATTACAACGGCGTCTATGGACTCGTTCAGGCTTTTCAGGCTCACAAGAAGAGCCTTGAGTACTCTTCTCTCAAGCTCTTTCATGGCATTGAATTCTCGCTCCGTCATGAACCCACTCAGGCTCTGAGTCTGCAAGAGACCCTGGTGCTCAAGGCGACGACCCGAAGAGGTTATCAAACCCTCTGTTCTCTCGCCACGATCGCGCACCAGGACGGTGAAAAGAAGCCTCAGATCCCCCTTGATGTCATCGCCGCCGCTCCCAAGGATGGGCTCATCTGTCTACAGCCCATGCGCGGCTATATTCGTACGCATAGCCCTGAGGCGACTGCACTCTATTACAAGCGGCTCAAGGACATCTTTGGCCCAAACCTTTATCTCGTTTTGAGTCGCCATCTCAATCCGATCGAGGATCGTTGGATTCAGCTCACCCTCGCCTTGAGCCAGCAATTGGGCATCACCTGCCTTTTCAGTCAGGACGCCTACTTCCATCGCCCCGAAGATAAATATCTTCACGACGTCCTGCAGGCGATTCGCCTCAATCAGCCCATCGATACGATCGTGCCGCAACTCTTTGTCAACGAGGAGCGTTGCCTCAGAGACCTGGACACACTCGCCCATCGTTATCAGCCCTTCGCGGACTGCTCGCGCATTCTCAGAAATGGGGAAGAACTCGCCGAGACCTTCGATTTCTCTCTGAGCCACCTCCGCTATCATTATCCCAAGGAATTTATTCCCGAAGCTTATACCTCGCAGACCTTTCTCGAGAAGCTGGTGCACGAAGGGGTCGCGAAGCGTTATCCCGAAGGCCATTCCAGCAAGATCACCAAGATGATCGAGAAGGAATTGATCCTGATCAACCTGCTGGGTTTCGCTGATTATTTTCTAACCGTTTGGGACATTGTGCGTTGGGCGAAAGAGCAAAATATCCTCTGCCAGGGACGGGGTTCGGCCGCCAACTCGGTGACCTGCTATGTCCTGCACGTCACCGCACTCGATCCCATGGCCAGCGATCTTCTCTTTGAACGCTTCTTAAGCCAGGAGCGCGGCGAGCCACCGGATATCGACATCGACTTCGAACACGAACGGCGCGAGGAGGTGATCCAGTACATCTACCAACGCTACGGCCGCAATCGGGCGGCGATGGTGGCCAACGTGATTTGCTTTCGCGGCAAAAGTGCCTTTCGTTCGATCGGCAAGGCCTTTGGCGTGCCCGATGCCTGGATCGGACAGATCGCCGAACACAAAAGCCTCTATCGCCGCGAACAGGAAAAACCCAAGCTGCCCGACGATCTACAGGCCGGGGTCGCGCCTTATTGCGATTGGGAGCTCTGGCAAACGCTGAGCCAGCGCATCGAAGGTTTTCCTCGCCACCTCGGCATCCACTCCGGTGGCTTCGTCATCAGCAATGAGGTGATGGACACGATCTGCGGCCAAGAGCCTGCGACTATGCCCGGTAGAACCGTGATCCAGTGGAGCAAAGATGATATCGAGGCTCTCAATATTTTCAAAATTGATGTCCTGGCCCTCGGCATGCTCACTGTGCTGCGCAAAGGCTTCGCCACGATCCGCGAGCACTATCATCGGGAACTCTATCTTCACACGGTCCCAAGTCAGGATCCCAAGACCTTTGCCATGATCCAAAAGGGCGATACGGTCGGCACCTTTCAGATCGAATCCCGTGCGCAGATGTCGATGCTCCCACGCCTCAAACCTGAGACCTTCTATGATCTGGTGGTGCAGGTCGGCATCATTCGGCCCGGACCGATACAGGGCGGTTTGATTCATCCTTACATCCGGCGGCGGCAGGGTCTTGAACCGGTGCATTTCCCGGATCCAAGGCTTATTCCTATTCTCCATCGTACGCTGGGCATCCCCATCTTTCAGGAACAGATCATGCGCGTGGCGATGAAGATCGGCGACTTCACACCCGGGGAAGCGGATGAGTTGCGCAAGAAAATTGGGTCCTGGTCGCTCAGCAAAGATCTCGAGGAACTCGTGGCCAAGCTCCTTAAGGGCATGCTCAAAAATGGAGTCGATCCGGCTTTTGCCGAGCAGATCGTAGGCTATCTCCAAGGCTTTGCGAGCTATGGTTTCCCTGAGTCTCATGCCGCCTCCTTCGCCCTGCTCGCCTATGCTTCGAGCTACATGAAATGTCATTTCCCAGAAGCCTTCTATATGGCTCTTCTCAATTCGCAGCCTATGGGTTTCTATTCGACCCATGCCCTTATTCAAAGCGCAAAGCGCGAAGGCCTGGCTTTCCTGCCGCCTGATATCAATCTTTCCCATTGGGATTCCAGTCTTGAGAAGATCGGAAGTAGCGATCGCTTTGCCATACGCCTGGGCTTTCACCTGATCAAGGGCCTTGCAAAAGGCACGATGGAAGAACTGCTTAAGCGTCGCCAAAAACAGGTGTATTGGTCCACGCTGCAAAAATTTATGAACGATGCCGAAGGCACGAGCCGTCGCGATCTCAGCGCTCTTGCCGCCGCCGATACCCTTCAGGGTTTTCGCATCGATCGTCGCGAAGCCCTCTGGCTGATGGAGACCTTTCCACGCGCGCCCCTGCTCGAGACAGAGTGGCCTTATCAATTTGAGTCCGAAACTGCGCTGGAGAAGATGGAACGCGATTTCGAATCCTTCACGAGCAGTCTCGAGGCGCATCCAACTGTGCTGATCAAACGCTTCGCCTGGCGTTATTCCCTAAGACCGAATCAACTCCTGCGTGCCAAAGACCTTCTTGATGCGCGCGCGAACGATACGATCAAGGTCTTTGGTATGGTGCTCATTCGCCAATCCCCGCCAACGGCGAAGGGCATACTCTTCATCACGCTCGAAGACGATACGGGTTTCATCAACCTGGTTTGCAAACCCAAGACGATCGATCTCTTCCGAGAAATTCTCTGGCAGCATAGCTTTATCTGTGTGAGCGGGCGTTTACAGAGGGATAAGGATAGCATTTCGATTCTGGTGGAGCAGGCCTATCGACCCGTTTCGGATATTCGTCCGATTCAGCAGGAACAAAACCAAGGCCAGACAAGTGTCGAGCATTGGGAACAGATCCCACCGGTCAGAAACTTTCGTTGATCAGAGCTTGCCTCTTTGGATGAGCAGGCGCTGTTCTTCCATGATCTTCGCGAGGGGTATACGCGTGTTGGCTAAAAGCTTAATCGCAATATCAGAGGGTGTCACACGAATGATGACACCCTTGACTTCGATCACACCTCGTTTATCTGGAAAGATAATTCTGCCTGAGATCGTGTCTTTTTCAAAAAAAGTCATACCCTTTTTTGGTGAGAACTTAACGCCGGCCTCGGAAAGATCGAGGACAATAAATTTATTTTTATCACACTCGAACATAGGAGCTTCCGCTGGACGATAGGAAATACGGAAATATTCCCTGGCGTTCTTTTCATCATTGGATTTCTTATCGTTGCTCATAGCCTCGCCTCACTCCTTTCTTATCTAGCGTTTGCCGCCGTTGACCTTGACCGTTTTCTTCTGCACAGGGGCACGCGGCGGAGGATATGGCAACTTGATCACCATAGAATCCACCTGGTCCATTCTCAGTACCGATTGAAACGCTAAGTAATAATAACCTCGATTGGACATTTGGGCTCTAAAAATTCCTGATTCCGAGGTGGCCGGAAAATCAAAGTCATCGATAAGAGACGGAAGGTTCGATCCAGCCTGCCAGTGGAGGTAGACCATTCGCCCTTTGGGCTCCATCGAACGGGATGCAAAAAGAATCTTGGGTGCGTTAGGGGCCGCTACGAGACCGATGCGGGATTTGTTCAGATGAAAGCGACCTAAGAAGACTTTCTTGCCTTCGAACATTTTACGGCAGAGAGGGACCTGCGACTGAGGCACTTCAACACCAAGCTTGGATACAACTTTTAAGTTGAGGTCCATATTGGGTTCGAGTTTGACAGGGACCTGAGGCGGCAAACCTTCCGTAAGCTTGATCCACTGACCTGCCAGCAGATAGCGATCGACCTGAATGGGTCCGGTGATCAGCGTAAAGCGACAATCCCCCATCTGCACGCTGATGCGGGAATCGACGCCTTGTCTGGCCATCGCGGGAATCGCATCGAAGGGATCGGCAGTCTTACCTACGCGCAGAGGCAAAGGCAGGGACGATTCGAAGGAAACCGAAGACTCACTTCGCTTCAAATCGTCGAAATAGGCTTTGTCATCAACCTTCACGCCTGTCGGTTCGTTCGATAATCCGAAGTCGGCAATTTCATCAAAGCCGCCCTTAGGCTTGCGCGATGCGCAGGCCCAGAACAGTGACGAAATTAAGGCTATGAGTAACAGCCGAACCATCGAGACTCCAGATAGAGAGATACGGGAATAGCTTCGGACAAAAACGTAAAGAATTTAATGGGATACAGCTAGCGAGACCTTGGGGATTTCGCCATACCACTGGGGATTTTGCAAGGGGATCAAGAAGTTAGGGTGCTGCACAAAAACTGGGGAAAGTCTTTGATTAAAGGCAAAGAAGCGGAAAAAGCAGCTATGAAATCAAACGAGACGACCACATCCCAACTTATGTTGCCGGGTGTACTCGCCAACCAGGATTCCAGTCGCTGCCGCTACGTTTAGGCTCTCAACTTGTCCTGTGGTGGGGATCGCGAGCCTCTGATCGACTTTGCGCTCGACCTCTTTCGACATCCCGTGAACCTCGTGACCAAGCACGAGAGCGACACGGTCCGGAAGCCTTGTTTCATAGAGCGAACTCGCTTCGTGGCTCGATGTACCCAGAACCGAATAGCCCAAAGATTTGGCCCATTCGCAGAACGCGACGCCCGATTCTGCTACAAAAACCTCGACAAATTCAGCTCCGCCCTCACTCATACGGGCTGCGGCCGCTGACATGGGAGCCATGGTTTTGGGTCCGATGATGTAAGGCCAGCCGAAGCTTGCCATCACGCGCATGATCGTTCCGATATTGTGCGGATTTTGTACACCATCGAGATAAATCAAAGGCACAGCTTCTTTGTGTTTCGCGAGGATTTGTTCGAGATCGCGGAGAGGACGGTAAGGCGCCTGCCTAGCAAGAATAGCTACGCCTTCATGATGCACAGAGCCAGTAATCTTCTCGAGCTCTTTGCCTGTGACGGTGTGGTAGGCCTTACGGTTCGCAGCGCACCATTGCAAAAGAGGCTTAAATTCCCGCATCGTCTCTTCGGTGACATAAACCCGAATGATATCTGGCCGACGCTTGTCATTGCTGCCAAGCTTTTCGCAGATATGGAGCCCGTAATAGAGCAACTCAGGAACCTGAGGTTTTTTGACTTGATTACGGGGGATGATGGTTTTACTCAATTTGCAACTCACAGACTAGCAATGGAAGACGACTTCTACCCAATGCCTTCTGGAATTGCAAAGACGAAACGTATCAGGAGACCGCTGGACGCTTCCCGCAGGCCAGGTTCGCTGGCAGAGCTTCGTGCAGCTTCTTCGGTACAGGGAGACCAAGATCAGCCATGATCTTCACGAATTCCTCGCGGCTGACACCATCCTTCAGACGAGGATTATGGACCTTCTCCATAGCGATCGAACTGCTCGTATGACCTTTGTAATCATGTGCAGGATAAACGATGGTCTCAGGAGGAAGGGCAAAGAGCTTCTCTCGAACGTTGTCATAAAGTTGTTCCGCACTGCCGTTTTGAAAATCCGTGCGCCCACAGCCTCGAACCAGGAGTGTGTCGCCCGTAAAAACGCGATCGGGAAGGACGAAGCACAGGGAGCACGAGCTGTGTCCCGGCGTCTCCAAAACTTTCAGAGAGTAGGCTCCAAACTTGACGAAATCACCATCTTTCAAAGCGATGTCCGCGCAGGGCAAAGACGCATTCCTGGACACGCAAGTCTTGGCGCCGAGACGCGATCGCAATTCGTCGGCCGCTGTGATGTGATCGGCGTGCACATGCGTGTCGCAAACATATTTGAGGTCGAGACCATATTCTTGAATGAGTTTGATATCACGTTCTATCGTATCGATGACCGGATCGATCAATATGGCTTCCCGTGTCGCAGGATCGGCCAGAAGATAGGTGTAGGTCGAGGATTCAGGCTCGAATAGCTGATGAAATAGCATAAAACGACTCCGAAAAATGGGTGCTGGCTTGCCGAATGGAATCGTTGTGATTATGCTCAAGCTTACAATAATTTTCCAGGAGAGAAGCTACCGAATGGAATTTCCAAAGCATGCAGGCGGATGTCACTGCCAAAACGTTCGCTACGAAGTGCAGATCGACTTAACACAAATCATTAGCTGTAATTGCTCAATTTGTCACAAACGGGGCAGTGTTCTGGGCTTTGTCGCGGAAAGCCAGTTTAAGCTCCTGAAGGGCCAGGACGCACAAACTGACTATCAATTTAACAAGAAAAATATCCATCACCTTTTCTGCAAGACCTGCGGGATCATGTCTTACGGAACAGGCACAGGACCGGATGGAATGAAAATGATCGCCATCAATGTTCGCTGTTTGGACGGAATCGATGTGTCTGAACTCGATCCCGTCTCTGTCGATGGCAAACTTTTCTAAAATTACTTCTCCCACTTCCAGTCTTTGAACATTTCGCGAAGTTCTGTCTTTTTAAACTTGCCGGCAGAAGTACGCGGAATGGTATCGAGGTAGACGAAAGCATCCGGGAGCCAAAGATTAGCGAATTGTGGAGCGATAAAGGCTCTGAGTTCGTCGGCCGAGGCTTTCATATCCGGTTTCAAAACGATCGCCGCTAAGGGTCTCTCGCTCCACTTTTCGTGAGGCACACCAATCACTGCCGCTTCGCGCACAGCGGGATGGCCCATCAAGGCGTTTTCGAGCTGTTGGCTGGCAATCCATTCCCCACCGGATTTGATGAGGTCAGCGATGCGATCGTTGATTTGTACGTAGCCTAGAGGACAGCGAGTCGCGATATCACCGGTTCGGAAATAACCGTCCTTGGTCCAGCGATCCTTCGAATCATTCGAAGCATAGCTTTGGGTGACCCAAGGCGCACGGATCTGGATTTCCCCACTGGTTTTGCCGTCGTTCGGCACCTCACCGCTATCATTACAAACACGCACTTGCACAAAAGGTGGCGGAAGCCCCTGCTTCGCCCGCATGTGATACTGCTCATCCAGACTCTTGCCCTTCGCTTCCGGGCTGAGTTTGGCAACCAGACCAATCGGCGAGGTCTCGGTCATACCCCAGGCGTGAATCAATTCCAAACCGTGGCGATCAAAATCACGAATAAGCTGTTCAGGAGCAGCGGAGCCACCCACGACCATGCGCGCCTTCAAATTGCGAGGCTTCGCATCAAGAGCTTCTCTCATCCCCATCCAAATCGTGGGAACACCCGCTGCAACAGTCACTTTCTCTTCTTCCATCAGATCAAGCAGGCTGGTCGGATCCAGGAATGGCCCCGGCAGAACCTGTTTCGCCCCAACGAGAAGAGCCGTATAGGGAAGGCCCCAGGCGTTGACGTGAAACATGGGTACAACCGCCATGAGGCAGTCGGTGAAGGAAAGCTGCAGCGAATCTGGCAAAGCCGAGACAACGGAATGCAGAAGAGTCGAACGATGCGAATAGACCACACCTTTGGGACGGCCAGTAGTTCCGCTGGTGTAGCAAGACCCAAGAGCATCGGTTTCTTTGAGTTCGGGTAGAGGCGTATCCTTCGGAGCCGCTTTGAGTAGAGCTTCGTAGTCGACACGACCTTCCGTCAAAGCTTTGGTTGAATCGACAACAATGACTTTTTCGAAAGGATATTTGCCCTTGAAGGCATCAAAGAGAGGCAGAAGGACTTCGTCGATGAGGAGCCAACGATCTTTGGCATCCTCGGCGATGTAAGCAATCTCATCGGGATGGAGCCGAAGATTCAGCGTGTGAATGACGGCGCCGGCCATGGGAATTCCGAGGTAGGCCTCAAGATGCGAAGAATGATTCCACATGAGAGTGGCGATCCGATCGCCTTTTTTAATACCGCCAGCCAAAAGCGCTCGCGAGAGCTGCAAGGCTCTCTCAGCGACTTTTCCATAGGTCGAGCGATGGAGACTCCGGTCCGCTTGGCGGGAAACAACCTCAACATGAGAGCTCACAGTCTGGGCTCTTTGGATCAAAATATCGATTGTCAGAGGCATATTCATCATCGTCGATTCAAACATTAACAGCTCCCTGCTTTACAAATAATACTTGGAGTCTGAAAACTCCCTGGTTAAGATGTCTTGATTTGACGGTCCAAGGCCCTTTGCATGAAGGAATGCCGCATTGAAAAACCAATCATTTTTTACTCGATTCGGTTTCGCAGCAGCTGGCATAAAAACAGCGATTCGAGGCGAATCAAGCTTTCAAATTCAGGTCAGTATAACCGTTATAGTGCTGCTTGCACTGGGAATTTTGCAAGCCACAACTCTTTGGTGGGCCATCATTACCCTTTGTATTGCGATGGTTTTAACGGCCGAGATGTTCAATACTGCACTCGAACATCTGATTGATCATATTCACCCCGATCGGCATACTGCTATAGGCGTCGCGAAGGACTGTGCAGCCGGAGCTGTATTGATCAGTAGCCTCGCCTCCGTAGTGATCTTTGGCTTCTTTCTCATCGATCGATTTAGCAACTAGATGTCATCTCATAAATGGAGATCAAGGCGGGAGGAAGGGTGAGGACGGAGTTTGCTACTGCAAATGAGGATCGGCATCCGACGACCAACCCTAAAGGGCTTCACTCCGGGTCGCGGAGCGATCGTATTTATGAGACGACTTCTAAGATCCGGAGTATAATATGCGATCAATTACTCTCATTCCTGCGACTGAGTCGGACCTCGACCGAATTGATCTCTGCCGTGGGTACATTGATGATCTGGTAAAAAGCGATCTCTACGATCTCGCCTCAGCCACGCGCAAAGCCAAAAAAGAAATCGATGACATTCTCAAGAGACCGACAGCCTCCTTTATGCTCTGCTTTGAGGAGGAGGAAGAAGAAGTCGGCCACATCCTGATGAATATCACTCCTACCGATCTCTTCATCTTCAATATGGAAGTTTATGAAGAATTTAGGGGGCAAGGCTACGGTAAATCAATCCTTTTGGCGGTTGAACAGCTCGCAATTGAGAAAGATCTGAACCGAATGACACTGAGTGTGTCGCCTTTAAACAAGCGGGCGCTGAAGCTCTACAAGAACTCGGGCTTCTCCGAACTCTTCGTGCACATGGAAAAACGCCTTTAGGCATTAGGCCACTATTAAGCCAAAAGAGACCGGTTGCTGCGGATTTTCGCAAGATTGCTTTTAATCGAACACAAGTAAAAAGCCTGGCCTTAGCAAAGAGCAAAGTCAGGCTTTTCTACTATTCGACGTCTGTAAAGAGACATTCTTATTTTTTATAAGGCATTTTTCCAAGGAAGTCTTTTTTGCCAACGTCAACGCCGTTATGTCTCAAGATCGCATAGGCGGTGGTGATGTGGAAATAGAAGTTTGGAATCATGTGGTGAAGGGCATACTCAGTCCCGAAGAGGTATTGGCCATCCCAACGAGGTTGAGTGATATGGCGGGTTTCTGCTTCTGCAAAATCCTTCGCCGTAAACTTCTCGAGATAAGCGATCACGCTTTCGATACGAGTCTTGATTGCTGGCAAAGTCTTTTCGCTATCATCATGCACAGGTGCATCTTTAGCGGTCAAACGAGACACGCCCAGCTTTGCTGTATCGCAAGCGATTTGAACCTGACGGATGAAATTGAATTGATCGGGCGCAAGACGCGAATTCATCAAGACTTCGACATCGAATTTTTTCGCTTCGGCGGTAGTGCTCGCCTTGTCCAGAAAAGTCGAAAGCTGCTGAAGACCTTTGATGAACTGGGGAACGGTAATATCGTAAAGCATAAACTCTCCTTTTTGATAGGAAAGAGCTAAGCAGAGGCCCTTGGGAATGACAAGTGTATTCGAATGTTAAGGTGCAGATTGGACATATAGACGTGACATGGGACCTCCTTCGGCCGACACTCCGAAATTCTGCAATTCATACCTTTCCAAATCGGGGCGATTCAATCATAGGTTTTTATAGCTTTGCGGATGCTACCCTAGGCAAGGAATTGAATAACTTCTGGATCGCGAAATCTGAAATTGGCCGAGGCATGGCAAGCTTCTCTGGGCCCATGCATTAACTCGCGCAGAGAGCAAAGGATGGACAGAATTTTTCATATTGCCTGATCCAGGCGCAGAAGGATTTTATCTACATTTGGGAGCCAAGGACAATAGCGAGATGCCATCAAGAACGCGGTGAAGATCACGCACTGATTGCTTCTTCGAAGGAAATCGGGGTCTCAGGTAGGAAAGATTTTCCCAACAATCTGGCCTATTCTATAGGTACGCACTCCTAGATCCCGGGGGACCCTCATGGGCTGCAAGAAGACTATTCCCGAGTTAACCGACAAGGAACTTATCAGCGCCTGGAAAGAGGCTGATGAAGATCAGGATCCACGATTTTTTGCTGAAGTCGCCGTTGAAGTCCAGAAGCGATTTGGGGATTATCAGTCGGTATTTCGCCTGGCCCTAATCTTCCCGATCTTTGGTATCGGCTTGTTTATGGAAGAGGACTTTTCCACAGGCACCATCATCACCTTCGCCACCCTCAGCATCGCCATCCCCCTTGTCGTGTGGTCCTACGGACGATGGCAGATATCACGCGTGCTGTTAAAAACTGGTCATACCTGGTTTCAATTGCCCTATATCGATTCCGAAAAGCTCGCCGAACTTCGCAAGAGGCAATCCAAGACACGTACCCGGGTTCCCGTGATCGATGTCGATAGCCTGGAAAAACCGCAAATCGGTGAAAACATCGATCCTCGAGGGCCCCGAGCCGCAGTCATCGCCATCCCTCTGACTTTAAGCTTATGGCTCGCCTGCTACATCTTCATCATCAACGGAACACTTCTGGAAAAGCTTGGCGTCGAGATTCACACGCACACCAAATTCAAAGTCGCTATGGTGATCATCTTCGCCTTTCACTGCCCTTTGCAGCTATGGTTGCGCTTTCGAACGCCTGAGCTGGACCGAAAGGACTGAGAGTCAGGATTTCTTGATAAACTCCGATTTCAAATTCATCGCCCCAAATCCTTCGATCTTGCAACCGATATTGTGGCCATCATCGCTTTCAATCAAACGGATGCCCTTCACTTTAGTTCCGACCTTCACAACCGCCGATGATCCCTTCACCTTCAAATCCTTGATGACCGTTACCGAATCACCATCCTGCAAGACCTTGCCGTGGGCATCCTTTACGACAAATGCCGCCGCAGCCCCCTCATCACCCTCAGCTTCGGCCTTAGCCCCCCATTCGTTTCCGCATTCAGGACAAATCCAAAGGTTGCGATCCTGGTAGCTGTGTTCTGAGTTGCATTTGGGGCACTTTGGATCTGCTGTCATGGGTCACCGTTATGTAAAATAATGTATATTTTGACTTGTACTAAAACGTCAACCCAAGTCCTGACGACGTGTAGAAATGGAAAAAAGCCGGGTCACTGTTAAGTGAACTCGGCTTTTCCTTAATGGTCGGGGCGACAGGATTTGAACCTGCGACCCTTTGCCCCCCAGACAAATGCGCTACCAGGCTGCGCTACGCCCCGACTACGAGGGAAGCATGCTTTTTATAGGTTTATGAGCCCGTGGTAAATCTGTTTTTTTGACAGCTAGGTTTTAAATTGCCTAGCTCCACCAAACCCTTATCCAGAGCCTCCTGAACGGCAAAGCGGTCAAGATATTGGCGGCCTAGTACGGACTATGGTGCATAGCTAAAATGGCACTAGGTGTCTATTGCGAGCCAACAAAAGGTCAGAGCTATGCGTCATGCTACTCTTACATTACTCCTTGCGAGTATGATGTTCTCCAGTTTTGGCTTTGCCCAAAACCAGGCGGACCCGTTCCCGGTCAGCCCCATCGTTCGCCTTCAGGCGGATTTCTGGGAGAAAATTTTCAGACGTTATAAAAGCTCTGCTTTTGTGATTCATGACCCCGAGTTAGTCGACATCATCATCGATGTGGTGGACTACGATGCTTTTGCGAAAAAGTATAATAAGGGCAAGCCCTACACGCGTCGCGAACGCAAAGAGCTCCTGAATCGATATACAGATCGCTATCAGCTCGCCATCAACCGTCTCCAAAAACTCGGCAAAAAAGCCTTAGAATATGGGCCTATGGAAAAGCGCGTGCTGGAAGTCTACAGTCGCCGCAAGGAAGCCCTCAATCGATTGTTCACCGAAGAGATTTATCTCCGCACTCAACAAGGGCTATCTGATGAATTCGTCCGAGCTTCTCATCGTGCTCAGCAATATCTCCCTTATATGGAAAATATATTCCGGAATAGGGGCCTTCCAGCCGAGCTCACACGCATTGCGTTTGTGGAATCTATGTTTAACAAAGAGGCTTATTCTAAAGTAGGGGCCTCGGGGATGTGGCAGTTCATGCCAGGCACCGCCCGCCTCTACATGACCGTGAATCCCTTCGTGGATGAACGTCTCTCCCCTCTTAAAGCTTCCTACGGCGCCGCCGTGATGCTGGGTGAGAACAAACGCCTTCTCAAAGAATGGCCTTTGGCGGTTACGGCCTATAACCACGGTCCCGGCGGAATGAAGAAAGCTGTCCGGACTGTTGGGACGACCGACATGGACAAAATTCTTCGCCGTTACCAGAACCCGACCTTTGGTTTTGCGAGCCGCAACTTCTACAGCGAATTCATCGCGGCGCGAAATGTCTATCGTGATATCTACCAAGCTGGTCACGCCAAGGCCTCCAACCCTATGCGCATCGATCATATTCGCATCGAAAAAGCGATGAGTGTGGATCAATTGGTAAGCATGACTCCAATCGACGAAAAGACTCTCAAAGAATATAACGAATGCCTGCTGCCCAACGCTTTCAGCTCGCATCGCAGCAAGCTCCTGCCTGCCGGATTCGAAATCATCGTCCCTCAGTCCATCTCTGAGAAGACCAAGCGGGCGATCCGAAGCTTTAACCCTGGCAACGTCGCAATCTACAAGGCTCGCAAATGATGCAAAACATCGCCCTAGGCCTCGCCTTAACCCTATTCACCGCCGGCAATCTCTTAGCGGCGGATTCCAGCATTCAAGCGATGGACTCGGTCCTGGACCGTCTGGAGCACAAACTCATGGAGCAGGAAGCTTCCAGCCTGAAAATCGAACCCATCAATCCCTCGCCTAAGGCTGATCAGAAGATCAAGGTACCGGCAAGCAAGTTCGAAGGCCGCCTGCCCGGCTCGGACGACTTTGCTGGTCTTGAGAAGCAAATCGCCGGTCTTGAAAAAGAAGCGGACGAACTTTCCGGCCAGATCGAAGGCATGAAGGGTGAACTCCTCAATCAAGCGACGAAGGGGAGCCTCATTGAAATAGCCGCGGCGATCGAAGACCCGGACCTCACCTCGATTAGGGAACTCACATTCTTTCTCGACGGCACCAAAATCTACTCGATGGATGGAGGCGAGTGGACTCCAAGCTCTGAAGTCCCTTTTTTCTTAGGTCCATTGGAAGCCGGCGAACACACACTCAAGCTAGAAGCGCGAACGATCCGTCGACGTGAGAAGACCCTTCCTCTCGATCAGAACATCTACCATCGTTACGATCAGAGCTTTAAGATCCAGGTCCAGGCCGGTGTCTACCACAAAGGTTACCGCATGCGCCTCGTCCGTCCTGAGCAGCAAAATACCAGAGCGTTAGCGAGCTTGGAGTCCTATGATATTCCTTAAGGCGAAACGATCTATTCTCCTCTTGGCGCTTTGCGGCAATCCAGGCCTAAGCCTTGCTGGAGAGGCGTCTTTGCGCCAGGATCTCTTACGTCTTGAGGACAAGCTATCGACGGCTCAGGTCAGCGACAGCCAGGTTGCGCCAGGGGTTCAAGCCCAACAGGCCAACGCGCTCTTTCTAAGGGCGGAAGCAAGCTTTCGCGCCAGGGAATATCTCGATACTGTCAGAACTCTCAATCAGGTTCTCAACGCATCCCCTAAAACCGATCGCTACCTTGAATCTCAATATTACCTGGGCCGCTCCTATGAAGAACTTCATTACCCAGCGCGTTCGATCAAAGCCTATTTACGCTTTTTGAGCAGCTTCGCAAGTCGTAATGATTATTCGAATCCTCGCCTGCTCGAAGTCATCAATCGCCTCCTCATCCAAAAAGAGGACATGCTTGCAGCGGAAGGCGAAGGCTTTGACCGCCTGCTCGCCAGTTTGATCAGCCTCACCGGCATCCCCTCAGCAAAGCGCGATGCGATCAAACTTCTCGCTGCGAAGAGTGCCTATCATGGCAATAAGATGAGCCTCGCGGAGGAATGGTTGAACGACCTTCTCAAGAAGGACGCTTCGCCCAATATCCAGGCTAATGCTCAGTTCTACCTGGCCCTCGTCAAACTCAAAACAGGCTACTACGACAGGAGTGAAGAGCTCTTTCTCAAACTGGCCGAAAGCAAAAATTCCGAGCATTACCTCGTTCAGCAACTGGCCCGACTTAACCTGGCCCGACTCTTTGCAGCGCGGAATCTACAGAAACATGCCTGGACCTGGTATCAAAAGGTACAAGGCCCTGGCGAGAGCCAAAGGCTGGCCCTCTACGAAAGCGTGACCCTCCTCATGCAATCGGAGGACTTTGCCAAAGCCCGGCAGTTGGCGGAGAGTTATCTCAAGGCCTACCCCAATTCCAAAGAAGCAGCCTATCTCAAAGAGAGAATGGCCTTCCTTCAACTTTCCAGTGGACGATTTGAAGCCGCCGAAAGTAGTCTTTACAGTCGCGAGAAAGAGCTCCAGAACCTCGATCAACGCCTCTTGAAGCAATATGAAGGCAAGTTTGTCATCAAAGACGTTGAACTTGATGAGACCCGTCAGGCTCTTGGTGCCATGAACATCGAATCTCCGGTCCTCGAAAGAGCCGCGGCCTTGAATCATCGCCTCAGTAAAGCCCGGAGCATGATCAAAGAACATCGTCAGGAGATTCGTTCCCTGCAATACACACTGGGGCGCATCAGCGATGCCCGTCTGCAGCCTGCCCTCCTGGCCAAGGATGAGCAGTACTGGAACTATATCGAAGATCTAAGTGCGATCGGCGAAGGCATGCTCGACCATGAGCTCACCTTTTACCGATGGTCCGAAGCACAGCAACTCAGCTTCGTCAAAGCCAAAGAGCGAAGAAAGAGAATTCTTGAAGACCAGACCTTTCGTCCATCGAAATGGCAAAACACCTATCAGCTCGCCCTCCTCGAAAGCCGAGCTGCAAAGCTGAATGATCGCATTCTCAAAGATCGTGCGAAGCTCGCTGGGGCCATTTACCAGGGATCGCGCGGCAGCCAGGCTCAGAAGGATCTAGCTGTTCAGGCCAATGACCGCATCAAGGAACTGAATCATCTCACAGTGAAACTCCAATCGGCCGTCGAAGATCAAAAATCCTTCTGGCTAGCCGGTTACAAAAGCAATTCCCCTCTGCTCAAAACACGAAAACACTTTCTCCTCCTCAGTCAGGAGTTTCTTGAAAGCAACTCGCAACTGCAGGAACAGCGGGATCAGTATTCCGACCCCGCCACCAAACATATCCAGGAAGACTTTGCAAGCAACTGGTTGATCTGGCCTCGCATCGCCGGCAAGGTCCTGAAGTTGATTAATACGACTGAAAAACAAGAACAGGACTGGCTCCTAGCTCAACAGAATGCGCAGTCGGCCGCCCGTGAAAACGCCGACCGCCTGTCAGCGAGTGAAGAGACTCTTCGCTTCTCCATGGCAAAAGCCACGGGCAAGGCCTTTCCCGACGTCTTGCATTACCTGCGCTATACGATCAACGACCAAGCCGCACGTGGCAAAAAATGGTTAGCGGATGTTGAGTGGCAACGCTTCCTCCGCGAGACCCAAGAGAAGTCGAAACAACAAGCCAAACAGGTTCTCAATGAACAAGAAATCAAAGAGAACATTCGCGATACTGAGATCGAAAGGGCCCTTCATGAATAAGCACTTCCTGGTTTTATCCTTGCTCTTCTCCGGCATGCCCCTGCATGCCCAGGACCTTCGAGAAGAACCGGTCGAAGACAAATCACTCGAGGCCTTCGGTGACTACTGGCGCGCATTCGACGATTACGAAAATCATAAATTCGTCACGAGTAAAGGTCAGCAGTTCGAAGCCTGGGACAAGCTCAAGACCGAATGGCGTTCGCAAGAACGCGCTTTGACCCAAGCGCAAATGGACGATCTTAAAAGCGCAATTAAACGCTATGAAAATCAACTCAAAGAGCATCCAACCGCATCGAGCACGCCTTACGCACGAATGAATCTCGCACAGGTCCTGACCAAAGCGGGCTCTCTTCAAGAAAGCGAGAAATCGGCTGAGATCTATCACAAGCAGGCTCTTGCCGTACTTGCTGACCTCAACAAGAACATGCCAGGCTTCACACTCAACGACGAAGCCCTTTACCTCCGTGCGACCATACTCGAAAATTTGAACAATCAGGAAGCGGCTCTCAATGTCTGGCAAAGCCTGGCGCGCGATGGCAAAGACAGTATCTACACCGTTCATGCCAACATCGCGATCGGTGACAGTAACTTTGGCAAAGAAAAGGCGGTCAACGCTCTCAAGTCTTACAAAGCTGCAAGCGCCGTCCTCGGTCGCATTCGTTCGCCGGAAGCGGACTTTGAAAAACTGCGTGTGAACTATCGCCTAGCCTGGGCCGCCTATCGAACGGCTGATCTGAACGAATCTTTGGTCGCCGCCCAAAACCTTTTGCACCCGGAATCCGATTTCAAACGCATCAGTCTGCAAAAACGCATGACGGCCGATGCCTGTGATCTGATCGGTGACACGCTCTTCGAACAAGACAAGACCAACAAGACGATGGACTTCCTCCAAAAGGATATTCTTCGCCCTTATGCAAGCACCATCGGTCTTCGCGTCCTGAGTCGATTGGCAAGCAATCCAACACCGACTGCGAGCATCGAGCTTGCGGACTTTCTTCTCGACAAATATCCTGCGGCGAAGGAAGCCCCCGAGATCGCCACGATCCTGGCCGACGTCTATCGCAAGACCAGACAGGAACAGAAATACATCGCGACTCTTGAACGCCTCTCCCTCATGCTACCCCGCACGAGTGTCTGGCGCGTGCAGCACAAAAACGACCCCAATCTTCTCGCTAATATGGAGGGTAAAGCTCTCAACGCCAACCAACTCCTGGCCGGAAAATTCTATGAAAATGGTATGGTGCAGGGCAGTCAGTCGAGCTTTGAAACAGCGCGAACCTATTATGACGCCCTTTTGAAATTCAATCCTCAGCATGCCGAAGCGGAAACCTGGGAATTGCGTCGCGCGCACTGTCTCTACTTCGCCAATCATTTCGAAGATGCGGACAAAGCTTACGAAGCCTTCAAGGAGCGCGGCACAGTCACGGCGGAAAATCTCGAAGTCGCTTTCTATCAGCAGACCCTCAGTCGCGAAAAAGTATGGCGCCAGTCTCTCGCCAAATTTGATGAATCGGGCACCAAACCGAACGCCAGCAGCATGGCCAAACTCCATAAACTTCAGGACAACATCAGCGCCTTCGCCGATCGTTTTCCCAATCGTTCGCACGTCGTCGATCTTCTGCTCCTCGCAGCTTCAGCCAACCGTGATCTCAACGATTTCACTTCGGCGGAAGGTTTTTGGAACCGCGCGCTCCTCTCCGAGCCATCACAGGCGCAAAGAACTTTGGCCATTCGTGGCCTTGTTCAATCCAAAATCAAAGGGGGCAAGGCCGAAGAGACTTTGGCCCTTACGCGCAATTACCTCAAGCTTGAGAACTTCGATCAACTGGGTGTTGGCTTTCAAGGCGAACTCATCGGTGTCGTAGCGACTTCGGTCAAAGAAACGGCAGCGAACCTCAATGCCAAAGGTAAAATTTTTGAGGCGGGCCAGCTCCTCCTCGCTGTGGCCAATGAATTCCCTTCAATACCGGATCACGATGTGATCTACCGCGATGGAGCCTACTACATGGCTCTTGCCGGCAACTGGAAAGAATCAGAAACCGCAGCCAACCAATACCTGGCTGAACGGAAACCCAAAGGCAATACGGAAGACCTCCTCTATCTCAAAGCGCGCGCCTTGGAATACCAGCTCCGTTTCCATAAAGCTGCGGAAGCCCATCTCGCTCTTGCTCAGGAATATCCAAAGTACGCCAAAGCCCTGCCAGCCGCTCAAAGAGCTGAAGGCCTGGCGGCTGCGGAAGACGACTACAAACTCGCCGGCAAGGCCGCAAGCCTGGTCAGTAACTATCAGACAACACCCGAAGGCAAGACCGAAGCCCTCCTTCGCTCAGCCGACTATTACGCCAAGGCCAAAGCTTGGCCGGAATCCCTTCAGATCCTCGCCAAAGCCGAGAATCAAAGCCGTTCTCCCAGTTATAAACTCAAGGCGGAACTGCAGGTGGCCAAGGTATGGAATGCTCAGGGTCAGACCGAAAAGGCTCTCGCGACCTACAAACGCCTTGCTGTCGATACCGAAAACCGCAAAGAGGATCTTGATAAGAGCCTCTATCGCAGCATCATCGGCGAGTCGAACTTTCTGCTCGGCGAAGCTCTGCAAAAGGACTTTGAGAAGGTCGATGAAGCCGGCAATTCCAATAGCCTGAATCGTCTCAAATTCAAAGGCGGCAAGCTCGAAGAAAGCCTCAAGCTTTACAACAAGGCCATCGCCGCAGATGACAGCGAATGGTCGAGTCGCGCGCGCTTCAACGCCGCCCAGCTCGCTGAGAATATGTCTCAGGCTATCCGCAATGTGATCGCCAAGAGCGATTCGAAGACGGACCGCACCCTCGATGACCAAGCCAAACGCTGGCTTCAGGTCTCTCAGCAGTACCATACCCAAAACCTCATGGCGAGACAGAAGGACCCGTATCGCTATCGCGATATCGTCTGGATCGAACGCTCTGCCTTGAAAGCCAGTGGTCTTCAACCCCAGCTTGAACCGGCATCCCGCAGCCTACCGAGTGCTCTCGATACGACTCAACCCTACCAATGGAGTCACTAATGCGATCAGCCCTTATCAGCCTTCTCTTCCTGGGCGCCGCCTGCAGTCATACTCAGGCGCGCAACGAACTCGATATCGATCCCAATGTCAAAGCCAGCTTTCAAGGCGCGGATCCCTCGAAGCTCAGTTCGGATAAAATCTTTGAATGGCAAAAATACTATAAAACGCCGCCTGCTGGTACCGAACGCGATGAAGTCGCCGTGACTCTCGCCAAGACAGGCAAGAATGCTTCGGCGGATGACAAACTCAAAGCGGCCCGCAACGCCCTGGCGATTGGTGAACGCAGCAAATCCAAAGAAATCTATACTGAAGTCTTGAAGGCCGATTCTGAGCAGCTCGATGCCCAATTGGAAATGGCTCATATTTATCTGGCAGAAAATGATGTCGAGAGAACCTTCGATTACCTGACCTCGGTCAAAAAAATTCTCGAAAAGACCGAGCGCCCTGACCAAGACTATACAATCCGCTACCGCTACGCCCTTGCCCAGGCGTATATCAAAGGTCAGAACCGCAGCCAAGGCCATCAGATCCTCACCGATCTGATCGAAGCTGAGCCTAAGTTCTCGATGGCCTATGCGGCCCTTGCTCAATCCTATCTTGAGAACGGCAAAACCGATCTCGCTGAGTTCGTGATCAAACGCGGCCTCGATCAGGATGGTCACGATCCACGTCTTCTCAATCTTCTGGCTGTCCTCCATCTCAAGGCTGGTCGACTTCCCGACGCCCGCGACTGGATAAACAAGTCTCTGGATCAAGATCCCAACTTTGTGCCAGCCCTGGTCAACCGAGCCCAGCTCTCCATGCAACGCCGGGAATACGCTTTAGCTGAAAACGACCTTAAGAAGGCCTGTGAGCTCGAACCCCTTAATCCGGAAGCCCAGATTACTACGGGCATCCTCTTCCGTCAGACGGGTCGCATTACGGCCTCCAAGGGTGCTTTCGAACGAGCGATCGAAATTTCACCCTTGAATTCGTTGGCCCGCTATCAGTTGGCCAGCCTCCTCCAGGACGAGTTCAAGGACAAGACGACCGCCCTTCAGCTCTATTACGATGTCCTCCAGGCACAGGACCAGGAGTTAAAGAATTTGGCAAATATCCAGATACAATCCATTCGTGACAGCCGCTTATATCAATAAGCCATCGCTTCCCTTTGGATATTTATTCGTTTTTAATTTTAGTTATGTCCAAACGCTCCGATTACAAGTTGAAGTCTCTTAGATGTGTGTGAGTAGGAGTTTTTACTATGACTATCCAAGATCGCGTATACAACCGATCATCCCATATCCTCGTCGTTGACGACGATGACACCCTACTCAAATTTTTTAAGATTCATCTTAATAAATTCTTTTCTCGCGTCCTGGTCGTTCATAGCGCTCATGATGCTGTCGAAGCTCTCAAAGAAAAAGAGATCGATCTCGTCATCAGCGACATCCGTATGCCGCGCGTCGACGGCCTCCAACTGATGAAGAAGGTCAAAAACTTTGATCCCACGATCCCAGTCTTCCTGATCAGCGGTGCCCTTCTTGACGAAGATCAAAAAGAAACCGTCGGCGCAAAAGCGGACGGTTACCTGAAAAAACCTTTCACAATCGAAGAGCTTCATGATTATGTCGATCGTGGAATGAAGATTCGTGATGCCTACAAAGAACTCTACGCTCTCGTGCAGGATAAGAAGAAGTTCCTCGAGTTGATCCAGGGCAAACGCCAGCTTCGTTTTATTAAAGACGAAGAAAGCCGTAACAAAGCCCAGAAAATCCTCGAAGATCTCAAAGCCGGCTGATCTCCATTCATCTAATCAATCATCTGAACAAGCGGTTGCCCCCTGGCGACCGCTTGTAACATTTCCCAGGCCTCCACGCTCGCTGTCCCATACCAGGACAACAGCCGGCCGTCGATTTTCAAAATCTCCGGGCTTTCCGGCCACTCTGCACGAAGTCTGTGCGCGTCGCGCTTGCGAAAGGGATAGGGTTCGGTACTGAACAAACAAGTGTCCAGCTTCATCGCTTTCATCTGATCGACGGTAATCTGCGGATACCGCTCGTCACCGTCGTAGGCATTGATCCAGCCAAAGCACTCCAGAAATCGAGAAATATAGGTATCACGACCCACAAGCATGTAAGGCTCGCGCCAGATGAAATAGAGAAATTGCTTTGGGGTCGGCATCGCAATAAGCGATCGAAAGTGTGATTCCAGCGACTGGGCCAGCGCTTCAAAGCGATCCTTGCTGTCAAGGAAACGATCCATATCACGCAACATGCCCGGCACGTCGTAGGGGCTTTTAGGAAAGGTCAGAAGGAGAGGAAATTCTTTCTGGAGAACCTCGATCAGTTCACGGGGATTCTCTTCCTGGTTGGCAAGAATATGTGTCGGCTTAAGCGCACGGATTTGATCAAGATCAAAATCCTTGGTGCCGCCCACCACCTTGGCCGTCCGATGCAGATCGGCCGGCTCCACACAGAACTGCGTGCAGCCGAGCAGTTCGTCGCGCATCCCCACAGTCACGATCGTTTCACTCAGACTCGGAACCAGGGATACAATACGATTCATTGCGATCTCAATATTAAGCTTTAATCGTGCGATAAACGAGAGCTGCTGAATGACTGGCAAGAGTCACCAGAGAAAGCGAGAGCAAAGCTCCGATCAGAAGCCCCATGCCTTCAAGCGAGGCGCTCGGTCCGTAGGAAGCCCGTATCATCATCAAGGGTCCCATCGCAATTACGCCCGCAAAGAGCCCTGCGGTTTGCAGCGCCTTCCATTTAGAGGCGAGCGGAGAATAGGGGAAAGTCAATCCCAACGCAATGTGCAGGATACCAAAGAGATTCGTGTGTCCATGGGCACTCGCCAGGAGAGTCGCCTGCCAGGTATGAAGCATCGCCGTATCTTTGAGATAAGCCTCCGTCATATCAAAGGATACGAAAGCACCGGCACAGGCCGCGAAAAACAACACCATAAAGCCGATGGCCATATTGAAAATACTGAGTCGCGGCATGATTTTCTTCCTCTTACAAAAGCCCGAATGCGGTGAGTCCGAGAAGATAGGCTTCCTTCTTCCAGTACACAGTTCCTTCCAGAAGATCTTTCGGGGACAACCATTTCAGGGCCCTGAATTCCCCTTCAGAAAGCTCCAGTTTCGCTGATTCGCCCGGCTTGAATTTGAGGAGAAACCATTGCTGCTCCTGGCCAGCCCACTGGGCCATTCGGCCAGTCGCAAACTCAGGCGGAAAATTGTAACGAATCCATTCTCCGTGAGTCCCCACAACATCCAGAGCATTGGTTCCGATCTCCTCATGCAATTCGCGCATGACGGCAATGAGAGGGGATTCACCTGGGTCTATTCCCCCTTGGGGCAACTGCCAGGATCCGGATTGGTCGGCTCTTTCACCGGCTAAGATCTGACCTTTTTCATTCTGTATGACCGCGACGACACAAGGGCGAAAAGGCTTTTCCATGGGTTATCCTAACGTCAAAACATTGACCGTGCATACGTACATGGTTATGCCGTGCTACGATTTCATAGAGTCAGCATAGCATGATAAAAATCGCCTGGCATTCGAAGAACCTCTCGCCTGCCTTTGCAATCTCTGCGACTCATTCAGCATTTATAGCATTGAGGACCTGATGTATGCGCTTTTTTTTACTGGCACTCTCACTCCTTGCAACTTTGCTGCTGAGCGCCTTTTTTTCCTCGACTTCTGCATTCGCCGGTATCCAGATCAATCTTTCGGGCTCCAATGCAACCTCCTCCAACAACCTTGAAAAATCCACGACACATGCTGTCAGCGGAAATATCGGCCTTGGTCTCGGGGATTTCGCTTCCATTGGATTGACGCATCGCCGCTCTTACATCAACAACACAGGCTTTAAAAAGGGTCGTTCTGCGGACGGCACGGCCTACGTATACAATCCCTTCAGGGAGCGCACGGAGTCGATCACGAGCTCGGTCGATCTAACCCTGATTCCTTTCTCAGGAACGGTCTCCCCCTTTATCTTTGGTGGAGTAGCCCGTCGCGACTACTACAATCAGTTCGATTATCAAGGCAGCCGAATCACCAGCACCCAGACCCTCTACCCCGTTCCCAACTACGGCGGTGGCGTCGCGATTCAACTTGGCGGAAGCTTCCAACTCAAGATCACGCAGACCTTTTCCCCGGGGAAACAAACCTCGGTTAACGACGGCGTCGAGTCTGAAAAAGAAGTTCGGGATTCTTACACCGAACTTTGGCTTGGCTATAAACTCTGAGATTCATTTACATTTCAATTATTTCATTGGCTTACCAATATACCCGCTAAGTTGTTGAAAAAAACCTCCGATACCTGAGCTACAGGATAAGGAGTGTCCGAATAATGCGGGTGACGACCCTATTAGCAGTTATCGCTATAGCGCTAACGATCGCATATCTGATCTGGCAGTTGGTTAATTCCAAACTGGCTGGACATGCGCGTCGCAACAATCAGAAGCGCACATCGGACAAGGTCAAACTCAAAGGCGCTGACAAAGCCGCTTATCGCCAGGCTCAAAAGCTCTACCAGGAAGGCAACTTCCGGGGATCATCGAAGATACTTGAATCGATGGGCCTGGTCCGCGAAGCGATCACCATTCTTGAAAAATCCGGATTTATCCGCGAAGCGGCTGATACTCTCATCAGAATTCAACGCCCCAACCGTGCCGGTTCTCTCCTCGCCCGTAACGGGATGTGGAAAGAGGCGATGGAATGCTTTAAGAAGGCTAATCTCTCTCTCGAAGTCGGTCGTTGCGCCCGTGAACTCGGTGATCTCCCGACCGCCATCCCTTACTTCCTCGAAGCGAAAGCCAACAGCGAAGCCGCCGAATGCTATCTCGAACTCGGGAAGCATCATGAAGCGGCAAAAATATTCTTCCGCATCAAAGAATTCGACCGCGCGATCGAGCAGTATGTAAACTTCGTCGATAACTATCAAGACATCGAAAAAGTAAGCTTCACTGACCAGGAACTCGACTTCATTCTCAAAAAGCTCGTGGAAGATCGCGTCGACACGCGTCTCGCTGACATTCTTATCGCCAAGAAGCGCTTGCCGCAGTTGATCGTCGAACTGCTCCGCTCGAACAATCTTCGCTCCGCAACCGCAGCCTTTATGCGCAATACCATCGACATCGGCCCAGAACTCATTGCCTTCAACGACTTCAAGCGCGAAGAAAACATGCTCCTCGCCGCTCTGTTCAGCAATGTCGGAGCCTACGAATACAGCGGTATGGTCTACGAGCGAATGGAAGAGTTCGACAAAGCCGGCGAGTCTTTTGAAAAAGGCGAACTCTACGAACGAGCCATTTACTGCTTTGAACGCATCCAAAATAAAGCCAAAGCCACCGAGATGCGAATCCTCGTGGCGACCCACGGGACATCTCCCAGTAAATCCTCTCGGCCTCCGGCCGCCAACGACAAACCTACAGCTCATATTCCGGACCAGACCTCGCCTATCCCACAACCTCAGCGCCCGTCGAACCCCTTTAGTATCCAGGATACTTCGACCGACGCGATGAAAGAACCGCAACTGGCCGAAGGCAAAGCCATCGCCGCCAAAGCGAAGAAAGATTCCGTGCCTCCACCCTCGGCGGCTTATCTCGGTGGAATATCCCTCCCTACTAAGCACGATGAACCCATGCCCGATCCCAAAGTGGATTGGGATCCCTTTTTTAGAGCTGAGTTTCTGGTCGACTTGAGTTCCGCGGAACAAAAGCTCCTCCAAAACATCTGTGTCGTCCGAGATTTCCCCAAAAGCTCTGTAATCCTTGATTACAATCAGGCCCCAGCGGGTATCTACTTCATACTTGGCGGCAGAGTTACTGTCTTCAAGATCGATAAGGAAGGCGATGAAATCCCTGCCGATGAACTTCAAGCCTCAGATACTTTTGGCGAACTTTGGCTCCTCAAGGATCAACCCACCAAGGTTAAATTCACCGCCACCAGTCCTGCGACCCTTGGCTGTATCAAGCGAGCAGAGTTTGAACAGTTGATGGATCAGAACGGGGCTATTGCCCGAAAACTTTACAGACGCTACGCCCACAAACTCCTCTCGAAGCTCCTAAACGAGCAACATCGCTTGAAGAAAAAAGTCGCCTCCTGATTTGCCAGGCCTTGGCACAGTCCCTGCTTCTATTCCTTTGTAGACCACGCTGTTGTTGTTGAAACTTGCTGTTGCTGGAGTGGAAAAATGGAAAAGATCGTCTGTATGCGTCACCCTAAATACGATGGTACTCAAAATCCAGAACTACGCTGTAAAGCGTGTTGCTCGATATTTGTGAACCGAATTAAAGCTATCAATGAGAAACGCGCGATGGATGTAGCCGCGTGGCTGGACACTAAAACTCAGAAAATTCATTCAACTGGACTCACAGTTAAATGATGGTTCTCTTCTTCTCGAATTTTTAAACGACCCCCCCTTTTTCGAAGCCCCTTGTCACGCAAGGGGCTTCATTTTTTTCGTCAAAATTCTTTTGATTAAGCCATCTCAACGACGACCGCTGTCGCTTCACCGCCACCGATACAAATAGCCGCGAGACCGCGCTTTTCTTTGCGCTGACGAAGAGCGTGAATCAATGTCACGAGGATACGGGCACCGCTCGAACCGATCGGGTGACCCAAAGCCACAGCGCCGCCGTTGACGTTTACGCGGGTTGGATCCAGCTCGAGATCTTTGATCGCAGCCATGGTCACGACCGCAAAGGCTTCGTTGATTTCGAAGAGATCGATATCCGAAACATTGAGTTCAGCTTTCTTCAGGACTTTCTTGATACAAGCGATCGGAGCTGTGGTGAACTGAACTGGATCCTGGGCAAACGACGCTTGCGCAACGATACGGGCCAAAGGCTTCAGACCGTGTTTCAACGCCGCTTCTTCCGAGCAAAGAACGAGGAGCGAAGCGCCGTCATTGATCGAGGAGGCATTGGCCGCCGTGATCGTGCCTTCTTTGGAGAAGGCCGGACGAAGCGACGAAATCCGATCGAGATCGACCGAGAAGGGCTCTTCATCGATATCGAAGTTTTTGGTGCCTTTACGATCCTGTACGGCGAAGGTCACGACTTCGTCGCCAAACAAACCGGACTCAACAGCTTGGCGCGCACGGTGATAACTCTGTTGAGCGAATTCATCCTGGGCTTCACGCGTGAAACCATATTCCTTCGCGCAGATCTCTCCGCAGTTGCCCATCGGCATATTGTTGTAAGGATCCCAAAGTCCATCGATCTGCATCGAGTCTTTGACTTCGAAAGAGCCAAAGCGATAACCAGTTCGTGAATTCGGCAAAATGTGCGGCGCAAGACTCATGTTCTCCTGGCCACCGGCAAAAATAATCTCGGCATCGCCCACACGAATCGCTTGATCCGCAAGCATCACAGCCTTCATTCCACTGCCGCAAACTTTACCGAGGGTGCTGGCTGAAACTGAAATGGGAAGACCGCCGTAAATAGCCGTCTGTCTCGCGGGAGCTTGACCCACACCGGCTGTCAGAACCTGGCCCATAATAATCTCGTCGACAGCATCGCCTTTTAGGTTCAGTTTTTTCAAGGCGTCTTCGACCAAAGCCGCACCCAGACGGGGAGCTGGAGTACTGGCGAGGCTGCCACCCATTTTACCGATAGCTGTTCGACTGGCATAAGCTATGACAGTTTGTCTTGTTTTCATGTATTTCAATCTCCTGTCCACTTCCGGGACGTCATAAATATCTCTTAGAGAATTTCAAAACGGACTAAAGCATAGCCAATTCCCGAACGATCGGCTATCCTCGAGCAAATTTTTTTCTGGCCTATTTTTTCTACCCTTGGGGTGACCATAACATGCGCCAAAAATGTAAACTCGTCCTCTCCGACGGCACCAGCTTCTCGGGGGAACTCATTGGAGCTCCACTACGGGCGAGCGGTGAACTTGTTTTTACTACTGGAATGGTCGGGTATAGCGAAGCTATCACCGACCCTTCTTATTTTGGGCAGATTCTGTGCTTCACGTACCCCCTCATCGGCAATTACGGTATTCCCGACTTGCCTCGCGGGCTTGATCTGCCAATTCCTCGCGGATTTGAAAGTGCCAAAGCAAGAGCTGCAGCAGTCATTCTCGCCATCGACAGTTCGGAAGTATTCCACTGGAATAGCTTTCAGCCACTTGACGAATGGTTAACCTCCCAAGGCGTACCGGCCATTGTCGGCCTCGATACACGCCACCTCGTACATCTCATTCGATCGACTCCGAACCTTCTGGCTCGCATCGAACCCGAGCATCCCGAAGGCTATCGCGATATGGGCGCAGTTTTTCAGCCGAAAAATGCGACCAGTTTCTTCGATCCGGGCAATCACAATGTTCTTCCCGAGGTCTCGACCGACAAGAAGATGATCTTCGGCAAAGGCAAGATTCGCGTTGGACTGGTCGACTGCGGTGTGAAGTGGAACATCATCCGTCAGTTCCTTGAGTATGACTGTGAAGTCCAACTCCTTCCCTGGGACACACGTTTGAGCGATGTCGACTGTGATCTTTGGCTTCTATCCAACGGCCCTGGCGATCCAACGCGCACAGGTGACCTGGTGCAACAGGTCGAAGGGTTGCTAACGCAGGACCGTCCGATTCTCGGCATTTGTCTCGGTCATCAGATTCTTTCGCTTGCCGCTGGCGCCAACACAAGACGCATGGCTTACGGTCACCGCAGTCATAACCAACCCGTTTACGAAGTTGGCACGCGACGCGGCTATATCACGAGCCAAAATCATAGTTATGTCGTGGAAGACGCTTCCCTTCCGAGTGAATGGGATGCCTGGTTTAGAAACGTCAACGATCAGACGATCGAAGGCATCAAGCACAAGACCAAGCCTTTCCGCTCGGTGCAGTTCCACCCGGAAGCATCCGGCGGTCCTCGCGATACTTCATGGATTTTCGAACAGCTCTTGGCCGAGGTGAAAAAATAATATGCCTATGCTCAAACAACTGGCGAATCTAGGTCGTACACCCAAAGTCCTTATCCTGGGATCCGGCGGTCTTTCCATAGGTCAGGCGGGCGAATTCGATTATTCAGGAACACAGGCGATCAAGGCTTTGATCGAAGAGAAGATTGAAGTCGTCGTGGTGAACCCGAACATCGCAACGGTTCAGACTAACCCGACAGCCGGCGTGAAGGTTTACCTTTATCCTGTTGAAGTGGATTGGGTGGAAAAAGTGATCGCTGCGGAACGCCCTGACGCGATCATAGCTGGTTTCGGCGGTCAAACCGCACTCAACTGCCTTATCAAACTCGATGAACAAGGCATTCTCAAAAAACATAAAGTTATAAACCTCGGGACCCCAGCGTCGGTCCTTCGCCTCACTGAAGACAGAGATGAGTTTGCGCAAAAGATGCGCGAGATCTCGATGCCTGTCCCAGCGAGCTTTGCCTGCGAAGCATATCCGTCCGCACTCACCGCTGCCAATCGCATCGGCTATCCCGTGATCGTCCGAGCGGCTTTTGCCCTAGGTGGTCTCGGATCAGGCTTCGCCAACAATGATGAAGAACTCAAAGCCCTCGTGGTGCCAGCGCTCGCGTCCTCGCCTCAGGTTCTCGTTGAGAAATCATTGAAGGGCTGGAAAGAAGTCGAATACGAAGTGATGCGCGACTCCGAAGGCAACACGATCACGATCTGTAACATGGAAAACTTCGACCCTCTCGGTATCCATACCGGTGACTCGATCGTGGTTTGCCCCAGTCAGTCTCTAAGCGATGACGAATACCAGATCCTCCGCAACGCGGCGATCAAGATCGTAAGTTCGCTTGGCATCGTCGGTGAATGTAACGTTCAGTACGCACTCGACCCGCATTCTCTGAACTTCTACATCATCGAAGTCAACGCCCGTCTCTCGCGTTCGTCTGCGCTTGCTTCGAAGGCTTCGGGTTATCCTATTGCTTACATCGCAGCGAAAGTCGTCCTTGGTTACGATCTCCTCGAACTGAAGAATCCGGTGACAGGGATCACCTGCGCCTTCTTCGAGCCTGCGCTCGACTACATCACCATCAAGTTCCCTCGCTGGGACCTTTTGAAGTTCCAGGGCGTTGATCGCCACCTGGGTTCGACCATGAAATCGGTCGGAGAAGTCATGGCCATCGGCCGCAGCTTTCCCGAAGCTCTTCAAAAAGCCACCCGCATGGTGACCGAGCACCCCGAGGGCCTGAGCGCGCAACGATTCAAAGGCAGCGATGAGCAGCTTCGCGAGGAATTAAATTCTCCGACCGACAAACGTCTCTTTGCTGTCGTCGAAGCCTTCCGTCGTGGATGGAGCCTCGATCACCTGCGCGAGCTGAGTTCGATCGATCTCTGGTTTCTCTCAAACCTCAAAACGATGATGGCCACCGAAGCTGAAATCAGCAAGTACGGTGAGGGTTCCGAGAAACTTGAACGTGTCGACATGATGATCCTTCAGACCCTCGGCACAGTAAACGCTGAAACCTGGCGTCGCTGGAAAATCCAGGGCTTCGGTGATGAACAGATCGCTGGCCTCGTCCTCAGAGGCAAAGGCCTTGGCGCCGGTGCCCTTTGCAAAGCGTCGCACGGGGTTCGTAAACTGCGTCTCGAACACAACGTTCGCCCGGTCGTAAAAAAGATCGATACCACAGCGGGTGAATATCCTTCGCCTTCGAACTATCTGTATATGACCTACGGCGGAACTTTCAGCGAGACGCTTCCTGAGGACAACAAAGTCTTCTCGGCGGTCGTTCTTGGGGGCGGCTCCTACCGTATCGGTACATCGGTGGAATTCGACTGGTGCGCGGTCAGTTGCTCACGCAAACTTCAGGAATCCGGCTGGCGAAGCATTATCGTCAACTGCAATCCCGAAACGGTGTCGACCGACTACAACAGTAGCGATCGCCTCTACTTCGAAGAACTTTCAGTCGAACGCATCCTCGACATTACCGATATCGAACGACCTGTCGGCATTATCTGCTCGATGGGGGGTCAATTGCCAAACCGTTTGGCAAAGCCACTTTCCGAAGCGGGCCTCAAACTTCTCGGTCACCGAGCGGATTCCATCGATACGGCTGAAGATCGTGCGCGATTCTCCGCCCTTCTCGACAAGCTGGAAATCGGTCAGCCCCGTTGGGTAGCTGCGACCGGCAAAGACGAGATCAAACGATTTATCGATGATGTCGGCTTTCCCGTCCTCATCCGTCCCAGCTATGTTCTCTCCGGCGCGGCCATGAGCGTAGCCTACGACGATGAGTCTCTGCAATTCTGCCTCACCACGGCCAGCGATATTTCCCCTGATCACCCGGTTGTGATCTCGGAGTTTATTGTCGGCGCCCGTGAGATCGAACTCGATGGTGTCGCGAAGAACGGTGAAATCCTCACCGCCATCGTCAGCGAACACATCGAAAACGCGGGTGTTCACTCCGGTGATGCAACCCTCGTCGTACCTGCGCAAAGACTCTATGTCGAAACCGTTCGCCGCGTGAAGCGTGCCGGCCGGGCGATCGCTCAAGGTCTCAATCTGAACGGTCCCTTCAACATGCAGTTCCTGGCCAAGGAAAACGAAATCAAAGTGATCGAATGCAACGCTCGCGCGGCCCGTTCGTTCCCCTTTGTCTCCAAAGCTGTCGGACTGAACCTCGCTGACGTCGCCACAGACGTCATGATCGGTGTGAAACCCAACCTCTCTCGCTTCAACGAAGACGAACTTCCTTATGTCGGCGTAAAGGCCGCTATGTTCAGCTTTAAGCGTCTTGGGGGCGCTGACCCTGTCCTTGGCGTGGAGATGGCCTCTACAGGCGAAGTAGGCTGTATTGGTGAGAACGTGGATCAGGCCCTCTTGCTCGCGATGGAAGCCTCCGGCGTCTTCAGCCCGAAAAAAGGTGTCCTCGTCAGCTCTGGCTCCGAGAAGGAGAAGCTTCGCTTTCTTCCTGCAGCCCGTACTCTGGTTTCGCTCAACATTCCGCTCTTCGGAACACCAGGCACCGCCAAGTACCTCCAGGAGCATGGCATCCCGGTCACGTCACTCGCTTGGCCCGAAGAGGACAAGTTCGACGTAATCAAGGCTGTGAAGGAAGGTCTGGTCGACTTTGTGATTAACATTCCCAAAGACACCCAGCGCAACGAACTCACTAGAGGCTCAGCAGTCCGCCAAGCTGCCGTTAAATTCGGTTGCTCGCTCCTAACCAACATGGAGATTGTGACGGCGTATGTCCATGCCCTGGAGCGCTGCCCGGATTTCCTTGCCAATCACAAGGTCATTCCACTCCCTAGTTTTAAGGCCTAGCCCGCGATAAAGGGGCTTTAAAAGCCCCTTTGTATCATGGTTCTAGACAATAAAGTTTGAGCCTCTGCGATTCTACATTTGACTTTTAGGGGTTTGAATTTTATAGACTATATCCCTGACGAATGGCGAGGTAGCTCAGCTGGTTAGAGCGCGTGATTCATAATCACGAGGTCGGCGGTTCAAGCCCGCCTCTCGCTACTCTCTAAACTACTAGAATAATAAAAGTTTTTAGAGATAGAAAATAAATTATCTGGCTAGATCGGCTAACCGATGAATACTTCTGTTGACCCACAACAGAGGTATTCTTTGTATGAGTCAAAAGCGTATTCGTTGGTATCGTGAAGCAGATGGTTCGATAAGAATTGTTGAACGAGGTGCTAGGGGTAGGCGTTGGCCTAGAGCTGAATGTCTACCGTTTGACTCTCAAGCAGACGATCAAATTACGGCATGGGAGCAGAATTACAATGCTTCCATCCAAAGCCGTATCAAGCCCACCGACACGACTATCCCTGAAGTTATCCATGCTCTTATTGAAGAATTTGAGACCTACCAAGGCACGAAAAGTCTTGCTCTTGGAACCATTAAGGCAGACACCCGAAACGTCTTTAAGGCCTCAGAGTACTTCTGCTCGAAGACCGACAAGCTTGGCTTGTGACCACAATTCAGCATCGACCTTGCCACCTATCTTCAGAAGAAAAAGAAGCTTAAACCATCTCATACCTACCAAGTCCAACTAAGTACTAAGAAGTTCTGGGGTTGGCTGAAGCGCAACAAAAAGCTGGTAGACGGCATATTAGATATGGACTCGGTAACCGGACATGCCGCTAGTAAAGACACACCACTTCAGTTTCATCTTACCCCCGAAGACGTCCTAAAGTTCATACGTACCTCGACAAATGACAGCGTTAAGCTCCTAGCTCTGTGTGGGTACTTCTCATCCCTCAGGCCTCAGGAGACCTTTGCCTTGCAGCTTAATGACTTCCTAGTCGGTAGTAAGGCCAGATCACTGGAAGCATGCTCGGTCATGGGTAGCCTAGGACTTTTCGATGGTCTTGCTATCGATGTGGACAAGCAGCGTAGGCCTACTAAGCAGGAAAAGAGCAATCCTAAGAAGAATAGTAAAGACCTCGTGGCGTTCTTCAGTAAACCCGCCGCATAGCTATTGGTTGTCTTGCTTAAGTCGGTTAAGGAGAGCCATCGCATCGCCCTTTTCCAATACAACAACCAATATTACTACCATCTTTGGAAGAATGAAGGCTTAAAGGGGACGACACTTAAGGACTTGAGACGTGCATCGGTCTACTGGCTGGGACATCATAGTACTATCAAGATCGAGCAGCTTAAAGAACATGCGAGGCACAAAGACATCCAGACAACCTCCCTCTACTTCAGGAGGGTTTACCAAAAGCCAGAGGTCGATAATCTTAACTTCGATCTTGACGCTTAATTTGAGATAACCAGCACTTTTGCTGTGTTTATAGGAGAGCATTTATGGAACCGAAAGCGAGCAAGACAGTCCCAGCTACCACTAAAAAGACGGGACGACCTGTCCAAGCCGAGAAGAAGAACATTGAAGTAACCGTGGACAGTGAATGGGTTACTATCCGACTGCCAAAAAAAGGCCTTCTTCACAAGCTACTTTCTGACCTGATTTAAGACCTACAGCCTCAAGGACGAGGCTTCCCTACTCTCCTCATAACCCCTACCTCAATCCACTTCGAAAAACTTAGCTATTATCTTGTTCACTATCTTATTCACTGAGTGACCAGAGTCTTGGCTGGCTTCGGCCAACAACTTGTGAAGATCTTTCCGCATATATAATCCAGTCCTCACAAACTCATGAGCCGACTCGTCGAATAATTCATCGATCTTGTTAGGTTTTGTCGTTTTTTTTGACACCAAAACAAATACCGTCCTGCACTAGTGATTTACTTTGTTGCTCACGCCTACTTACATAATACCTCATTTTTAATTCAGATTGGCAGTACCTCACCCCGATAAGTATTTTGTAGGCAACGTGATCTTAACCCCCGGAGCGAACCATGGAAGCATACAAAGTCGAGATGCAAAAGTTCAAGCGAGCCGAGTTTATGATTTCCTTCATTGAGAACAAAAGCATCCGGTCGGTTACGTTCTACGATTTGCTTATTGCGGAAGGCGAAATGAAGCTCTGCCACGGCTTGGGACTTAGGAGTCAAAAAGCCAAAATTGCTTTTAGTTACTTTCTCATTGACCAAGTCCCGAAGACGGAACGGTTTGAATTGAAGAGCAAGTTAAATGAGGTACTTCGCCTTCAAGCCGAGCAATCACCCGCCTGACCATAGAAGCTCACAACTTACTTGATCACCCAACTTATGACGGGAGTGTGGTCAAGTAGTAACACGGAGTCCGCGCCTCACGGATGAGGCTCTTTCTTTTCCTTTTCTTATTTTTTGGAGTTTTTAAGATGAAGACTTTAGCAGTAGTTTTGGCAGTTATGTCTCTTAACGCTTGTGCAACATCACAGATGGTTAGCTCACCGGGAAATCAAAGTAGCGAGTTTGCTCCTGCTAACGAAGTGTCCCGTCCTGGGGTAATAAAATATGTAAATCAAGGCTCTGAGTGGGTAGCCAACAACAGTCGCAAAGATGCTTACGAGAAGATGGCTGGTGCCTGTGGTGGCAAATATAAGATTGATTCTGAAGATGCGCAGACCGAAGGAACCGTTGCTCAGATGATAGGAGGAGTATCAATAGTCAGCCCGACTCTGTACTGGTACATACATTTTTCGTGCGTGAAGTAAGACCTGTCTGGTTACAACTAAGAAGAACCCTCACCATCCAATATCCCCGGCCCCTACAAGTTTTCTGGCAGTTACCGATTTGGTAACATTTTTCTCCTTGTTTAATGTTGCGGTAGGCCTTCGCGCCTTCCTATTTCCATATGAAAATACTGAAGTTCCCCTCATAAATCGGACTGTGAGTTAAGAGTGGTTCGCGTTCGCGAGTTGCTCATAGCACTCGGGCGTTTGATAGCCAAGCGTAGAATGAATACGCTGTCGATTATAATACACTTCAATCCATTCGAAGATGCT